>JBKHJL010000046.1:0-5335 GCA_046538155.1 Candidatus Micrarchaeia archaeon
CCAGGTCTTGGTGGAGGAAGGAGTCTTGACCTTGAACTTGAGGTCATCGTACTCTACATCCTCATCATCAATTCCGTTGTAGGTGAGGTCGTACTTCTCATAGCTGTTGCCCTCGTGCTCAACATCGGTTACAGGGTAAACATCTCCTGCGTCCATGTCCTCCATCTCATCATAGTTCCAGAGAATGATGTTTCTCCAGTACTGGGGTGAGGAGGAGTTGTCCTTGTTGGTCCATCCAAGAGTAACTTCCCATTCGGTGTTGGAGTCGTCAAGGAATTCCTCGCCAGACTCAAGCTCAATCTCGTCCTTGTAGATTGCCATCTCGGCCCACTTCGCGATGAAGTTAAGACCAGGTGCAGTCTGGTAGACGTGGAGCTTTACATCAGTGGGCTCTTCACAGAGGTCGTCCTTGGTCTCTCCCGGCCATACCTGGTCCTGGCAAATCTCATTGTCGTTTGCATCAAGAACAGTAATAATTGCCGGGTGGGCGTTGGACGTACCTACCTCACGTGAAATATCGTCGAGCCTTACCTTGTAGCCGGAGGGCGCTTCCATGATTTCCCCAACGTTGATGATTCCGGAAACAGATTCCCTTGCAAGGCTTACTCTTGCGCCGTCAATCTCATAGACCTGCTCATCCTCAAAGGGTGTCTGTGCCTCTCCTCCGATGTTCTCAACCTCGGAAACTACCCAGTCTTCACCCATGAAGTTGAGGAAAACCTTGTGGGCCGGGAGCGCATCAAGTGTTCCTTCACAGGCAAGCCAGTCCTCATCAGTGTCTCCGGGGCATACCGGAAGTCCGTAATCTCCGGTGGAGTCCAGCAGTGCGGTGTATGCTGTAAAGTCAACCTGTCCATACACTTCCTCGTCTCCGTCATCCCAGTTGGTGTTGCCGTGCATCCAGAAGTCCTGCTTCTCGGTGTACTCCTTTCCTGCCTTGGTGTCCTTGATGGTCACATCCTTGAACACTCCGAAGTTGTTTGCACCAATGTCGTACATTGCAACCTGGTTCAGGTCTGTCTTGTCAAAGTCAGAGCTCTGCATTGCGTTTCCAAGGGTGTCCTGGAACGGGTTTGAGTCTATGTCATCAAATCCAGAGAAGTCATTGTATCCTTCGTCTGAATCATCAGCTACTGTCCACCTGTTCTGGAGCTCCCTGTCCACGTAGTCTCCGATTGCAGTTGTAAAGGAGTGTACTCCCTCTGCTCCTGCTCCGGGTACGGTAACCTCAAGGGTCACAGTCTCAGAACCTTCAACAATGTCGCAGGTTCCTTCTGCCTCGGCTCCGCCAGTACAGGTGGCTTCGCCTACAACCTCAGCGGTCAGGGTAGTGGACTTGTATGCCTCATTTGCCATCTTGTTGGAAATAAGGGCTGCCGCTACACCATCGCTTGCAACGGAGTTTGCGCCGATCACGACTTTCGCGAGAGGCTCACCGTTCTCGTTTACAAGCTCGGTGTTCTGGTACTTCAGACCGCCGGCAAATGCAACTGAGCTGGCTAAAATAGTGGCGCCAGCTACAATCGCTCCGATTTTCTTCAGGTTTATTCCTTTCACATTTTCACCTGTTTTTCAGCCGCCAGCATTGGGGCCACCGAAGTAATATTAACGGCGGCTGTATTTTGGCCCCAAACACCAGGGGCAACTGCCCCGGGCAGACCGGGATGGAGAACTCTCTACCCCGGTTCAAGAACAGTGTTCAGCGTAACATTTATAAAGCCTTCCAGTATACCTAAACAAACGTTTATATTACGCATGAATCTTTTCGCCTATAAACGGATAGCATAGTAGCATATTGACGGACTACTTCCATAACTCCGCCACTTTCCCCTCAACCATCCTCTCTATTCCAAATTCCATGCCTTTCTTGTCCGTGGAAACCAGCAGGGCATCCCAGCCCTTCTTCTTTTTCCATGCAACCTTTACCCTGCGGTGGCCGTCAAGCAGGAACATCCTGTTTCCCGCCTTCAGGACGATTATCGGGGTATCATACCCATACTCAAGTGCGCTGGAAATCTCCCTTGCCTTGTCTGCAAAGGTTGCTTTTGCCTCTTCCCCGGGGTAGGTATACTGTATCATGCCTATCTGCCGGGGAGTGAGCTTCCTCCTCTCTTTTTTGAAGCCTGCCTTTGGATATAATTCGCTATAATACTTGTAGAGTTTCCGGAAAAGCTTTTCCTCCTCATGGGGGGATATCAGTCCTGCGCGCATAAACACACCTATAATATAGAAATTATGCAAATTATATAAGAGTTGCGGGTTCCGGAAACAAGCAAAACCCGAAACCGGAGTCAGCTTCCTTGAATCAAAATAATTATTTATCAGCTTGTTCTTCGGGGATGGTGGATTGCTAAGCACTACTGTACATTTAAACTTACGTTTCTCCGTAAGAGATGGTAGGAAAAGCTTACGCTTTTTCGTAAGAACTATCTATAAAAGTTCCCAAATGAAATTGGATACTGTAAGTTGCGGGTTGCAAATTATGAATTAACCTAACATATAGTTTTTTATAAGTTTGGTTTAATCAATATTTCATGGAAATACCAATTGCAAAAAAGCTGAAAAAAAGGGCGCACCTGGAACTTGCGCTTCTGCAGGACGAGGTAGTTGAGGTACTCTACTCGCTCTGTGCAGGGAATGAGCCGGTTCTGCACGGGGGCACAGCAATATGGAGATGCTATGGGGGAAGGAGGTTTTCGGAAGACCTGGACTTCTATGGCAGCCTTACTGAAGAGTTTAGGGAAAAGCTGGCCAGGGAACTGGAGAGCAGGGGGCTCGTGCTGGGAAAATACAAAAAAGCGCCCCATGTGGTTTTTGCAAAAATACAAAACAGGAATACGGAAGTGAAACTTGAAATAAGCAAGGGCTTCCCTTCCAAAAAAGTGCTCAGGCAATATGAAAAGGCAGATGGAACAAAAATGGATATTTATTCCCTGCCCAGGGAAGAGCTCATAAAAGAAAAAATGGAGGCGTACCTGAACAGGCGGTTCATAAGGGATATATACGATGTTTATTTCCTGGGACAGCAGGAAGGGAAAATCCGGGGTATTTCCGGATTCCTGAACAGGCTCGGGCCTCCTGCAGACGAAAAAAACCTGCGGGCACTTGTTTATGTTGGCATGGCGCCGGACTTCAGGGAAATGGTAAAGGCATTGGAGAGGATAAAATGAAGTATGTGAAAAAATTCAGGGAGCATTTTTACGGTGTCCCTGTATTCACAACCAATGATGCACGGCTGTTCCTTTCCTCCCTGGGCGCAAGCAGGGAGTATGTCTATCTCTTCCTGAACCATCTGCTCAGGAAAGGGGAAATAAGGCGAATTAAAAAGGGAACATATACTTTTGGGTCGGACCCTATGCTTGCGGGATTTGCCTATCGCCCATCCTATCACGGCCTGCAGGATGCACTTTCCGTGCTGGGGCTCTGGGACCAGGAAACCAACACTATTCTCATCACGCCCCTGAAAGTCAGGGGGGGAGTACACCAGATGCTGGGGGGGAAAATCATTGTAAGGAGAATCAGCAGGAAGATGTTTTTTGGGTTTGAAATGAAAAAATATTTTGATTATTGGATTGCAGTATCTGATGTAGAAAAAACACTTATTGATTTTGTCTATTTTAAGGAGCCGTTGCAGCAGGAGACGCTGGAAGAGATAAAAAAAAGAATTGACAAAAAAAAGATGGGCTCCTACCTGAAAAAATGTCCGGCCGGGCTGGAAAAGCAGGTGCTTTCCTTATTGGAATGATAAAATGTTTGGGGTTCTGGGTTTAGGGTTTTGCGCAAGGAATATGTAATGTATATGGCTGAATAGTGCAGGGTACAAACATGGCGGAAAACAGGATGATGGAAATATACCGGATGCTTCTGGAAGAATATGGCGAACAGGGATGGTGGCCGATAAACAATGTTTACTCCAGCTCGTTCAAGAAAAGAAAGAGGACTCCGGAAGAAAGGTTTGAAATAGAAGTGGGGGCAATCCTCACACAGAACACTTCATGGCAAAACGCAAAAAAAGCACTGGATAATTTAAGGGAAGCGGGGGCGCTGGACAGGGAAAAGATGGGGGGGCTCAGGGAAAAGGAGCTTGCAGGGCTGATAAGGCCTGCCCGGTATTATAATATGAAGGCAAAAAAGCTCAGGGAATTCCTCAAATATGATGGGCCGCCTGTGCGGGAAAGAATGCTGGAAGTATGGGGGCTGGGCCCGGAAACAGTTGATTCAATGCTCCTCTATGCCTGGGGAAAGCCGGAATTCATGATTGACGCATACACAAAAAGGATATTCAGCAGGCTGGGGATTTGCCCCAAAAACGTGGAATACGAAGAACTGAAGAAAGTATTTGAGGAAAACCTTCCAGGGGATGCGGCATTATACAATGAATACCATGCACTGGTTGTGAAGCATGCGCAGGAGCACTGCAGAGTAAAACCTGTGTGCCGGGGCTGCCCGCTTGAAAAGATGTGTGAAAAGATAGGAATAAAAACAAGAGAAAAGTAAGTAACTGGGGCAGGAAGGAATGGGAGATGTGAACATGGTTCCCGGGAAAATAAACCGCTGGGCATATGCCGGAGACTCAATGGTGGAAAGGGGAAGGTGGGACGATACGGATATCGGAACACATATAACAGAACAAACAGGTGGAAAAGTTAAATTCAAAAATATGGGCAGGGGGAGCAATACCACAAAGGGGATGCTGGGGAGGCAGAAAATAAAGGGAAGGGCCATAGACACCGTGGGAAAGATTGTCGCGGGAAACTATGAAGGGGCAATTATAGGGATAGGGGTTAATGATATTGCAGGCGGGGGAGGGGGGCCGGAAAAACAATGGAGAAAAACCCTCTCCGGGCTGAAGAAAAACATCATGGAGATACACCTGCGCCTCTGGGCAAAGGGGGCAACAGCTACAGAAAAACAGGGAGCCCTGGAGCGCATAAACAAAGGCCTGGAGGAGCTCGGGGAGAAAAAAATGAATGTGCAAAAACGGCTGGATAATGCAACCGGAAAGATGAAGCAGAGAGAGAAAAAAGCCCTGCACAGGGTAAAGAAGGAAGCAAAAATGCTCCAGCAACTGAAGGAGCTTATGGAAAAAACCCAACCTGTCAGGGGAAAGAAAATGAAAAAAGTGGTTTTCGTTGAGGGGGCGCCGTGGAAAAAAGGCACCAGGAACTGGACAAAAAAGAAGGGGGAAAGAACAAAAGAATACAATAAAATGCTGAAAGAAGTGGGATACCTGCTTAATAAGATACTGGAAACAGGGCCGGAATTTGAAGTTGCGGAAATATACGAAACCCTGGCTTCGGAAGAAGACGACATGAAAATTAAGGAGGAATACAGG
>JBKHJL010000014.1:0-23185 GCA_046538155.1 Candidatus Micrarchaeia archaeon
GGGGGGAAGTGATTGTTGTAGCAGCCACGAACAGGCCGGATTCCGTGGATGAGGCACTCAGGAGGCCGGGCAGGTTTGACCGGGAAATAGAATTTGGTGTGCCCGACCGGGAAGAAAGGAAAGAAATCATGAGGATACACACAAGGAACATGCCCATCGGAAAAGACGACAAATCCAGGGAAAGGCTTGTGAAAGAGGTTGCCGGGCTTACCCATGGATATACCGGGGCAGACATCTCATCCCTGACAAAGGAGGCGGCAATAAGGGCCCTGCGGAGACTTATACACGAAATGAACAAGAGAAAAATAGACCTGGATGAAGATGAAATACCTGATGATGTGCTGGACAACATTTCAGTTACCAGGGAAGACTTCTTTGATGCGATGAAAGGAATTACCCCTTCTGCGCTGAGAGAAGTATTCGTAGAAAAGCCAAACATCCGCTGGGAGCAGGTGGGGGGCCTGGAAAACGTGAAAAAAGAGCTGAGGGAGCTTGTAGAGCTTCCCCTGAAATCTCCGGACATTTTTGCAAAAATGGGAATACGCCCAATAAGAGGGGTGCTGATGTATGGGGCGCCGGGAACAGGAAAAACCCTTCTGGCAAAAGCAATAGCTACGGAAACAGAAGCAAACTTCATTGCAATAAACGGGCCGGAGATATTCTCCAAATGGGTTGGGGAAAGTGAAAAAATAACAAGAGAATTTTTCAGGAAAGCGAGACAGGCGGCACCCTGCATCCTGTTCATAGACGAGATAGACGCAATCGCTCCGGCAAGGGGGCACGGAGAAGGGGGAGGTGCCGTAGTAAGCGAAAGAGTTGTAGACACCATCCTCAGCGAGATGGACGGGCTAAAGGCTATGAAAAAAGTCGTGGTGATTGCCGCAACAAATCGGCCGGACATGCTGGACAAGGCGCTGCTCAGGGCAGGAAGGTTTGACCGTGTGGTGGAAATAGGCCTGCCCGATGAAAAAGCAAGGGAAGAGATATTCAAAGTGCATACGAGCAAGATGCCCCTGAAGAATGTCAGCCTGAAAAACCTGGCCACATCAACCAAGCAATACTCCGGTGCAGATATAGAGAATATCTGCAGGGAAGCGGGGATGATGGCCATCAGGCGAAACAAAAAAGAAGTTGGTCCGGAGGAATTCAAGGCAGCACTTGAAAAAATAAAAACAAGAGTCGGGGAGCGCGATGTTAAAAGCGTGGAAAAATTCAAGGACCAGTTTGAGGAGATGTATAGATAATGCTGGCAGTTGAAGGGCTCAAGATGATTGTCGGGCTTTGCGCCCTCTCCCTCCTTGTATTTGCCCTGGTTCCTGGTATGGGTGACCTGCTGGTTCTTGCAAAAATGCTTGCAGCATCCTTTGGAGCATCCCTGCTTTTTGTGCTGCTGTATCCCTATTTGAGAGGAGTAAGAAAAGGGGACAGGGTGCAGGTTGTCAGAGGGGCAATCTCCCAATTCTTCGGATTTACAGGGATTGCAATGGAAAACTGCAGGAAGGGTAAAGAGGTAAAGGTAAAGCTTTCCCGGGGCAGGGAAGCAGTAGGAGTGGTTGAGAGATATGAAGGGTTGTTTACTCTTCCCCAGGTAAAGCTGCTCTACGAAAACAAGGGAGAAGTGATGCGATGATAAGCATAAGCAACCAGGAAGCGAAGGAAATCCTCATCTCAGTTGTTGCAATCTCCCTTGCCCTTGCCATAAACCAGGTGGGAATCCTGGAAGTGCCGGATAACCTTCCGGAATTCATGAAACTCTCCGGGTTTTTCCTTGTTGCACTGGGGAGCGGATTCATACTGCATGAGCTTGCCCACAAATTCACTGCAATAAAATTCGGGTATTATGCACAATTCAGGATGTGGCTGCAGGGGCTTGGGTTCATGTTCCTGCTCGCAATAATACCTACCAAACTGATGTTCATTGCACCGGGTGCGGTATACATAGGAAGCCCCGGTAAAAGAATAAGCAAAAGGGAAAACGGAATAATCTCCCTTGCCGGCCCTGCCACGAATATGCTTATCGCAACAATTGCGATTGTCGCTTACCTTGTTTTCGGCCCGGCAATGATGGATACAATGGGCGGGGTTGAGATGTGGTCATCAATAGCCTGGATAAACACTTTCCTTGCACTCTTCAATATGATCCCGGTATTCCCGCTGGACGGAAGCAAAGTGCTTGCCTGGAACTCACTCGTGTACATGGGATTCGGGGCGATTGTGCTGCTCTTCTTCTTTATGGTGTGAAAAATGAAGGGTGCAGAAGCAGTTGTGCTGGAAACCGAATTCCTGGGAAGGAAAATGCTGAAGAAAGAAAGGAGGAAAAAGGGATACAGGATAGAAGAACTGAATGAAAGGATAAGGGAGGGGAGGACCAGGAGGGAAGCCAGGTTGCTGCACAAGGCAAAAAAAGCAGGGGTTTCCTGCCCAGTAGTTTACGAAGTGGGCAGAGACTATATTGTGATGACCAGGGTGGAGGGAAGGAAGCTTGGGGAAAACAAAAAAGAAATGGAAAAAGCAGGAAGGGTGCTGGCAAAACTGCACTCTGCAGGAATCCTCCATGGGGATTTTACCCCCTATAACCTGCTTGTGGAAAAAGAGAAACTCCATGTAATAGATTTTGGGCTGGGCTCATTTTCCAGAAAAACAGAGGGAAGGGCAGATGACGTGATTACCATGCTCAGGGCAATAAAAACAGAGGAAGCATTTCTTGCAGGGTACAGGGAAATGCCTGAAGCGGAAAAGGTAATCGGAAAAGTTGGGGAAATTGAAAAAAGGGCAAGATACAGGTAATTTTAGTAAACTTTTTAAACTACATGAACACTAATACTATTGGTGGGCTAGATGGGAGTTAGGGGTCCCCATTCCGCAAATCCCCTTTAGGCGGGTCGAAAACCTGAAGAGTGGTTCGTTCTTCGTGCGTCCTTTGTCCTAGGCGCTGAAGTCTTCCCTTCCAGGATGGTAGCTCCGCACGAACCTGGCCAGACCGGAAGGAGCAGCCATAAGTGCTTTGCACCATGCTTGGAAGACCGGAGGTGGAGCTGATGGCTTTGGCTCCGTGCGGGGAGTGGACTGCAAATCAGGGTGCCCACCATCTATTCATCAGCAGCATGCGCAGGGAGGGTAAATATTATGTCCGTACCATCGCCTTTCCTGGAAGAGATATCAAACCTGCCGCAGTGCTGCTCAATTAGAAAGCGGCAATGTGCCAGTCCTATGCCATGGTCCTGGCCAATGGATTCCTTGGAGGTAAACCCCCTCCCGTTTCTTAGCAGGATAAGCTCTTCTGTAGTGAAACCTATGCCCTTATCCCGGATTGTAATCTCTGCCATTTGTGGAGGGTCGTCTACAATAAATGCAAAAACCTCAACAAAAGGGAAAACACCCTTGCGCTCACACGCCCTTACTGCATTGGAAAAAAAGTTTTCAAGTATCATGGCAGTGTCAAACCGGTCTGCAAAAAGGAAAACCGGCTGGTCATCAGGGCACCGATATACATGATGGCGCGTGCCTTTCTCATCCTGGGGCATCAAATCCCCAACCAGCCTGAAAAGGGAAAACTTTTCAGGGAACTGGCGGTAGGGGTCTCCATTCAGTATACCCATCAGCTTGTCCAGCTGCACCCTGGATTTATTTATCAGCCTTGAGAACATCTGGCGTTCTTCAGAGGAATCAAAAGCGCTGGTTTCAGAATCAAGAACGAATTTTCTCTGGAGATTCAGGAAAAACTCCTGCATATCCGCCACTGCCCTCATCTGGAGATGTACCTCTTTCCTGGAACTGATTCCTGCTCTCAGGCTTTTATAATCGGCGAGTATTCCGGAAATGGTTTTGCTTTTTTCTTTTTCAGGCAGGAAGGGCAGGGTAAGCAGACCGACCAGGGAAGAAAAGGAATTGTTGAGTGTATGCCTCGTGAAACTGAGTAGTGGCTCGCGCATTGTCCTGGGCAGGCAGAGGTCCTCCCTCGGGGTTCTATGCCTGAGGTCCCTGCTCCCCATCCTGAACCGATTTGGAAGCACAACTCCGCTTATCCTCCGCATGTGGATTTTGGGGCGCGAAAACAATAAAAACTTGACAACTGGCTGTGAGGCTACTGGGCTGCAAGAGCCTCAGCTATGGCTGCCTGATTGAAGCCAACAATTATCCTTCCGTTTATATCTAACTGGGGCACTCCCATGCGGCCGCTCTTCCCTAGCATTTCCTGTGCTTTTTCCGGGGAAAGGGAAACATCCACCTCTTCAAACTTCACATCTCTGGAATTGAGATATTGTTTTACCATGTTGCAGTAGGGGCAGGAAGGAGAAGTATAGACGACTACTTTCTTTTGTTTTGCATCAAGCAATTCTTTCATTTTTTTCCTGCGGATTTTTTCAAGCTCCTGGTCATCCATTATATTCACCAAACTTTTAGGGCCTCATCCACCTGCTCCCACCAGCTCCGCACAATTTCCCTGACCTTTGAACGTATCTTCTCCCTGTTTTCTATTTCATAAAGATATTCATAGCCCCCCCTGTCCCGGTTGCGCTGGAACCGCGAAAGAAGCCCTTTCTGCACAAGCTTAAACGATGCCTTTTGCACAGTGGTGCGGTCCAGCCCGGTTTTGCTGGAAAGCTCTGCAAGAGTAATCTTTTTCTTAAGCATCCGATATTTGCAGAAAACCCTGTACTCTGCTTTTGTAAGGCCAAGGGAGCATTTTGCAACCTCATTCAAATCAATATCATTGCATGCAAACTGCATATTAATCAACTCTTCTGGTTTATAGAACACATGTGATTTAAAAACAAACGGACTAGTGAAAACGGATTCCATAAACTGGAACTACCGCAAAAATTTAAGGGATTGGGAGCTAGAAAAAAGTATGGAAAAAATATACAGAGTTTTATACCCAATGAGAATTGTTCTGATTACAAGCAGGAGGGGAGGCGAAGATAATATAATGACTGCAGCATGGTGCTTCCCACTTTCCAGGGACCCTCCGCTTTTCGGGGTTTCGCTTACAGATTCGCGGCATTCTTATTCAATGATTAAGGAGGGGGAGTGCTTCGGGATTAATATGGTTGCGCCTGATATGAAAGAGGCTGCGCTTCTCTGTGGAAGCAGGAGCGGGAGGGACACAGACAAATTTGCAGAGAGTGGCCTTACAAAAGAAAAGGGGGAGAAGATTGATTGTGCTCTGGTTGGGGAGTCCCCTGTGAGCATTGAATGCAGGCTCGCCGATGTGATTAAGACCGGGGACCATTACCTGTTTGTGGGGGAAGCTGTTAACGTAAAAAAGAGGCGCGAGGCAAAGGGGCTGTACCAAAAGGAGGGAAGGGACTGGATAGAAGTATAATCCTGGTTACGTTTTTCCCTGGGCAGCCTTCAGCACATTCTTCATCAGGCAGGCAACCGTGAGGGGCCCTACGCCTCCAGGAACCGGAGTAACCCTTGCCTTCTCTTTCAGCGGCTCAAAATCAACATCCCCCACAAGCTTACCCTCAGTGCGGTTTATCCCTACATCTATTACAGTAGCGCCTTCACGAACCATATCCTCCTTTATCAATCTGGGCTTGCCCACTGCAACTACAAGGATATCCGCCCTGTGGGTATGGGAACTCAGCTCTCTTGTCCTGCTATGGCAGATTTCAACAGTTGCATTAGCATTCAACAGGAGGGCGGAAACAGGCTTGCCCACCATGCTGCTTCTTCCCACCACCACTGCATTCCTGCCTTCAATTTCCGTTTCATAATAAGAAAGGAGCTCCATTATCCCCTGTGGGGTAGCGGGAACAAAGCGGGGAAAACCAGAAAAAAGCAGGCCCAGGTTTTCCGGGTGGAGGCCATCTACATCCTTTTCAGGGGAAATCCTCTGGAGCACAGCATCTGCCCGCATGTGGGCAGGGAGGGGGAGCTGCACAATCATCCCGTGCATCTCCCTGTCCCGGTTAAGCTCATCAACCAGGCTTAGGAGCTCCTTTTCCCGGGAATCAGCAGGAAGGTGGAATTCCTTGCCTTTTATGCCCACTTCTGCCGCGCGCTTTAGCTTTTTGCCCACATAAATCTCAGATGCAGGATCATCGCCCACCCTCACTATGGCTAAGCCCGGCTGGAAATCAAGCTCTTCTACTCCCTCTTTCACTTTATCAAGTATGCTGGACGCTACTGATTTTCCTTTGAGTATCATGGGGAAATTAGCAATTAGGGGCTTAAAAAAGGTTTTTGGAAAAGATGTGGGCTAATGTGTAATATTTAAAAACAATATTAACCATATACTGTAAATATGAATGGGTGTCCGGTAGAACAAGCACAAAACAGAATACTCCTTATGATTGCAGAAAACGGAGATGGAGCTGTGCAAGGCCTTGCAAAAATGTATAACGAGGACAAGATTGGGGGGGGTGCAATGAAAGGACTGGTTTTCCAGAATGTCGGCAAATTTGCAAGGGGAACCATGATTGAAGCAATAGGAAAGTCCGGCAGCCTGCTGGATGTGGAAAATGTGCTTATGCACCTGCTTGGGCATGAAAACGCCTGGAAGCGGAAGGCATATTACAGGCACTCCGTAAAAACTTTAGGAGAGGAAAGAGTTTTCATACATCAGGTAGACAACGAGATGGAAATAAGGGAAAAAGCGCTGTTTGCAGTTGAAGAGATACTGGCAAGAAAAGGTGGGGGAGTAAGCAGGGAAAGTGGTGGGGCCCTGGTTAAATGCGCAATTGCCGACCCTTCAGGGAAAGCCAGGGCAACTGCAACAAGAATTGTGGCCCGGTATGCAGACTCAGAAAGCTTCAGGCAACTATTTGCTTACATGGTAAATGCAGAGAAAGCAGGGGAATTTGAATTCCTGGAAAGAAGCGAAGATGCAGTGAAAATTATGGTGGCAGAAATGAAACTGGACAGGCCCAGGAGGAGTTTCCTCAAACCATTGGTAGGGCTCTCCAATGCAAGCGAAGGAATGTGGGACTTTGCTGTGGGAACAATAATGCACCTTTTTCAGAACTCGGATATGAAAAGGGAAATACAGGATGTAGTATTAAGAGAAAAAATAAAGCTGGATTCTCCAAACAAAATTGAAAACCGCAATGCAAGCAATAGGCTGGGTTCCCTTATAAGAGCCATGGGAAAAGAGCTAAAATCCAATAGGGGGGGAAACATGACTGCGGAGGCAGAGATGAAAGGAGAAGTTATGCGGCCTCCGAAAAACATGCAGGGGATAGCCAGTGTCCTGGAAGAGCCTGTGGAAGTGCCGAGGGGACCGGTAGTTACTGCGATTAGGAAAGTGGGGAGAAGAATAAGGAAGATTCTTCCTAAAGGTCGCCATAGATAGGGAACTTTCCCATGAACTCTGCAACTTCTGATTTTACCTTAGACTGTAGGGCTTCATCTTCCGGATTCTCAAGCACCCTTGAAAACATCTCTGCAACCACCTTCATCTCTTTTTCCTTCATGCCGCGGGTAGTTGCTGCAGGAGTGCCAAGGCGGATTCCGCTTCCCACAAATGGCTTTTCCGTATCATAGGGAATTGTATTTTTGTTGCAGATTATGCCGGCATTTTCCAGGGCATTCTGGGCAATTTTACCGTTGAGCCCCCTGGACTTGACGTCCACCAATACCAGGTGATTGTCCGTTCCCCCGGAAACAAGGCGGAAACCTTCCTCTTTCAGTCCATCAGCGAGCGCTTTTGCGTTCTTTACAATCTGGGAGGCGTACTCCTCGAACTCGGGTTGCATTGCATTATGAAAGCAGACTGCTTTTGCAGCTGTTATGTGGTCCAGGGGACCGCCCTGGGAACCGGGGAAAACACCCTTGTTTATGGACTTGCAGTGCTCCTCTCTTGCAAGGATTATTGCTCCGCGGGGACCGCGGAGGGACTTGTGAGTAGTTGTAGTAATCACATCAGCATAAGGGCCTGCGGGCATGTGCGCATCCCCTGCAATCAGGCCTGCAATATGCGCAATATCGCAGAGCAGGTATGCTCCGCAGGCATCTGCAATCTCCCGGAACTTGTCAAAATAAACCGTGCGGGGATATGCGGTGTAACCACACACAATCATTTTTGGCCTGACCTCCTTTGCCTGCTCCATTATTGCTTCATAATCAAGCTGCTCGGTATCCCTGTCAACACCATAGCTTACAATATTGTAGAGCTGACCGGAGAAGTTTACAGGACTTCCGTGGGTAAGGTGTCCGCCCTGGTCCAGCTTCAGGCCCATAAAAGTATCCCCCTCATCCATCAGGGCACGGTAGACCTCAAAATTGGCTGAAGAGCCGGAATGAGGCTGAACGTTTGTGCAGGGCATTCCGAAAAGCTTGGTCGCGCGCTCAATTGCAAGAGTTTCAATCTGGTCTATGAATTCATTTCCTGCATAGTAGCGCTTGCCAGGATAGCCTTCAGAATACTTGTTTGTAAGCACTGAGCCGGAAGCTTCAAGCACCTCTTTTGGGGCATAGTTCTCAGATGCAATTAAATCAAGCGTATCCTTCTGCCTTTGCAGCTCTTTTTCAACAAGCGAAAATACTTCTGGGTCCTTTTCCTTTAATATCATTATTAAATCCTCCCGAAATAATTCTCAGGGGCAACTATTTAAAGAATGCTCCCATACTGTTTGGAACATGCTCAATGAAACTGCGGTATATCTTAACCAGTATGTGGATGTTGTGCCCGGAGGACAACCAATAATCTCCTTGGTTTCCTTCGTAGCGCTTGCGATTATTTTCTATACTGTTATCATGACATTGTTCAGGACCATCAACCTGATAACAAGCAAAACAAAGACAACGCTTGATGACCACCTCATCAAAAACATGAGAAGGCCCATGAAATGGTTGTCTGTAATCTTTGCAGCATACATTGCACTGCACATATTTTATCCCCAGTTCAACCTGTGGGGGCACGGAACAGACCAGATATTTGCAATACTCTTCATAATGGTAGGAACATACACAGTGGATAAAATACTCTGCGCGCTGATGGACTGGTACCTGGAAGAGATGGCTCCAAGAACAGAAAGCAGATTTGATGATGAGATTTTTCCCCTGTTCAAGAAAATAGGGAGGTCCCTTGTTTATGTTATCGGGCTGACTGTGGTGTTCAACCAGCTGGGCATAGAAATCTCTGCACTGTTAGCCGCTCTGGGAGTTGGAGGTCTTGCAGTTGCCCTTGCCCTGCAGGATACACTGGGAAACTTCTTTGCGGGAGTACATCTCCTTGCGGACAGGCCGGTGAGGCCCGGGGATTATGTCAAAATAGAGGGCACTGATGTGGTTGGTACAATAGAAGAGATAGGCTGGAGGAGCACAAAAATAAAGACATGGGACAACAATGTGATTTATGTCCCCAACTCCAAGATGTCCTCCAGCATCCTTCTGAATTACTATAACCCTGGAGAAGAGATGGCATATGCAATGTCTTTCGGAGTAAGCTATGATGATGATCCCGAAGAGGTTATAGATGCGCTGAAAGAAGCTCTCAAGCGGACCTCCGAGAAAACAGGAAAGATTGTGGATCCGGAGAACTCTGTAGTAAGGGCAGACAACTTCCTGGACAGTGCAATAGACTACAAGGTAATCGTAAAAATACCTGTATATGGGGACAGGTTCGGTGTGCAGGGAGAAATGACAAAGCAGATATTCTATGTGTTCCAGGAGAGAGGGATAACCATACCCTACCCAACCCATACCATATACATGAACCAGGAGAAAAAAGCAGAAGAAACGCGAAAGAAACTAAAAAGCAAAAAGAAGGGCAAGCAGAAGAAGTCCGGATAAGCGGACTACTCTTCTTCATTCCCCTTTTTCTTGAAAAGCTTTGCAATCTTCCTCTTTATTGTGGTGGGTATGGGAACCGCCATGTCCACGAACTCAACAGTAAGCTCATCCTTGTTTTCATCAATCTTGATTACCTTGGCCTTGTCCCCTTTGAACGCGCCGCTCTTTATCTCCACCACATCACCCAGCTCAATAGTAAGAGCTGCAGGCTTTTCCGCAGTTATCATCTTCTTTACTTCATCAAGCTCTATGGGCTGCTTAAGGATACCCTTTACGTGCCTGGTTTTCTGGGCAAGGTGGACTGCATCGTTTTCAGAGCCAACCTCAACAAAGAGGTAGCCCTTTACATTCTCCGGAACCAGAAGGGAATAAACAGCAAGCTTCTGGGCCTTTGCCTTTTTCTCAAGCATCTGGGAAACAATCTTTTCCTGTCCTGTTGTTACCCTGAATATATAAATCACGGAATTCACCTATATAACGCTGAATATGAGGTACATTGCCATACCGATGCTTCCGACTACCAAGAGACCGAGCCCGGTAATCTTAATTATCTCATCCAGCTCTTTTTTTGTTGGCTTCCGCGCTATGTGCAGTATGCGCATGCAGCGGTTAAGGAATCTTATTGAAAACATGGGGTTCACCCTATTATGTCCAGGTCAATGTCCTCAAGCCCTTCAGGAGCCTTATCCTGCACCCCGTACCTGGGGAACTTCACTCCTCCGAGCACTACAAGGACATTAATGGAGGACTTCTTCATCTCCTCTTCAACCCGCGCGCCCCAGATTATGTGGGCATTGGGATGGATTCTCTTTGCTGTTTCTGCAACGATGAGCTCTGCCTCCTTCAGAGTCATGTCCTCTCCTCCTACAACGTTTATAAGGGCGCGGTTGGCCCCCTGTATCTCTGAATCAAGAAGGGGGGAATTAAGGGCGGTTTCTATCGCGATTGTGGAGCGCTCATCATTCTTTGCATCAACTGAAGCCTCCCCAAGGCCTATCATTGCATAACCCGCATCAGACAAGATGGTTTTGAGGTCTGCAAAATCAACATTCATCATTCCTGAGCAGGTTATCATCTCTGCAATTCCCTTTACCGAGCCTGCAAGCACCTCATCACATACCTTGAATGCTGTATTGAGGGGCAGGTCCGGAGCTATGGAGAGAAGCTTGTCATTTCGGATTACAATGAGGGTGTCTGTATGCTTGCGGAGCTTTTCCAGGCCCTGCAGGGCATTCTCCATCCTTATTCTGCCTTCAGAAGAAAATGGCAGAGTGACTACCGCAACAGTAAGAGCGCCCATATCCTTTGCAATCTCTGCTACCAGAGGTGCGCTTCCTGTGCCGGTTCCTCCGCCGAGGCCGCATGTAATGAAAACCATGCTTGCACCACCAAGGCTTTTCTTAATGTCCTCCTTGCTCTCTTTTGCCGCATTGAGACCAATCTCCGGATTGCTTCCCGCGCCCCTTCCCCTGGTAAGCTGCTTTCCCAGAAGGACTTTCTTGTTTGCATGAACCTTAAGGAGGTGGTGGGCATCCGTATTCATTCCTATGAGTGTCATATCCTGTATTCCGAGTTCAAAAAGCCGGTCAAGAGTGTTTGAACCGCTTCCGCCTGTACCTACAACATAAACATTTGGCTTGCTCTCCTCAATGAACCTCATTATCTCTTCATCATCGTTTATCTCTTCCTTTATCGGGGGAGCAGAATCAGGTGCAGAATTTTCCCCGGGATTCTGACCGGGGGGGGTCTGTGAAGCAGGTTCCTGCTGTTCACCGGGCTCTTGGGCAGGTTCGGGCTGCTTCGGCTCAGGGACAGGCTGTTCAGAGTTGATATTTGCCTCTTCTGCTTCCTGGCCTGGAATCCTTTCAGAATGTGACCTGCCTTCGTTCTGGGAAGAAGGGGGCTGAGTTGCAGGGGTCTGCTGCTCCCTCCCCTCTTCCGGAAGTGGAAGGCTCTGCCGGGCAGCCTGTCCGTTCTTTTTTTCCTGTGTACTGTTGGTTTCCTCTGACAACATAAACACCTCCAAGAGAAGTAAGTGCTGTATAAATAATGAGAAATATTTATAAAGTGGGGAGAAGGAGGGGTACCGGCAAACCGCTAAACTCTGTGCCCTCATAAAAGGCAGCTCGTGGCCAAAGCGCCGCAAAAGAGCTGCACAGTATGCCCTCACTGGGATTCGAACCCAGGTTCCAAGCTCCGCAAGCTCGTGTCCTGTCCAGGCTAGACTATGAGGGCATTGGTAGAATTTTTGAGGGGGGAAGGGTTTTTATACTGTCTTGCTTCACATCATTCCATTAAAGAACACTTTAAATACCTTACTGCCCCTAAAATAACCATGGCAAGGCCGGTTAAAGCAGAAAAAATAAAAAAACCCATGCGCAAGGCTGCAGTTGCTGCAGTGGTTTCCATATCGCTGGCCGCAGGCGGGCTGGGAGGATACCTTGCAAGAAACCCTGAAAAGGTGGGATGGGGCACGGGAAGGGCAAAACCCACAGAGATTTTTGCTTCAAAAAAACCAGGCCCTGAACCTGCAGTGGAGAAAAAGCCGCAAAAAGAAACCGGGGAAAAGAAGAAGGAGGTATTGCTTGAGAGAACTTCCGTACCTTGGAAAAATAAGGATGTGGAAGGAGAAGGCAAAAAAGCCCAGGAAATAGATAAAGAGAAAGAAGAATTAACAAAAGAAACACAGAAAAAAAATGCAAACGTTTTAAGAAAAAAACGCAGAAAAAGCATTTCTGATGAAAAACTGATTGCTTGGATGACAGACCCAATGGTGGAAAAACAGCCGGAAACTTCCTGCGCAGATGTGGCTGAAAGCATTGCAGTTATGAGAGCGCTTAATGCAGGGCATGGGGATAAAGTAAAAAAATACTTTGAAAAGAAAAAAGCAAGAGAGGGGCGGGCAGAAAAAAGAGAGAACGCCAGGGAGGAAATGGCACGCATGAGAAAGAGAGCAGAGAAGAACAGGTTAAGCGTAGAGCCGCAGGGTCCTGCTTCAAAAAGACCTGAAGTCAAGCCGCACATGGAAGAACCCCATATACCTGTGGACAGGGAAAAATACCGGCACTACAGAAACAGGGATAGATGTGCGGACAGCGAAATTGAATGCTCCCCATTCTGATAATTTTGCAGGGGAATGCCAAGTTTTAAAAATCGGTATAATCTTAATCCCATAGCTATTTTCATTCATTAAGGTGAGTAAAAATGACAAAAAGATGCTCAACATGCGGAAAACTTGCAAAAGACTTTGCTGAGTTTCCCTGCCCTGAGTGCGGGAAGCCCATAGTGCGGTGCGACCAGTGCAGGAAAACGAGAAACCAATATGTATGCGAATGTGGATTTGAAGGTCCATGAGGTGTTATCATGGGAGAAGTTGCTGTTACGATAAAGGTTTACCCGGAAAACCCGGAAAAGCTTGAAGAAATAAAGAAAAAAATCGGGGAGATTGTGAAAGTTGCAAAAACAAGTGAAGAACCCATAGGGTTCGGGCTTGTCGCTGCAATTATTACATTTGTGATGGAAGATTCAGGGGGAATTGAAGAGATAGAAGAGAAAATTGCCGCAATCCCTGAAGTCAGCCAGGTGCAGGTTTCAGGAGTTGACAGGATATAATTTTCTTTCTTTAGTTATGGCCATTACTGTTCAGGATGTTTTTCTTCTATTATGTACTTCTTTTCCTTCTTTTTCATGAACAGGAAATATATGTAGGCAGCAAGGCCTGCAAGGAAAAGTGCACCCAGTGCATAAGCAAGTGTGGGCTCCCCTTTTGAATCAATATTGAACATTTCAGTGCGGTATCCTGGGCGCTCCACAACAACCTCCTGGTTTCCGGGGGGCAGGGAGAGAGTTACCTGCCCGTTTCCTGTAAATGTGTTTCCTGCAGCAGTTACTTCAACATCGCTTATCAGCCCTCCTTGCTCATCAACAACTGTTATGTTAAATTCAGCATCTGCACGCACCGAAGAAGGATAAGTTATTGTCATTAAGGCTTCGGTATCATCTTCAACATGCACAAGGGAAATCCTGCTGTAGGGCTCATTCTCCGTTCCCGAAGAATCAGAAACCCTGCATTCCACTTCTATTATTTCATATGGATAAACAGAAGGGTCAAAGCTGTATGACCATTCTGTGCCGTTCAGCTCGTTCCATTCGCCTTCATTAATACGGAGCTGGGCAGTGGGGCTCCCATAACTGGAATAGGCAAGCCCGGAAATCGTGAGTTCAGCATCCCCTATCTGCGAATCCGGAGCAGGGTAGAGTATGCTGCATGCCTGGGAAGAGTCTATCCCATATACCTTGGCATCCTGGGTTCCGAGCACAACCTGATTATTGAAGAATGCGGGAGAGCTGGGCCAGTCAGGGAAAGAGCGCTTAAAAAGAATTTTTCCTTCATCAGGCTCAATTGCATAAATGCTCTTTTTTGTGGTCAGGAAAAGAGTGTCACCCTGGGCAGAGGGGACCAGCACCATGGTGCTGCTGACCATCCCGTCCAGCTCAAGCGACCACTCCACCCGCTCCCCTGTAACTGAATAAAGGTGGTTTTCAGAAGTCCCCACAATCAGATTTCCCTGGTGCTCAATTGGAGTTGTGGTTATCTGCTCAAAAAGATTGGTTTGTGTTCTCACCTCACCGTCGAACATCCCCAGGCCATAGAGCATTCCTTCTGAAGTGCCGGTATACAATGTGTTTGCAACAAGGGTGGGGGGAGCGTCCCATAGATTGCCCACCTGCTGCTTCCAGAAAAAAGTTCCTGAAGTGCGGATTGCATAAACATACCCGTTGTAGCCAAAAATAACATAGCTGGGGGTTGCAAGGGGCCGCGTGATAAACTGGCCGGGGGCCAAATCTTCTGGGGGGCTCCCCTCCATATCTTCTGAGCCGGGCATGAAATTCCAGGCAATCGTGCCGTCGCTGTTGAGTGCCTGTATCCCATTGTCATCTGCAACATAAATCTTATCGGATGCAGAAACAGACTTTACGCCCGGGAGGTCTATCTCCCAGGCAAGCCCCCCGCTGGTAGTAAGGGCAGTTATTTTGCTTTGGGAGGGCACGATTATTTTTCCATCAAAATGAACAGGGGAGGAAACAACCCGCTCCCCTACATTATAAGACCATTTTATGAAAGGGGGCTCTATGGAATAAACCCTGCCATCGGAGGTCCCGACAACAACCCGGGAACCATAAACAAGTGGCTGGTTTTCCACGGCAGAACCCGAATCCACCTTCCATGCCTCTCCGGCAAAGAAAAGGGAAACCAGCAAAAGCAGGAATATTGCCTTCTTCATTTGCCCGCCACTAAGGAATCATGCTTCCCTTCTTCAATCTCCCGTATCACCTGCTGGCTATCCTTTCCATCAATTTTGATGCCCATGCTTTTGCAGGTGCCGGCCGCTTCCTTGAGCACTGCCTTGAGTGAGGCGCCGAGGGAAACATCCTCCTTGCTCTTTGCAATATCCACGAGCTTTTCCAGGCTTATCTCCCCAACAGATTCCCTGTCTCCGGTGCCTTTGTCAACGCCTGCTTCCTTCTTTATCATATCTGAAATCTTTTCGGCCATTGCTACCAACCTGACTATATTCTCATACTTTCTTAAGAGATTTTTAAAGCGTTTGCATAACCTCCTTTACTTCCTTTGCATCAACGCGGAGCCTGTAGTTCTTCATTATCTCTCCCATGTTTTTATTGTGCTTCTCCACAAGCTCCTTCAACTCCTCTCCGGTAATCTTGTGAAGATTTTTTTCTTCAATCACCTCCGCAGGAGACTTTCCAGAAGAAACTTCCGGAAGTATCACCGGGAGTGCAGCCTTTACGAACTTTCCTTCAAGATAATGGCGAAAAACTTCGGGGAGCACCCTGTCCGGGTCCCGGATTTCCTTCCCCTCCCTGCGGAGAGATACCAGAGTATCCTCAAGCGTGGTTGCAGCAAGCATGGGCTCCACGCCCATCTCCACAAGCTTCTCAAACGTTCTGGTGTGTCTGGATTTCAGCATCCTCTTTGCCATTTCCGGATTAAGGAGACCTTCCAGCTTCTTCTGCTTTGCTTCAAGGCCTTCGCCTGCCTGGCTCCTTGCCTCCTCAAGCAGGCCTTCGCTCAATTCAATCGGCCTTATGTCCGTTTCCGGGTACATGCGGGCCTTGCCCGGAAGCGGGCGCATATAAGATGTTGTGCCGTCCGGATTTACCCTGCGCGTCTGGCCGGGAATTTCCCGGGGGGCTGCGCGCTCTGCAACCCTTGCAAGAGCCATCCTTGCCTGCCCTTCTTCTGCAAGAACAATTATGAATGCATCTCCACCGGATGCCCCAAGCGCCTCCTCCACCTTTCTGGATTCCTGGGCACTTATTCCGTATTTGGAGAGATCCTCATCGCTGTGGATTATTCCTTTTACACCTGCGGTTTTTGCATAATCCGCAAGCTCTGTGCCATAGCGCTTCCCGGGCTGGAGCTCTGTGCCGAGCACTCCCTTGTGGGAATCGAGCCTGAAGCCCAGAACCCTTTTACCGGAAAGGAGACCGCGGTTGATGAAAGACGACTCAGTGTTTGAAAAAATATTGCTTAGGTCAGTTATGCGGGGATTCTCTTCCGGAGGAACGTTCCTGAGCCTCTCCAGGATTTCAAGAAGGGTCTTCTGCCTGTTTATCTCAATTTCAATTAGTTTCGGGATTAATCTCAGGTCCTGCACTCCCTTTATCTCTACCCTTGCACCTCCGGGAATTGAAATATTCACATCCTGGCGGATTGTGCCCAGGCCGCGGGCGGCTTTGCCTGTGGCGCGGAGAACCATCCCTATTTTTTCTGCAACCTCCCTGCAGTGTTCCCCGCTTACAATATCCGGAGAGGTTGCAAGCTCTATAAGCGGTATTCCAAGGCGGTCCAGGCGGTAGTGCTTCATGCCGTCTTTTTTTGTTTCGATTATGCCTGCACTTTCCTCTTCTATTGCTATGGTATCTATTCCCACTTTCCCCTGGGAAGTTTCAATAAATCCGTTGGTTGCAAGAAGGGCGGTGCGCTGGAAACCTGAGGTATTGCTCCCGTCAACTACAATCTTGCGCATCACATGGACCTGGTCTGCAACCCTCATCTGCAGTTGCTGGGCAACCCCCAATGCAACAAGCAGGGCTTCCTGGTCCATGGGAAGCGGGGGCTCCTCATCAATTTCCACAAGGCAGCAATTCTTCCTGAAAACATCATATTCAAAATCAAGCTGCTTCTCCTGCTCCAGGCGGGCTGCGCGGTCCAGCTCGCCCATCTCGGATTCGCTTGCCCGGAGGTTGCGGATTATCCGCAAATCCGGCTTCTCTTCCTCCGTAAGTGTGGAAGGGCAGCGGCAGAACAGCTTTCCCGTATCCAGGCGCTGGTGGATTTCTATTCCGCATTTGAGTTTTGGCTCTTCCATTTAGTCCACCTCCCCAACTGTGCTCCGGGGGCTTATCTCCCCTGCAACCGGGAGCATCATTTCTTCGGCAACTTTCCTGGGGTCCTTCTCATGCCCCAAAACCCAGCAGAGCTTTGCATAAGCTGCCTCCGGAGTCCAGTCCGCGCCTGCCCCTATCACTCCTGCTTCCTGGAGCAGCCTGCCTGCAGTATAAACATTTAGGTTTACCCTTCCGTAAATGCACTGGCTGGCCATTGCAACCGGAATTCCGGAATCGCAGAGGGCCTTTACTTCCGGGAGAACACCCTTCACGTGGGGAACATTGAACGGGTCCGTGGAAAAGTGGCCCAGGCCCGTGCCCACCAGCACTATTCCATCGTAATCCGCAAGGGAATCAACCATCTTGGGCTTGAGCCCCGGATAGGCATAAAGCATTGCAACATTCTCGCTTACGCGGTTGTCGAATTTGAGATTCCCTCCTCTTTTTTTGTAATCTTCCAGGGGCTCGATTAGTTCTTTGGTAAAATCCGCTTTTGCAAGTGGGACTGAATTTATGGAGCGGAATGCATTCCTTGCAGAAGTGTGCATCTTGCGCACCTTGGTCCCTGGATGGAAGTATGCATAATCATCATTTGTGGTTGCATGCATGCAGATTCCCACATGGGCAGTGGGGCTGTTTTTTGCAAGGTAAGCTGCATTCAGGATGTTGTGGCGGGCATCGGTTGATGGGCGGTCAGGGCTCCTCTGTGCGCCTACAAAAACCACAGGGACAGGGGTGTCCTGGAGCATATAGGAGAGCGCGGCGCTGGAATAATGCATGGTGTCGGTTCCGTGGAGGATTACTATGCCCTGTGCACCCTGTTCGATTTCCTGCTTTACTTCATCTGCGGCTATAGACCAATGTTGGGGGGTCATATCCTCAGAGAGCATGGCAAACAGGGCCTTTGTGTGAAAACTGGAGATTTTTTCCAGCTCAGGGAGATTGCGCATCAAATCCGCGGGATTGGTGCTTGGGAACACTGCACCTGTCTTGTATTCTACTCTTGAGCATACGGTGCCCCCCATGGAAAGGATTGCAATTTCCCCTTTTTTCTGGGTAATTTCCTTTGCAGGCTTCAGAACTTCAACTTCACCGAGCTCCTCTATGCTTGTGCCCTCCCTTGAAAGGCCGATATTGTAGCCTGATTCCAGTTTCAGCACGATTGTTTTTTCATTTGACTGGGGAAGAATGAAGCCTTCATAAGTGATTCCTTTTTTGTGCAGCTTTACCCGCTTTAACTTCATGAGAATTACCTCATGAAGTATATTCTAGAAGGTTTTTAATAAGTGCATTCCGATAGGCTGTCGCACAAGTCAGAAGAAAGACAAATTAACTTATTCTCCGAACGTTTTCCATGGAAGACCGTCCTTTCCTAAGCCCCTGACAGGTCCGGGTAGTATGCGAAGATGATGATAGCATTAAAATTCTCGTCGTATACAAATACAAAAACCAAAAAACAAACGAAATATTACTAGACCTAAACAAAAGCGAAATTGAAGCGTAACTGGGTGGGAGGCACAAAAAGAAGGTGCCACCTATGGACACAAACTGGAAAACCTACAATGATGCCCTGGCGTCCAGGGCAGAACTATTCCTAGATACTAAAGTACTCAAAACCTGGGAAAAGGAACATTTGCAGAATTTGTAGACAAGGAGAATGGGGCAGAGGCACTTGAGTTCCCTGCAAGTAAAATAAAAGAATCCGGGCTTGATTATTCGGGCTGGAATGATGATGTGGTACTGCAAGCTACCCGGCTGAATTTGGAGGAGATATGGAAAAATGCATAGGAGGTGGAAGGACATGAAAATTCATGAAATAATGAAATCAAAAGAATACAAAGAAGCCAAAGACAAAATACGTGACTGGAAACAGCAACTGGATAAGGAAGGAGAAGAGGAAACCCTGAAAATACGGGAGGAACAAAGGAAGTTTTTCTCTGAGATGAAAAAGAACAATCCTGAGACATATGAATTATTTGCAGTTTCCAGAAAAGAGATAGGGGAAAAAATATACCAGAATATAACAGGGGAAGAAGTAATAATTGATTAGAAATTCTGGAAAACTTAGAGATACATGGGATTATGCTCGGGCTTCTCTTCCTTTGCGCAGGCTGCTGCAAGCTCCGCTTCCTTCATTGTAAGGTAGCTTGGAGGCTCGCTTGGGCCCTCTATCTTCAGGATAGCTGCTTTCATTAATGCCTGTTCAAGGGAGCCCTCTGCTGCGCTTCTTGCTGCCTGGTAGAGCACTCCAAGGGTGTCGCTGTCTGCTATTTCCCCAAGCACGATTGCTGCGAGTTCCCTTACTGAGCTGTCATCTGAATCAAGTGCCTGGATAAGGTGGGGAACAATCTTCCTCCCCATCTTTGAGAGGACTGAAACAATAAGGGTTTCCTGGGGCGAGCCTGCCCCCGGAACCTCTCCTTGCGGGAGAGACTCCAGGAGTGGCTTCACTGCACCAGGACCCATTTCCCAGAGCTTGGAAGCTGCTTTGGCCCTGAGAGCTGGTTTTTCGGACTGGAGAAGGGTGACTAGTTTGTGGACTTCGGGTTTTGGTGGCTTTTTGTGTGGGGACATGGTATAATGAGTGTGAGGAAGTGTTTTTAAATGTGTATGTTTGCGGTAAGTTATGTGGGATTTATACTATATGGAGAAATGATTTTCTATACAAAAAAATAGAATAAAGAGAATAGTTTAAAAAGTAAATCTTTTCTATATAAAGAACATGCTTGAGAAATATGCTGTAATAAAAGCAATGAAAAAAATCCTGGCCTTCCCGAATACCAAATTCTCAATAAGCCGGCTGGCAAAGGAAACCGGGCTGGCAGTCAGTGCGGCCAGCTACTCTCTTGAATATATGGAAGGGGAGGGGCTCGTTACAAAAGAAGTTGTAGGAAGGACACACTTGTACAAGGCAGACCTTGAAAGCTTCCTTGCAAGGCAGTGGAAAATTGTCTTTTCCCTCCAGGAACTGCATGAAAACAGGATAGTGGAAAAAATACTTTCAAAAATGGATAATGTAAGCAATATTTTGCTCTACGGAAGCGTGGCCTGCGGAACAGATGATGAAAAAAGCGATATTGACATCATCGTAATTGCCGAAGGCAGGAAAAAAAAGGCCATTGATGAAGCAACAGTGGGGGGGAGAGAACTTAACCTGGCTGTTTACACTCCCCTTGAATGGAAAAAGAAGGCGGAAAACGAAAAGGCATTCTATGACAATGCGGTAACAAATTCTATATCCCTTAATGGGGAAAAGCCGGTGGTCCTTTGAATACTGAACAATGCATTGAAAAGGGGCTGCTCAAAAAAGTGGCTCCGGATGCTGGAAAAGCAATGCTGGCGTTGGAGATTGCAGAAAAAAACCTGGGAGATGCAGAAAAACAGATAAAGGCAGGATTGCCCAGGTGGGCATTCATAGCTGCATATACTGCAATGTTCCATGCCGGAAGGGCAATCCTTTACAGGGACGGAGTAAAAGAACGGAGCCACTATTGCATCTACATCTACCTCAGGGAAAAGTATTCAGAAAAGATAGAGCCAAAATACTTTACTGAACTAAACCTGCTGAGGGAACAGCGGCACAGGACAATGTATGGGGATGAAAAGGTAAGGCTCAGGAAAATAGAAGAGGAAGAAGCAGAAAATGCAGTAGAAACAGCACGGGGCTTCCTTGAAGTGGTGCGGGCTGAACTGGAAAAGTGAATTTTATGGCATTTGAGTTTTTGGAGAAGTTTGGTTCAAAGCCGGGCCTTGAAAGGATCAGGAAACTATTGGAGGAATGGGGCAGCCCCCAAAACAAGATGAAAGTGGTGCTTGTGGCGGGAACAAACGGGAAGGGATCCACTGTTGCATTCCTTAGCTCCATTCTTTCTGCTGATGGAAAAAGGACTGGGGCTTTCTATTCTCCCCATTTATTTAAATTCAATGAGCGGATTCGGGTGGATGGAAAAACCATTCCTGATTCAGAATTGGAAAAGCTGGAGCAGGAAGTGAAAAAATACCTGGACGGGGGAAGTGAAATAACCTATTTTGAGGCAGTTACTGCTTGCGCGTACCGCTATTTTGCAGAGAAAGGGATTGAATATGCAGTAATGGAGGTGGGAATGGGGGGAAGGCTGGATGCGGTGAACCCTGCGGAGGAAGAAATTGCAATTATTACCTCCATTGGGCAGGAGCATACAGGATGGCTTGGGTCGCAGGTCTCCCAGATTGCATACGAAAAATCAGGGATTATGAAGAAGGGCCTGGCGATTACTGGTGCAGGGATTGGGCTGGAAACCATTCGGAGCGAAGCGCGGAAACGCGGAGTGAACCTGCTTGTGCTTGGGGAGGATTTCGATGTGATTAAAAGCAAGGGGGATATGGGCGGGAGTATATTCGATTATTCCAATGGGATGCAATTGGGGGGGCTGGGGATTTCCATGCTTGGGGACTTCCAGGTGAGGAATGCTGCTCTTGCAGTTTGCGCTGCAGAGAATCTGGGATGCTCTGAATCTGCGATACGGGAAGGCCTTAAGAAGGCGAAGATACGCGGTAGGGTGGAAATTCTTGGGAAAGAACCGCTTGTTGTTGCGGATGTTGCACACAACCCGGCGGGGATTAAGGCGCTTGTTGATTCTTTGGATGTGTTTGGGCACAGTGTGAAGGTCCGGCCTGGAAAGGAAACTGATGAGGAACTTCACAGTCTGGAGAGTAAAAGAGTTGTTTGCGTATTTTCCTGCATGAAGGACAAGGAGTACGGGGAGATGCTCAAGGTGCTCGGGGAAAAAATGGACGCGTTTGTGCTTGTTAAGCCTGAAGGGAATGAGCGGGCGGAGGAGCCAGAAGTTCTTCTTGATAAGGCAAAAGAATATGCTGAGGCTTATACTACCGCGGGAATACGGGATGGGATTGAGTTTGCAAAGGAAATGGCTGGAGAAGATGGAATGGTTTTAATTACCGGCTCAATCTATATGATGGAGGAAGTTTATGGGGCACTTGGTGAAGAATAATGGCTGAATTTCGGGAAGACCGAAACGGAATTTTTATAAGGGAGTAAGGGAAGTATAATCCTATGAAGCGGCAGGAGATAATCAAAAAGATAACTTCTTCCCTGGTTAAGCACGGGGTGCCAAAGGCTTATCTTTTTGGGAGCTTCGCACGCAAAGAAAAGGAATACAACGACATAGACATAGCCATAGAGCCGCCAAAGGGAAAATTCTCCTTGCTTGACTTGATAGGGGTTGAAGAAGACATCTCCGGGAAGGTGCATGCAAAAATAGACATAGTGACGCTTAGGTCAATTTCCCCTCGCCTAAAGCCATATATCAAAAAGGACATGGTGCTTCTTTATGAAAGCGGATGAACCTTACATCAGCCATATTCTCGATGCCATACGGAAGATAAAAAAAGCGACCGGTGAAATGGACAAAAAAACCTTTTCAAAAAATGAGTTGGTGAGGGAATACACCGTAAGGAAACTGGAAATCATAGGGGAAGCGGTGAAGCACATCTCGGACAAAACCAAAAGAAATGCAAAAGAAATTGAGTGGAACCGGATTGCCGGGATGCGGGACAAGCTGATACACCACTACATGGGAGTTGACTACAGAATAATCTGGGATGTTGTTGAATGGGAGCTTCCGCTTCTTGAGAAAAAATTAAAAGAGCTGAATAAGGGAATTAAATGAAGCACTCTCTACGAAATGAGATTCTTGCGAAAAGAAAGGCTCAGACTGAACCAGAGAGGGCTGCAAAGAGCAAATTGATTATGCATGAATTGATTGAGCTTCCGGAATTTAAAAAAGCGAAAGTGGTTGCGTTTTACCTTCCTGTAAACGGGGAAGTAGATACAACTGAGATGATTAAGTGGGCGCACCAGGAAGGGAAAGAGGTTTGCGTGCCAGTTGTGCATGAAGAGAAGAAAATGTGCATGGTTGTTTATGAGCCTGCGGATGAGATGAAAGGGGGAAAGTATGAAATTCCTGAGCCCGTGGGGAAGCCGGAAAGGCACCAGGTTGATTTGGTTGTTGTGCCGGGTGTTGTGTTTGAC
>JBKHJL010000015.1:0-23088 GCA_046538155.1 Candidatus Micrarchaeia archaeon
TTTTCTTTATTTTGCCGTTGCAAATGCCGCAGGGGCTGCCCTCCTCTCTCCTTCCCGCAAGATAGCGGTCCGGGAATTTCTTCCTCTCTCCCCTGTGCCTTATTGCAGTTTTCAGGATTCTTTTCATTGTGGAATGCATTTTCCCAAGCTCATCCCTGCTTAACTTGCTGGCTTTCCTCCCGGGAAGCAGGCCTTCCTGGTAGAGAATTTCATCCGAATAAACATTGCCTATCCCGGCAACCAGGCCCTGGTCCATCAGTGCACCCTTTATGCTTCCGCCGTATCCGCCAATCCCTTCAGCAAAGGATTTCCTGCTAATTTGCAGGGCATCCGGCCCAAGCCCTTTTTCCTCAACAAAAGCATCAACAGATTCAGCTATGGAAACCCGGCCGAATTTTCTCGGGCAGATATATGCAAGTTTCATTCCAGAGGAGAAAAGCAGGGCGAGATGGGTGTGTTCCGGTACTTCTTCTTTAATATAATCCAGATAGCCGCTCATGCCAAAATGGAGAGAAAGGACATATCCATCGCTTATCTCCATAAACAAATATTTACCACGGCGGGTGCATGAAGTAAGCTTGTTGTGGAGGAGGTGCCTGCGGAGGGTGCTCTCTGATACTTCAAGAACCTTCCTGCTCCCTGTTTTCACTGTCTCAATCCTTTTGCCCAGGGCAACCCTGGAGCAGTACTTGCAATATTCTTCAACTTCAGGAAGTTCTGGCATAAGATGCACATCATCAGTAAGAATTAAAATTAGGCCTATTGAAAGGAGATAATGGGAGGAATAGATTAGGTGGATATTGAAAAGGTTGAGGAAATCCTGCTTGAAAAGGAAAAGGCACTGGATGTATATCTAAGGGAAGAGAGGGGTATTGTGCGCCTGTGTGCAAAGGCCATAAAGGAAGTGCACAGGGGCAATATAGAAGAGGCAGAGCAATACGTTGGCAGGGCGAGGGATAAATTCTCACTGCTCCCTGAAATCCCAAAAAGCAGGGCAAAGCACTCCGAGCAGGAGTACGTGGAGGCCCTTTCGCTCATTGCAATATACAAAGGGGAAGAAGTTCCGGGGCACGAGGAAATGGAAGTGGGGCCGGATGCATATCTCCTGGGAATCCTGGACTGTATGGGAGAGCTCAAGCGGCTGATGCTTGAGTGCCTTCGCAAAGGAAAAAAGGATAATGCAGAAAAATATTTTTCAAGGATGGAGGAGATATACACTGAAACCGGGCACCTGCATTTCTCCTCTGCCCTGATTCCGGAATTCCGGAAAAAGCAGGATGTTGCAAGAATCCAGCTGGAAAATGCCCGGGCAAAAATAACATGGGAATAAAAAAATGGATGGTGAAAAAATGCTGAAAAAAATACTTGTATTGTTTGTGGCTTTTGTTTTTATTGCAGGCTGCCCCTCAGAAGGTGAAGAAGATGAAAAAAATATCTGGGCAGAGAATGGTGCTGAAGAAGAGGAGGCAGGAACGCAGGACTATCTTGATATCCAGGAAGGAAGCAGCTCGCAGGCAGCTTCCGGAACCGGGGGGAATGGTGGGGAAACAGACGCAGTTCCTGCAATTGAGTATTCGGAGGAAGTAAATGAAAACCTGTTTATCTATTTCATCAATGTGGGATACGGGGACACCCAGGGGGATGCAATACTTGTGAAGAAAGGGGATTTTGATATGGTTATTGACGGGGGGCCTGAAACAGAAAAGCACGAGGTTGTGAACTTCCTCTTTGAAAAAGGAGTGGATGACATTGAAGTGCTTGTCTCCACCCATGAGGACCCGGAGCACAAAGGGGGGCTGGAATATATAGAGGAAAACTTCAGGATTGGGGAAGTGTGGAGGCCTGCAGAGGGATCAGCGGGCTATGGGCAAATGCTTGAATCCCTTGGCGCTGAAAACGGGGTAAAATACATGGGCAGGGGCGATGAGCGCACATTCAACGGAGTGAGAGTGCTCGTAAGGAATCCACTTCTTGGAAACGAGAGATTCTTTGATTCTGACAATGATGCAATAGTGCTGAGGCTGGAGGACAGGGGATTCTGCACACTGCTGACTTCAGATATAGACGGGAGTGCGCAGACCCAGATACTGATGGACTCTGAACCATGCGAAGTGGTCCAGATGCCCTGGCACGGAATGAGCGAAGGCCTGAGCAGCCTGGATTTCTTCTTTGACAAGCTGAAGCCTGAAGCAGTAATAATCAGCGGCAGCTCAAAAGACTGGACAAACACCCGGCAGACAGTATTCAACAAAGCGGAACTCAGGGATATAGAAGTTTACCCCAACTATGAAGGGGAATCCGCAAAAGTGACTTTCAACGGAAATGAGTACGCCATAACCATCGAGGGATGATGCTTTCGGAACTAAGGGAGATTGCATGAAAATAACTCAAGTGGTGCACTCGTTTCCTCCGGAAATAGGTGGGGTTGAAAGGCACACATATGAACTATCCAGGTACCTGGGCAAAATGGGTGAAGACGTTGTTGTCCATACCACCGTGGAAGGCGGAAAGCAGGAAAAGTTTGCTGTAAAACAACACTGGGGGCTGAGATTCCCTTTCTTTTCATCAGTAGTGTGGGTTCCTTTCCTGGGGCTAAAGTTAGCCATGGAAGATACAGATGTATACGTTTCTCATGGATACGGGTCGCTGATGCCATTCTGCGCGGCCGTGGCTTCCATTATCACAGGGAAGCCATTTGTATTCACAGTGCACGGATACCCCCAGCTCAGCGGGCTGGGCAGGATTGCCCAGTGGATTTACAGGAATACGGTTGCAAGGGTGGTGTTGTGGAGGGCCAAAAAAATAATTGTTGTTTCGAGGGAGGCAAAATATTACCTGCAGGGGCAGGCCAGCAAAAACAAACTGGTGTATATCCCGAACGGGGTTGATACAAATGAATTCAGGTGCCCCCCATTTACAGAAGGGGAATACATAACTTATGTTGGGAGGCTTGACAAAGACAAGCGTGTGGGGATGCTGATAAATGCGATAGGAAAAATGAGGGGGAATGAGAAACTCCTGGTTGCGGGGAACGACGAGGGGGAAAGGCCCGGGCTTGTGGAGCTCGCGAAAAACCTTAAGGTGGATGCAGAATTCACCAAAGTGGGGCCCGATGAAATGCCCCAGGTTTACTGCTATTCAAAAGCGATTGTACTTCCCAGTAGATATGAGGGGTTTTCCCTGGTCTGGCTTGAAGCAATGGCTTCGGGCAGGCCCATGTTCTCCACCCCTGTAGGGCAGGCCCCCGAACTGTTCCGGGAAGTATATGGAGAAAATGCAGAGAAATTCCTTTTCCCGGATGAGGACGGATTGATTGACCGGCTGAATTATTTTATAGAAAATGAGGAAGAGTTTGCTGAACTGGTGGAAAGGGCACAGGAAATAGTAAAGAAAAGGTATTCCTGGAAAGCGATGGCTGAAAAAACCCTGAACGTTTATGAATCAGTGGTCGGGGTAAAATAAAGGAATCTAATCTTCAACAATATCCTCCACAAGGGCGGCATATGCAGGCCGTGAGATGAGCAGCCCCAGAAGCGAACCCATTATGGTGGAGATTGCAAAACCGATAACCTCAACCATTCCTGAGAAAAGCAGCGGGACCATTGCAAATATAGCTACAGTTACATTTGTGGTAATAATGTCAAACGCCTTCCCAAGGCGGTCCTGTTTGCTGCCCTGGTTCCTCTTCATCAGCTCATCAGTGATTACAATCTGGGCATCCACCCCTACACCTATTGCAGCAATTATTCCTGCCATTGCAGCGAGGTCTATTGTGAATGAGCCGAGTATTGAAAGCAGGATAAGTAGTTCAGAGACGCTTATTGCAATTATCGGCAGGAGGATATTGGTTTTTCGGTATCTGAGGGATACAAAGATGGAAATTGTCACAAGCGCGATAAAAATACCTATCATGCTGAGCTTAAGGAACTCCTTTCCGAGGGGGGCAGGTATGGTAGTTTTACTGCCTATGGATATCTGGATGGGGAGTGCGCCTCCCTTCAATATGGACTCAATGCTCTTGGATTTCTCATATGCATCCATCTGCTTCTGGCTCCCTGTTCCTTCCGCCCCCCCGCTTATCACATACCCGTAATTTGGAGTCCCTACGGTTACGCCTGGATTGAGAACAGGTGCAGAAAGCAGCCCCACTGCCTTCCACTCACTGACTATGAATTCCCCTGTCCCGGTCTGGGTTATAGTTGGTATTATCTCTTCATCCTCAACAACCATTAGCTGGAAACCCTGACCTTCAAGCTCCTGTCCGATTTCCTGTTCAAGGGATTGAGAAATTATTGCTTTTGTTTTATTTGAGCGGGGGTCCAGTTCTGAAATCTCCACCTCATCAGAGAGGTATACAGTAATGTTTTCATCTTCAAGCTCCAGGGCCTTTGAGAATGCAGAGCTGACCAGCTGCCTGTCCTTTACTTCAACCCGGCTGCTTGCTTCTTCCCAGCTGAGCACCACAATTGCATCCGAGGGTCTGTCCAGGTACATGTACAATGGGTAATTGGCTTTTCCCTCTGCAGTGGAAGCAAAATGCTCTGCCCCCTCCCTCGTAACTGAAAACTGCACACCCCAGTCAGAGCCCCTGCTCAAATAACCAGATGGAACAGACTGGATGGTGCCCGGAAGTATGGCATCGCCTGAGAGGGCAGTATGTCCGTCAACAACACCCTGGAAAACACCCTGGTGGGAGAGCAAGTTCTCTACTGAAGCGATAAGCTCCGGATCCCCGCTCGGCACCTCCACATTAATTTGGGATTCGCCTACTGTACGAACCTTTATCTCCGTAAGTCCAAATGTGGAGGCGCGCTTTTTTATTATATCCACAATCTCATTCATGGTAGACTGGGGAGCTGGAGATTCCAGTATTACCGGTATCCTTGTACCCCCGCTGAAATCAATACCAAACTTCATCCCGTTCAGGCCCATATTGAGAATGGCAAGCAGAACTATGGATGCGAGGGCAAGCAGCTTGAGGTCCTTTTCTTTCCAGTAGCTGGACAGAGCCCCAAAAATTATCAAAGAGAATATTATAATCAGACCTGCATAGGATGAATAGAATATGACTCCTGCTGCAAAAAGCAGGAACAGGATTCCAAGGACGTATCTGTGGTTTATCATTTTATCCCTTCTTCTCCTTATAGTACAGGACCATCACCGCATTGATTCCCCAAGTTGCAAAAAGGTCGCCCACCAGCCCGGCAAGGGCAACGGAGGATATTTCATAATAGGTTGGAATATGGGTCAGTGCTGCTAGTATGAAAAGAGCAGAAAATGCGATTATCGCGGTCAGGCTCATGGTCATTCCTGTCTTCATTGCATCAAATGCATTTTCCCTTGGGTCCCCTCTTCTCTTCAGAATCCTCATGGTAAGCAGAATATCCGTATCAAGAGAATAACCAATAAGCATCAGGAGGGCTGCAAAAGAGGGGAGAGAAAGTGGTATTCCAAAAAGGCTCATTGCCCCCAGTGCAATCACTATATCGCTAAAGGCTCCCACAAGCACTGCGAGACTGGGAATCGGGGCCCGGAAAAAGAAGAAAACAAGTATTACGCTGAGTATTGCGGAGTAAAATACGACCGTGCCTGCCTGGTCTATAAAATGGAGGCTGAGGGCGGGGCTTACTGTTTCGGTTGAATAGCTTGAGTACTCTGCATGCTCGGAAACAACAGCCATTATTCTTTCATTATTCCTGCTGTAAACCTGCAGGTATGCATCTGAGAACTGTTTTTTAAGCTGGTTGAGGTTGGGCTGAAGCTCTGCCCGGGTACTGGAGCCGGCAAGCTCAAACATCCTGTCCGCTTTTTGGTTGAGCTCCTCCTTCTTTTCCCGGTACTCAGATTCAACAGAAGGGTCATCGTAGGATTGGGCCTGCAGTATGGAAACTTCATCAATGAGTGTATTGAATTCTTCCTTGAGGGAATCTGCCTCAAGCATATCATCCGTCTGTGAAACCTCTATCTCCGCGGTTTTTCCCATGCTTCCTTCAAAAACCCTGACTTCTGCATCAAAGCCCTGGGCAATCAGGTCAGATTCCAGTGCATCTGAATCAAGGTCCCCGGTCAGCTGAAGGGTTACCAGGGTGCCGCCCCTGAAGTCCACCCCGAATTTAAGGTTGGGAATTAAAAACAGGGATATTATTATTAGTATGACCGGGATTATGGTTAGCAGGCGATAATCTCCCTTGTAAACATTTGGAATCATTGATATGCACCAAAAAATGTGAGAGGATATTATGGTGCAACGTTTAAAAATTGAACTAAATTAGAAATAATCCCTGTTAGCGACCGTAGTCTAGTGGTAGGATCTTGGCCTTCCAAGCCAATGACCCGGGTTCGAACCCCGGCGGTCGCAATTTTCCTCCTTGTTCTGCCTAATTGCCCGGTTTTGGGCCAGCAAGGAAAATTGTGACGTATTTGCTGATCTTGAACGCCGGTTCAGGAGAAGAAATCGAAGATTTCTAAGAAGGCAAATCTGAGTCGCATACACCAGGCGGTGCTCCGCTCCTCTTAGTGGAACCAACCCCGTTTTTGAATATTATTTCACTGGAAACCTACTGCTTCCTTCTGTATTTAAATGCAAAAAATGAGATTTGGTAATTGATGCAAAACGGTTGAGTGAACTCCAAAGGAATCGCGTTATCAAACGCTGGAGGAAAGTTCATTCAGAAGAACTGGCTTACATCCAAAAGAATGAAAATACTGCTCCTCACTTAAAAGCAAGGATTTTTGGGTACCTTGCCGGAGACGGGCATGTTGGGCTGAGAAAAGAAAGAAAATCTGGGAAGATGCACGGTGATATTGCATCTATCCAGACCACAAATCCATAATACATCCTTTTTGCTATGCATTCAAGATGGTCTATGGGAGAGATGCAAACATACGGGATTTGGGAAAATACTACCGAGTTAGATATAGTTCTGTTGTATGTGCAAAGAGCTTGCTGGATTATGGTTCGTTCTCCACCTATTCCTGGTGTGCCGGGCTGGATATCTGAGAATAGGAAATACAGTAGAGAATGGATTAGAGGATTTTTCGACTCCGAAGGATGCATCGGCAAGAGGCACATAGCAGTACAAAGCGTAAACCCTGAAGGGCTTGGGCAAGTGAAAAAGATGCTTGAACAGTTTGGCATAGATACCACTGAATACAAATACAAAAGAAAGAACCCGAATTACAAGATTAATTATCACCTGATAATTTGTAACAAAAAGAGTAGATACAATTTTTTAAAGAGAATTGGTCTTAATCACACGGAGAGACTAAGGAAGTTAGTTGCTCAACTTGCCGATGTCGCATAACCCGGGATTGCGTCGCTCTCGAAAAGCGATTCCGCAAGGAATTGCAGGTTCAAATCCTGCCATCGGCGTGGCAAGACCCACCCTCAAGCTCTAAAAATATGCAACAGCATATTGAGCTTGAACGGTGTGTGCCTCCGTAGCTCAACGGCAGTAGCGATCGCTTCGTAAGCGATAGGTTGGGGGTTCAAATCCCTCCGGAGGCTTGGTTGTTACAGCTTTTGTATGTCTTCCAGGAGCCGCGGGAATTCCGCATATCCTGCCTTTTTATTGAAGTGCCCTGCACCATTCACCACAGTCATTTTCGTGCCAAGGTTTATGGCAAAATCTTCTTCCATCTCCAAAGGAACATACGGGTCATTGTCAGAGCCGTAAACAAAAAATTCAGAGCAAATCCTCCTTGCCTTTTCCCAGTTGAATTCCTTCTCCATAAAAGTGGTGTTTATTGAGTCAAATTCTTCAATTCCCAGGTTCCCGGTGAATCCGGCAACAAAAAAGCAGGCGCGTATTTTCACGTTTATGCGCTCAAGCAGGGAAACCGCAAACGCGGGGCCCAGGCTGTGCGCAACCAGGACGGTATCCGAATTAAATGTACGGATATAGGGCTCCATTACATTCATCCAGTTCTCAAGGGCCTGATTTTCTGGAGTGGGAAACCAGGGCACAACCACTTCATGACCCTGCTTTTCCAATTCTGCTTTCAGCCAGGGAAACCAGTTCTCTTCGGGATAGCCGCCCGCCCCATGGATGATAAAGAATTTCATTATGTTCACTTTTCCATATTCTCAAAGAACCTGCGGATGGATTCCTGAGTATTCCCTGCATATTTTACATAAAGCATAAGCTTGGAGAAAACTTTTTTGGGAAGAACATGCACCAGGTCCTCGGCTCTGAGACTTGGGTTGGATTCTATCATCTCCATTACTTCGTTTATCTTCTTGCTGCTTGAACGCTTTATCTTCTTCTGGGCTTTTTTTCTGGACTTTATCCTTTCTATTTCTTCCCACATGTTGGAAACATGCCCCAGCATCGCCTTCTCATAAAGCTGGAACCGCTGCTCCTGGGAAAGCCGGTCAAAATCCTCTTTTTCTCCATTGAAGTTGTTGCGGATGAAAGGGATGTAAGTGTATATGCTCTGCTCCTTGTGCCTGGGATGCAATTCTTCATAATGGTCTTGGTGGAAAGGCGGGGCTGCCTCTGTTTCCATAGGCAGAACAAGGGGGCTTTGTTTTACCCTTTCCTCTCTTTTTTGCTGGAGCATTCTGGAACCACCGATTGGATAGAATTAGAACACAAGGTTTTAATTGCTTATTTCTGCAAAAGGGAGCGCAGGGGGTGGAGGAGCAGGTTTGGGCCAAGCATCCTTGTTGGCCTGTCCATGTCCCCCTCCTTTTTGAGGAACTCCTCAATCCTGAATGCAGAAGAAACAGATGCAAGTGCACGGAGAGAATCTCCGTTCAGCCTTCCAAGGGCGCAGTGGATGCGGTAGTGTGCATCAAGGTCTTTCCCATGCGCGGTTTTCCATTCTCTTTCATATTCCAGAGGGCTGTCCGCAAGCCTCCCGGCTATCCTTGCGCAGGAAGTCCCGAAAACAACCCCTCCTCCGGTTGTGGACTTAACCTGGCCTGCAGCATCCCCAACAAGCAGCACGTTCCGGGAACCGTAAGAAAGTGCGGTTTTTGGGCGCCTGGCCACGGGGATGATTGAATGTTTTCTCTCTTTGGAGAAAGGGATTCCTGTGTATTTTGAAAGGGCGTCCAGCGCCCGGTCTGAATTTCCGGGAAGGATGCAGCCGGCTCCGGCTTCTGCCTCTTCCTCATTATGAGGTATCATCCATGCAAAAAAGCCAGGAAACATTTCATTAGACAGGAAAACCCGCACATGGTCAGGCATCTCCCCATCATACCTTACCCTGCACTGGGATGTTGCCACAAAACGGTATATCTCCGGAAAACCAAACCCTGAAGCAACAGAAGAAAGAGGGCCGTCTGCACCTATTATGTTGCCTTCCGGAAATGCAGTAAGGCGTTTTCCGAAAAAGAATTTTGCCCCTTCCTGCTCTGCCTTCCGGGCAAGGGCATCATCAAAAGAAGCCCGGTCAATGACGTAAGCAATATCCTTACCCGAATCAACCAGGAGGCGGGAGCCCGCACAATCAATTACTGCACCTTTTATCCTGTTTATAGTATGCCTGCGAAAATCCGCCATGTCTGAAAGGGAGTTGAGCCCTTCTTTTGAAATAAGGCCTGAGCAATTTATCGGAAGGCCTGCCCTTTCGTGCTCTTCATAAAGGCACACATTGTGCCCTTCACGAAGGGCGGAAACCGCAGAAACAGAGCCTGAGGGGCCTGCGCCCACAACATGGACACGCATAAAAGATAATTAAAAGAAAAGCAATAAAAAACGGGCAGGAGCCTATTCATCCTCATCCAGGGGGATTTCCATCATTCCTGAGCGGGAAGGGGGTTCGTCTTCATAAACAACCTCCAGCCCGCTCGGTTCCATGGTAACACCACCGGCATTCTGCCTGGGAACCTCTTCTGTTTCCGGAAGAGGATCTCCTTCACCAGAACCTCCCTCCTGGCACTCGGCTGCTTCCTCAGAAGTGGGGGCCATGTGGGCAGGCATCTCCTGGGTGGGCGGAACGCTTCCTGGCCTTTCAAACGCTCCGGAAACCAGGGATGATGCCCGTTCCGCGAGCTTTCTGGCTGACCAGGCAATCCATCTGCCTGCAACTGCTGTTCCCTGATTAATTCCCTTTGCAAGCTTCCTGAAAGGCCAAGCAATTCCCGTGGCAATATACCCGGGAACAGATTTGAGCACTTCTCCCAGCCTCCCTTCAGGCATCTCCATATCCGGAACAAGCTTTGAAAGAATAAAGAGCCCTGCTGAAACTGAAGCAAGCTTGAGGCTGTCGCTGAAATCCACCACTTCCAGCATATTGCGGGCCCCGGTTGTGGCATTATGGGACATATCCATGATTGCAGCAGAAATGGCCATGATTGCAGTACCAAATGATGCCCTGCTGAGTTTTTTGCTGGGGGTTGACTGGAAAATTCCTGTTGCTGTCCAGAGTGCCCCAAGGCCGCAGGAAACTTCAAACGCATGATTGTAGAGGAAGTGCACTGCATCCAGAGACGTATCGCGGACTGCCCTGAGGTTTTCAACGCTGCTGTTCCAGAAGTCCTTTCCAAAACCGGACCAGGTTGCGGCCCCGGGAGTATTGAGCGCCTTGTTTCCCGCAGACCATCCGGAAACCCCTGCAACACCAGCAATCCCCAGCAGGCCCAGTTTAATCATCCTTCCCGGGCCTTTGAATATCAGTCCAAGAGTATGCCTAACCGGCTTCTCCACAAAATTTGCAAAATGTGTAGAAAGGGATTTAAGGAAGTTTACTGCAGAAATGGCCGGAATGTAATCCTCATATTTCCCTGTTTTTTTCTTTCGGGGTTCCTCTCCTGAACGGGCCTGCTCCTCCACTTCTGCGCGCCTTGCCCGTGCCTGCATGGCATACCACTCCTCTTCTGCGCTTACACCAAAGGAGGGCTGATGGCAGTTATTGCTTGATTCGGGATTCTCTCCAGGCTCAGCTTCTGCTTTTTCCACTGGGGAAACCGGACCTCCTGCAGAAATAAGATGCTGCTCAAGCAGGGCAATTCTGGAACTGATGGCCTGAAGCCTTTCTTCGGTCAAATCAGCCTGGGTATTCAGCATATTATATTCTGAAATCTTCTGGTCCAGTACTTCAAACGACTTGTGGGCGTGGTGATAGCAGGTATCCAGCTCCTTTTCCAGCTCTTTTCTCTCCTCAGTAGAGAGGGGGGCTTCCAGGCGAACCTGCAAATTCTCAATGTATTCAAGCTGGTTTTGCAGTATTTCCGTTACTTCCTGGATTTGCGGCTCCATAGCTGAGAGCATTTCGTTGGCCTGCTCATTTTCCCTATTAAGTACGTTTGCTTCTCTCTTCAGCCCTTCTATCTTTTTCTGGAGATGCATCCTGAACTCAGGCTCCTGGGTAGAAGGCTGTTTACCTCCAGGGATGGATTTCAGATGTTTTTTCCTGAATATTTGTTTCCCTCCATTGGGGCCCTTGCCCATGGGGGGGTTCCCGTTTCTGTTGCCTCCATTTCCGCCATGCTTATTAACCATAATAACACCAATTGTAACTAATTTGTGATAATGAATGTTTAAAAAGGTATGTTGTGTCCAGGTTACCCCTCCTGCGCCCCTGCTTGAATAGATAGGCTTGAGTTTTTAAATATTTTCAATATAAATGTTTGATTGCAACTTTTGCGGCCGTAGTCTAGTGGCTATGATTCGAGATTGCCAATTTCGAGGCCCGGGTTCAATTCCCGGCGGCCGCACTTTGCGAATTAAACTGCACTGTTTTTATTGCTAATCCGAGATTCCCCACTGTGATAAAATGGAGGAAAACGAAGCTGAAGAACCTGAAATAATTTTTAAAAGGGAAGAAGACCTGCTGGCATTCGTGGAAGAGCGGACAAAGCAGATCAACAACAGGCTGAATGATTTAGAAAGGGCACAATTCAGCGAAAGCCGGGAGGCGTTCAGAAAGCATGCGGCAGATATAAGTGATGGCATTGGCCGGCTGCAGGAAATCATAAAGAAAAATTACATAAATTTCTCGGGGGGTAAAAATGTTGTGGAAAACTGGGAGGAAATATCAATGTACTCCTGGACAGTACGTCTGCAGGAAAGGCTTACGGAAATAAAAGATACGAACACAGTGGGGGTATAACGCCAAAACAATAATAAGTTCTAATGAGATATTGATGGGTTGGCCCAAAAAAAGAAAAGGGAAAATGAGGGTCCGCCTGAACCCGTGCAAAGAGCAAAAGCCCCGGAAAAGCTTGGGAAGATACCTGTTAAAGTAGAAAAAAACTGGTTTGTGGAGCATCTGGAGGCAGAACTTTTCAGGGCGGGGTTCAGCAGTGCGGGGGATGTTGTGGGTGGGGAACTGCGGCTTACGGAGATGGGGCCCGTGTTCCTGGGTATAAGAGGGGGAGCAATACTGCACCAGATGATGGGGGAAATGCCATTTTTGGGTGGAAGGCTGGGGGTTGAAAAATCAACAGAAGAATGGGACTTTTATTCTACTGTGAACTTCACTGCAATCAGAAGCAGTGAGTTGGCGGAAGGAAGCGAATTCAGGATATATTCTGATGCAGGAGTAGTATGGGAGCCAATCAGTGCTGAAGAAGCAAATGGATTCAGCATGAAGCTGGGCGCAGAAGTAAATCTTGACATAGATACTGGGCTTTGGGGTGCATACCTCGAACCCGTAAAGGCAGGCTTTGGGGCTTCGGCAAAATACGGAAAAATAACTGTTTACGCAATAGAGGAAGTGCTTACAGGGGGGAAAAGCCGGGCTCGGCAAAGATGGAAGTTCTTGCCCCGCACCATAAAAAAACGAAGGCCGGGGCTGTATTCAACTTTCACCCTGTAAAAGTAGAACTGATGGGGTTTTTCAGCAAGCTCGAGCAGGGAGGTGAATTCATCATACGCTCTGAGTCAGAGTATTTTGCCCCGGAAATATATATGAAAGGGGCAAAGAGGGTTTCCATGTTGCCCGATGAGATGAGTATGGGGATGCGCTTCAGGTTCGGGCGTGGGCGCAGGCAGTTTACTATAGAGGGGGAGCAGACTTTTGATGATGAAATGGGGGAAAGCCGGGCTCATGCTTTCAATTTGGAGAAAGAGGAAGAGTATGAACAGGCAGAGGAAAACTTTTACTCTGCTCTTGAAGATTCAGAAACATTTGAAGAATTTGCCCGCAGATACAGCAACCTCTCCAGTTATGACCTGATTTATGCAGCCCATAAGCTCGGTCTGGAAGCGCTTAAAGGGACAGTTAGGGAAACAGCAAAAAAATGGACGAGGGGGGGCATTTGCAGATACTACTGAAAAACTCTCACAACTGAGCACAGAGGATGTTTACCGGGCGCTCAGAGGATACATAGAAACTGGTAAAATGGAGGGTTTGGGTGCAGGGACATGCGCAAACATTTCCATATTGCAGGCAGAACTGCTCAGGAAGGGGGGGATGAAAGCAAACCCACTGAGCATAGCATACTCCGGTCAGGGACATGTAGTGGTGACAGCGTTTGACCCAAAAACAAAAAAATCATATCTTATGAACTGGAGTGAAATTTACGAAAGAGACGGTAGGAACGTCTGGCCCCTGATACAGAAACTCTCAAAAGAACGTGGAACCATAATCGGCTGGATAGATATTTATGATAAAAACAGCAACCTGGTCGGAAGGTATGAGGGACCTGAGGAAAAGATGACGAAGAAGGCTGCGGGGGCTGAGGAAACAAGCGGGAAACTGAGGAAACGGCTCAGGGAGTAGCAGGTTTTTAAACAAAACCCATTCTAATTATTGTTCGCTTTCTTGTTTAGGAAGTAATACTGCTGTAGCGTAAAACAAATCATGTTTTTATGAAATTTTTACCGCAATGAAGTTTTGCGCGGTGTTTTTTGTGTCCAATTTTTGGACATAAGTAAAACCTTGGTAAAAAGTGAAAAACAGCAGAAAAAAATTTCGCAGGGGTAGCCAAGTGGTCAAAGGCGCTAGATTCAGGGTCTAGTCGGTTAGTCCGTTCGAGGGTTCGAATCCCTTCCCCTGCAATCTATTCTGGATACCCCTCAATAAAAAATTCAACTTCATCCGAAGCTTCAGCTGAATCCTCGCCATATGCTGTTACCGTAAGTTCGTGTTCCCCGTCCCCGTAAAGCTCAGGGATTATCTCACAGAGGAAGAATGGGTCCTGCTCCTGGCAAAACAGCTCTCCATCCACGAAATACTCTACCAGCATAACTGCACCAGGGTCAGAGTATTCAACCATCACAGGCTCGATTGCGATTACTGTGCCTCCGGGGGGAGGATTAATTATTTCAACCATAAGGAAATCCTCCATTGGCTCATCAGAAACACCGGAAATTGGAACGCACTCACATTCTGTTGTGCATTCCTCGCTGCTGCTGCATCCTGTGGGGTCGGCCTCATAATCGCACTCTTCCGGGCCGCTTATCTCCCCGTCCCCGCACTCATAGTCCTTTTCGCATTTGCATTCTGAAGTGCATTTATAGTATTCGTCGCATCCTGTGGGGGAGGTCTTGGGGTCGCATTCCTCATCCTTTGAAGAATCGAGCTTTCCGTTTCCGCAGCAACATTCTTCCGGGCAGGTTAACCTGGATTGGGTGAAGATGGCATCAACATGGTGCTGGCACACCTTGGAGTTGGGCCCGATAACTGCCATGAGGCTGTTGGGGGGTATTCCCTTTCTCGGGACTGAAAACAGCCATTTCCCATATTTGTTTTTCTGGAAGACTATTTTTTGGCCCTCCTGCAGCTTCCCTTCAATCTCCTGTTTCTTCTTTTCAGTGAACTCCCCGGGAGTTATAAAAGTTGGGCCGCTCACAAACTTATTTTTGTTGTCATCATACATATAGTACATGTAGTGGTCCGCATACTCATCCCTAAGACCCATAAGGTGGCCAAACTCATGGGCAAGAGTGGCATCAGAATCATGCACTTCCAGCTGCCCCGGGCCTGCCATGTTCCCTGCCACTGTTTGGCTGAGGCCCCTGGTGAAATCGCTGCGATACACCCATGCCCGGTGCACCCCTTTTGTATTATAGACAGTTATGCAGTGGTATTCGGGGTCGCTGCTTTCCGCTTCTTTGCAATCAGAAACAATCTTTGTTTTTACCTCCACCTCGAACTCACAGCTGCATTCACCAACTTTCAGGCCCTTGTTCCAGTAGTTAGAAACCGCGTTTTCCACACGATTTGCAAATGCCTCGCTTGCCCCGGCACCAGTAAATGCAGTGTGGATTGTTATTTTGAACTTGCAATCGTCCATCTGGGCATGGGCTTCGGAATAAGCAATCTGGGGAAGCAGGAGCACAAATAACAGGAAAAATGCTATCCTTTTCATTCAACCACCATTTTTTCTGAATCTGGGTCCCATTCTATCTTTTCCGAATTTTCATTCCACCAGGCTTCCCACTGCTGCCTTGCCTCTGCATCAAACTGGCCGGGCGCGCAGGAATACTCAAAATCTTTTTCCGTGTACCTTACCAGGAATTCATTTGCATAACTGCATACAAGTATAGGGGGCTCCCAGAGGAACATCTGCTCATCACTTCCAAGAAGGTCAATGAGGACAGGAATTCCTTCCTTGTCGCCCATTGTGACTAATGTAACTGCAGCCATCAGCCTGAAACTGGAAAGATTGCCTTCCAGGAACGGGGAGATTCCCTGCTTTATCTCTTCCTGCTCTTCAGGGGTTGTATTGTATGCAATATTGGAAAGCACATAAAGCCCCGTCCACTTCGCGTAGCTGTCATTGCTTTCAAGCAGGGGGAGGACATCGCTGGGGCCAACCCCGAGCAATAGGTTCACATTTGAAAAAGTTGAGCTGTCGTTTTCATCATAGGATGCAAGCACTGACTCGACAAGCTCCTGGTTTGTTGCTGCTGGAGCAGGTTCCTCTTCCTGGGCGGAAGCATTCATTTTACCCGATGGAAATTCCTGGGATTCGTTTTCCTGTGCAGGGGAGTCCGTAGCAGGCTCTGTATCATTCTGCTCTGCAGAAGGCACCGGGGATTCAGGGGAAGGGCATCCTGCAAAAAGCAGGAGAAAAACTAAAAACAAGGGAAATATCTTGCAGTCATTCATCTAACTCCCTTCAAACAGTCCGTTCTTTCAGGTCAATATCTATTCCGCCGCCAACCCCGAGGACGATATCATAAACAACTGCACTTATGAAACCAAAGATGAACATCGCGATTGCGGAAACCACGAGACCAGCAATACCCATCCCGAAACCGACTATAAGCGCAATAAATGTGCTTGCAATGTCTGTTCCGGACGCAAGCCCAAAAATGGCTGCAAACATCATCACCACTGTGTAAATGGCCAATGAAATCAAGCCAATCACAAATGTCCATATTGCGAGCAGTCTCCCCAGAGAAACTGCACCTATGTGAGTAAGGGTTACTCTTTGCATTTCTTCACCAGAGGGAGTAATCCTGCAGAATATATAAATGCTCCGTGAGTAATTTAACCAGGCGATGGGAGATGGCTCAGAAGCAGGCAGAGAAAGAAGAGGAAGGAATGGAGCAGGTTCCGGTTAAGGTTGAGAAGGAAAATGATTCATTATTGCGGCAGTTTGAATTTGAGCTCACCCATGTTGATTACAGCGGGGCAGGAGACATTACAAAGGCGGATGCCAGCATAGGGGTCGGCCCTGTGCGGGTTTGGCTTGGGACAGGGGCGCTGGACCTGGATTATTATGATCCTCTGTTTTTTGTAACTCCCAGGCTGGAGATTGGTGGGGAAATAAAAGATGTGGAGCTATACTCAGACGCGAGCCTCACTATTATACCTGAGGGCTCAGAAACCAGGACAATGGTATTCAGAAATCTGGCGGCGGGAGCAGTATGGGAGCCAGTCAGCCCTGAGGAAACAGAGGGTTTTGGGTTTCGGCTGGGGCTTGAAGCAAAATGGGGAGCAGAAGCGGAAACTAATGTTGGGCGCCGCACTTACTCTTTTGCAGCTGCCGGAGCTTCATTTACCTTTGAACCCATAACTTTCTATGCAAAAGAGCAGGTGTTTTTCCGTTCCACAAAACCGTATGAAGAAATTGGGCTGAAGAGGGCAGAACCACAGCATGATGAGCTCAAGGCAGGGATGGTGCTGGACCTTGAGGGGTTGGATATAACTGCGGAATTTTTGCATACTCCTTTTGAGAAGGGAGGGGGGGTTTCCTTTATGATTGAAGGGGAATATCTCTCTCCAGAAATATATTTTTCAGGAAAATACCGGGAAGAAACATTTGGGGGAAGCGAAGTGACCGGTGGCCTTGTGCTGCATTTTGAAGGTAAAAAAACCCGTGGAAGGGGAAAACTTGAAAAAACTCTGAGTGGTATGAAGAGCGGGCAGGACTGGGAACTATTATATGGCAAAAAAACCCCGGAAGAAGAAAAGAAGCAGGAAATGTTTGAGCAGGCAATTGAAGAATCAGAAAACCTTAATGAGTTTGCTGCAAAATACAGGGGGGCATCAGTTTCTTCAAAAATATATGCTGCGCAGAGGATTGGCAAAATTGCATGGGCTGTGCAACAGGAAATGGGGGGCGATGCTCTTTCACTCAAACCGGAGGATGTTGTGGGGATGGATGAGTCAAAAACATATGATGCAGTGAGAACAGCAGCAGCAGGAGGGCTTGCAGACCCAGGAACGTGTGTAACAGTACACTCGCTTATAGCAGAATTCCTGCGGGAAGCAGGAATGGAAGCTTATGCAGTGGGGTTTCCAAGAAAGGATGATAGCCATTTGGTTGCAATAGCAAAAGATCCCAGAAGCGGGCATATGTACCTCATTGATTACTACGATGTTGTTGAACAGGAGGGGGGGATGCTCTGGCCACTGATGCAACAGTATGCCCAATGGGAGGGGATTATCATAAACAGGGTGGAAGTTTACGGGAAGAACAATAATATAATCGGGTGCTATACTGGGCCGGAGGGAAAGATGCTGGATGAGGCTGCTGGGATGAGAGAAGACAGGATGAAACGTGCACTAATCAGGAAAAAAATTCCGGAGAAAAAGTGAATATAATGCCAACAGCAGCCCGTTTTTCCGCCCATAGGGCAGTACAGACAAGGCCGTGAGGACGCTTAACTTCCGAGTTCGGGATGGGTTCGGGTGTTTCCATCCTCCTATGGCCGTTGGCGAGCTAATAAAAGATACCGAAGTATTTAAAAATATACTTGTGGCTGGAGAGGAAAGGGGTTAATAATAAAAACAGGAAGTGGAAGCATGGGCACAGAAATTGCAAATGGAGATTATGGGGCAGTTGTAAACCTGGTGTGGGACAGGTTCCTGGAACTCCTCAGTGCACCAGCTAACGAGCCGGAAATGCTTTGGTTTGCGGTACCGCTTGTCTTCGCTACAATAATGATGGCCCTCTATTTCGGGAGATACCGGAAAGAGCAGCTGGGATGGAACACTGTATTTGAAAATAGCATGATTTTCCTTTTTGTATCTTTTGATATCTTCAGGAGGATGTACGAATCAGGTGAGCCCCACAGCTGGGCAAACATATTTGATAATACACTTTACCTGGGGATTACTGTGGGGCTTGCAGGAGTGAGTTTTGTTTCAATGATTTTGATATATTACCACCTGCTTCCGAAAAAAGTGACATTTACGCTTTTTGCGCGGCTTCCGATAAACATCGCCCTTTATGTCATAATGAGCATAGTCTATGCAGAAGTTGTGGCTGACTGGATAACTGTTGGGGCTGGAATCCTGCTTTTCCTCCTGGTCCTGATACTGGTCTGGATTATTCAGTGGCTGCAGAGGAAGTCTGCAGAAAAACACGATGAGGATGAGCACGGAACATGGAAAGATGGGGGAGAGGGAAATTACGAATTGGATGAGAAAGACATAGAGAATGGGCCAAAATCCTCCCTTAAAATGAAGACGCGGGGGAAAAAAGGAAAAAAGAATAAGTAGGGTTATTTATCTTGTGGGGAGTAAAGAACTGTGGGTGTTAATGTGGATTATGTTTGCGATACTAGCGTAATTGTGGATGGAAGGATTGTAGAGTTAATCAAAAAAGAGAAGCTTTCAGGCAGGCTGTTTATACACCGGGCAACCATTGCGGAGCTTGAGCACCAGGCCAACCTCAACAAGGAAATTGGATATGCTGGGTTCTCTGCAATAGAGAAGCTCCGGGAGATGGAGAAAAAAGAAGATATTGAAGTAATTGTAGAGGGAGAGAGACCCAGGGGGGACCAGATAAAATACGCAAAGAAGGAGGGAACGCTGGACTTCCTGATAAGGGAACTTGCACGGGCAGTAGGGGGAACGCTCATAACAGGGGACAAGGTACAGCACGAGGCAGCGGGGGCAGAAGGAATAGAAACTATATATTTGCGGGCACATGAAGAGCCTGAAAAACTGGAGTTTGAAAAATACTTTGATAAGCCGGACATTATGTCCATCCACTTCAAGGAAAACTGCCGGCTTGTGAGAAAGAGGGGAAAACCAGGGGAAGTAGAAGTTGAGGAAGTCGGAAAGCCGGTGAAGCTTGCTTACCTACGTTCGCTGGGTGAAGAAATAATTGAAGCTGTAAGCAGGAACAACAGCTACTATTTTGAAATAGACAAAATCGGGGCTTCCGTGCTTCAGATAGGAGAGTACAGGGTGGTTATAGCAAAAACCCCTTTCTCGGACGGATTTGAAATAACAATAGTAAGGCCAATAAAAAAACTGGCATTTTCAGACTACACCATCTCGGCTAAGCTGAAGGACAGGATAGACAATAAGGCTGAGGGGATTCTGATTTGCGGTCCCCCTGGCTCAGGGAAATCCACCTTTGCCGCTGCCCTTGCAGAGTATTACCATGGAAAAAAGAAGGTTGTCAAAACCATGGAAAGCCCCAGAGACATGAGGGTTAATAATGCAATAACCCAGTACACTGCGCTGGACGGGGACTTTGACAATACAAAAGATATACTGCTTCTGGTAAGGCCAGACTACACTTTCTATGATGAAGTACGGCGGATGAAAGATTTTCAGGTATTCTCAGACATGCGGCTGTCCGGGATAGGGCTTGTAGGTGTTGTGCATGGGCACCGTGCAATAGACGCAATCCAGCGGCTCATAGGAAAGGTTGAGCTTGGGGTAATACCCCAGATAGTGGATACCGTTATTCTCATAGACAAAGGAGAAGTCGGAAAAGTATATGAGCTGGAGCAGGTAGTCAAAGTTCCCACAGGAATGAGGGAGCAGGACCTTGCCCGGCCGGTAATTGAAATCAGGGACTATGAAAACGGGAAGCTGGAATACGAAATGTACAAATTCGGGGAAGAAACCGTGGTACTTTCCCTGGGCGGAAAAAGCTCTTCTGGGAGCAGAGTTCCCTCAAGGAGGGGCGGGCGGCTTGAAGGCTCCTTATCCAAAATCATGAAAAAGGATTTCAGGCTGGAAAAGGCGGGAAAGCAGTTTGTGCTTTATGCACATCCCCATGACATGAACTACCTTTTTGGAAAAGGAATGAAAAAATTCCGGAAGCTGGAAAAGAAATATGGACCTATCCAGGTAGAGGAGATATGACAAGGGTTCTTTCGCTGGAGAGGGAATACGACTTGGCTTTTGCAGAAGCCTCAGCTGTACTCAGGGAAGGGGGGGTTCTGATTTATCCGACAGACACTGTTTATGGAATCGGGGGGGATGCGCGTGACCAGGAAATTGTTGAGAGAGTGCGGGGGATAAAGGGGAAAAAGGAGGGAGTGTTTTCAGTGATTCTCGGTGGAATCAGTATGGTGGGGGAATATGCAGTAACTGAAGGGAAAGCGATGCAGTACGTGCTGGAAAGCTTTCCCGGCGCAACCACCCTGGTTCTGGAATCAAAAAAAGAGCTTCCTGTAGTGAAAGAAGGGAAGATAGGGGTGCGGGTGCCGGAGCACATATTCATGCGAAAGCTAAGCCTTGGGCTGGGGATGCCCATCGTGAGTACAAGCGCAAACAGGAGCGGGGAAAGGGCTCCGACAGAATTTGGGGAGATAGAAAAGGGAGTGATGGATGGGGCAGACCTTGCAATTGACGGGGGAAAAACCCTTCACGGAATGAGCTCTACGGTAGTAGATGTTGAAAGGGAGGAGGTGCTGAGGAGCGGGGCAGGAAAAATCCCTTTTACGGAGCTGGCAGGGGAATATTAAGGCGGGATGGGATAGCTTTTTATTGTGGCAGTGAGTAGATTATACATGGCAAGAGAAAGTGCAGTTAAGGAAAAACCAATCTTGGATAGACTAATGGGACTACGACCAGTAAGAGAGGAAGGGGCAGCAGAAAAACTTGCAAATGTAAGGAATGCCAGGACCCGAGCAAAAAGAATAGCAGTATATGACTTAGGGGAAAAAGAGCAGGAAGCCGCACTTTACCCTCTAAGACTGCTTAATGAGAAGGGTGTGGAAATTCCTGAATTTGATGAGAATTCCGTGCTTGTAAGCACCGGCCCCAGCAATTATGAACTAAGAAATGAAAGGGATGACGTGGCATCATTCATAATCAGAGGAAATAAAGTTGAATACTCCATAAATGGCTCTCCCCGCAGAAGCATTGGGGGCGGAGAGATAGAGGTTGCATAGGTGGAAAAATGGAAGAGTTCGGAAGCATAGAAACCGAAGAAAAAATGACAAAGATGAACCCGCTTTCATCCCTTCCCGGAAGAGTAATAAACGTAAGGAAAACCTGTCTCCTCGCATTCAGGGATGCAAAAGAGGCATTCGGAGAGCATATGGGGCCGGAGTATGAGCGAGTTCTTGAAAACATAGAAAATGCCAAATTTTCAATAAGCACAGATGGGGAAACATACATCATAAGCACAAGTGATTCGGCGGGCCATCTTCTTGCACTGGGCGTTGAAGGAGACACCATAACCCTTACCCTGGCCCGTGACGGCAAGGAAGATACCATTACCTACAGGGAAGGGGAGATAAGTAGAAAAAGGCAGGTTTAGCCTTTCTTTTTAGATTTCTGCCTTTGTGGCCTGGCTTCTTCTATTTCTGCAGTGGAACAAACCTCCTCTTCTCCAAAAATCCATTCCTTTAGCCTTTGCAGGAGACCTTTATCCTCTCCTGAGGATACCCTTATGGGCTGTGCAGCACCCGAAGGGCCGTGTGAAACATAATCCGGATCAGTTTCAAGGCAAATCCTGCAAAGCCGCTTGCCATTGAACTCATATAGGACATCTGCAGGCCTTCCGCACTTTTCGCAGTTGCCTGCAGACCTGCTTTCCTCACTTGCAACATTTTCAGAATCCCTTGCTACCTTTTCCCTTTTCTCCTCTTTTTCCCGCTCCTCCTCTTCAAGTGCCCCATGGCAGGCAGGGCAGAGAAGCAGACCTTCGAAATACTGGGCCTCATCCGCAGGAAAATAGCTGCCGCAGTGCTGGCACTGCTTGTGGGTGTCAAGATAATCTGCCATCATCTCCTTTAGGAGCGGGGTAATATAGGGTTTTGGGGTATATGTGTTAAAGTATGGAAAAAAGTATATTATTTAAAAAGATTTCTATGGAAGAATATATGTCATGACTACCACTCAAAGAAAAGAACGTGTTCCAAGAGAAGGCAAAAGCACCCTATCAATCAGGGTTCAGCGGCCTCCTGAGCTGGAGGAGAGGCTGGGAAGCAGCACTAATGCCAGGTTCATTACTTTTGGAAACGTACACAGAGTTATCTCAAGGGCATTGAGAAAAAGACAGAAAAAGTGGAGGGGCAGCGAAGAAAAAACAAGAAAAGCGCTTGAAGCTGCGATGGCGGTTATGCAAAGGGAAAAGGAACAGGCAGGGGGCTGGGAAAACGAAACCGCTTTCAGCGAATATAACGTGCTCAAAGGATTCAGGGCGATGATTCTGGATAAAGGGAAGCTGGGGGAGTTTGAAGGCTGGATTTCTGAAAAGGAGAATCAATATTCGGAATTCAGGGAGATTTACGCAGACCTGGGATACAGCGGGGAAATGGCCCTTGGGCTGGACATGGCAAAGAACTCCGGAGACATGTACAAAGAAGTACTCAAGCGCTGCAATTGGGCAATGAACGAAGACAGGTGGGCATCAAAAAAAATAGAGGAATTTTACCTGCTTGTTTCCAATCCGAAAGAGATAGAAGGAACGATGTACACTGTAGGGAAAAAAGAAAAAGAAATGTTTGATAAGGTTTTAACGAAAAAGAAAATGAAAGAATT
>JBKHJL010000016.1:0-23039 GCA_046538155.1 Candidatus Micrarchaeia archaeon
TCTTCAAACAGGAACAATATACAGAGGGCAGGTGGAGAAACGGTACAAAAACAAAAAAGTGAACCGCGCAACCTGGAAAAACAAATCAACTCGTCTTTTAAACAGCTTGAAACCAAGCTGCAGATGGATGGGCTCTGGAACGCGGATGTTGCCAGACTTACAAATGCAGTAAAAAATTATGTTCTTCTTATAAACAGCAAATCATATGGAAAAGAAGAAATGAGGAAACTCAAGGGCGCATCAATAGGGGCTAAAGCAGAATTGCAAGATGCGGTGGGGGGAAACAGATATAAAACGCTCATGGAAAACCTGAAAGAGTATGCAAAACCCACCGTTGAAGTGGATTCCCTTGATAGTAAGCACCTGGTTGCAGGAATGATGGTGGAAGCACTTTCAGAGCTGGAGGGAACGAAGCCCATCTTTGATGATGGCACACTGAACAGCACAAACTACCCTCTGCTGGGAGTAATGCTTTCCATGGGAGTTGTTGAGAATGAACAGCTTGTCGGAGGGGGGGTGCCCATCAGAAATATTGAACAAAGTATTTCAGAAATCAGCGGAAACCCTGTTGCGAAAACCTCCGGGCTGGAAACAGTTACTCCACAGAAAACAAAAGCAGAAGCGGAAACCATGGGCCCGCCGGTGCCTGAATGGATGGAAAACCTGAAGAATTACCCAAGCTTCATACAAGAAATGGATTCCGGCCAGATAACTAAAGAATTTGAAAAAGAGCCAACTGACTGGCTTCTTGAAAAACTCGCCTACAGGATAAACTACCTCGCAGAGCAGCTAAGCGAAACCGAGCATGAAAAAGAAACAAATGAGCTGGAACACATAACAAAATGGCTGGAGAGTTTCGGGCTGGAGCTGAAGGGCGATTCCCCCCTGGCTAAAGCCAGGTACGGGATCACCATGCTGCGGGGCGGGCTGGTTGCGCTGCAGGACCTTTACCAGGAGATGCGGCCCGAAGAAAAGGCGCTCACCAATTATCTCAAAAAAATCAAGACCAACAACAAGCTTTTCACAGTATACAAAAAATACCTTTCAGCCCTGGACAGCAATGCAGCAAACCTATTTGAGGGAATTTCACCTGATGACACAGGATATATAAGGAAAGTACAGAACAGAATAGACTCCAGGCTGGGAAGCTCTGAAATAAGAAGGGCTCAGGCAGCGTGGTTTACCCAGTATTATCCTGCTTTTTCCCCAGAGCGGGAAGACATTGAAATGAGCAGCATAGAAGCACAGATGTATGATAAAATTGCAGAGCTTGACCCGATGTCGGCAAAGGCATTTGCAGAATATATTACACAGGCAAAAAGCGGGGGGCTGGACAGCATGGAAGAGCGGAAAGCTGTGGTATCCACAGTTGCAAAACTCAACCGGATTCACCCCCTCCTTGTTCAGAGATATTTTTATGCATCGGCAAACCTTGCAGACATCTGCGAAGGAAACCGGGACGCGTTCCTGCAGGCAATGACTGCGCTTGCAGCAAGGATAGACCAGGCAGCGCAGCCATTTGTTTCAAGGATGTCTCCTTCCTCCCAGTTGCTTCCGCTCAACGCGCGGAAAACCATCGCACACCTGGACAATGCACTTCAGGAAATAAGCAAAATAGATAAGGCTGCACTGAGCCAGTATGAACGGATGGAGCTGATGGATGACAAGGTACTCGTTAGGCAGACTCCGCCCCACTCAATAGAACAGAGGCCTCCGGGATATGCACCAAAACTCCTGGAGCCGCTGGACAGGGGCAAGTATGAGATTTCCCCTTACCCATTTCCGCCCAGAATATGGTTTCCCCAAACACAGGCCCCATTGACACAGGGGGGCGCCTACAGCAATCCAATGTCTTATGGAGGCGGGCTGAGGCTGCCGCAATTCAGGCAGCTGTCTGTTCCCAGTGGAGCGTCCGCAGTCGGGGCATCCCTTAAGAATTACATAAACCCACAGCACCCGCTCATCAATATAGATGAATCACTTCCCCACCTGAACATTTCCTCGCTGAGCCCCACCAGGCTGATAGCCGAGATAAACAGGGCATTTATTCCTTCAGAAATGCCCGAATATTCCAGCGAACTTATAGGCGGTGGCGGATTTGCGGGGATTGCAGGGAGAAAACCGGCAGACGATTGGGAAATGTTTGGGGGCAGTATGGGGACGCTCCTGACTCCTACAGGGGGAGCTTCCTGGGGAGGGCAGATGAAAGGTGAAACGGTTTTCGGGGGAGGAACTGCAGTTGCTGTTCCCATCGGGGTTCCGGTAATGAGTGCACCTCCAGGAGAAACAGAGGAAAAAGTTGTGGGGATTGACAGCGCCCTTGCAGGATACGAACAGTCCCTTACCGAACAGAACAAAGAAATGATTGTAGATGCAGTTTCCACAGTATGGGACCCTAAAAACCCGAAACAGACGCTGTTTGTTGCCAATATGCGCGAGGACAGGGAGGGGAAACAGGTAATGACCACACGATATTACTATATTGAAAAAGACGGGACCATATTTGAGCTGAAAGGAGGGATAAACGATTTTGTGGATGCGCTTAACTTTGCTGCGGGCAGTGGAAACAAGGCATTTGACAGCCCCACAACTTATGCCTGGAACCTTGAGCCCACCATCCAAAGAGGGGGAAGTGTGCTTGCGTTTGACATTGAAAAAACAGCATGGCTTGCCCATGCCCAGGCAATACCCTTTTTCAGAAAGAAGAGGGAACCGCAGCCTTTCCTGCTCCAGTGGACGCCTGCAGAGGCAACAACCGTACACAAAAAAGGCCCGCTTGGAAAAAAGGTAAGGGCAACTGATGTTCATACAATTTCTTTCCCAGGGCAGCTGCTCACAATGAAGAGAGAAGGGGAAGAAGAGGGAGGACGTACATTTGAAGACAAATACCTGCTCCAGGATGTTGAATACACAATGAGGAGGGTAAAGGAAAGGGATGCCTGGCAGGTAAATGCAGGGGGAGGCCTCGGCCATGCAGAAACAGGAGAAACTGAAGAGTCTGCTCCGGAAAAGCAGTGGTTTGGGCGCGGGGGAATATTCTTCAGGAGCCAGAGCAGGGAAACAAGATATGAACGCGGTGGCGGGGGTGTGTTCTATGAAGCAGGGGCAACAAATATGGAAGCCCTTGCCCTTATGCAGGAAGCAGAAGATGCAAGAGAGTATATTGAGAGCCTCCACAGGGTGGGTGCAACAATATACGGCTCTGCCCGCGCAAAAGACGGCATTGTACTTGGAGGGCTCATCCATGCGGTTGAGCAGATTTCAAAATACAAGGAGGAGGGGGTAGAAGGAGATTACCGGCATGACCAGACATTCTGGAGGGTGATAGGGCTGATAAAGGGCCTTGAATCTGAATCCGGGGCTCGCATTGACACCAGCAGGATTTCCTGGCTTGAAAGAATGAGCGCGGAATATGATGAACTGCAGAGGCAGGTGGGGAACAACCCAATGGGTGCAGATGACCTCACCCAACAGTTTTACTCAAAATACGGGAAAAATGTGAGGCAGGTTTTTGATTACTATTCCATTGCAGCGCAGATAAATGATGACTTCTCCATGGAAATGCTGATGATAAACAGGGAAGATGAGGGGGACTGGTTAGAACAGAAGATAGAAAGAGTGCAGGGAAAAATGCTTGTTGACTGGGAATCCGGTTTTTGGAGGGCATTTGCATCCGTACCAGTATGGGGAGTATACGGAGCCAGGGCAAGCGGAGATGTCGGGCTCGTGGGCACAGGAGTGGGACAGGAGCTTTTCAACGGGTTCTGGTTCCAGAAAGCCGCAGTTGACGGCGGGCTTCTTCTTGTGAGGGCAATTGCTGAAAACACTTCAGGAGAAAAGGAATGGAAGTGGAAAAAGGGGCACTTCATACAGGGGGCAATGAGGGTTTATTCAAGCATACTGGAGGATGCAAATGATTTCCGTAGGCTCAGAACTGAATATGAAAAATATGAACGGGCCATACGGCGTGGAAACTATTCATCCATAGACCCGGAAGTGAGGGATGCAATCTGCAACGGCCTCGACCCAGACATAGTGGACCAGAACATAATAGATGAGGTACGGGCAGGAGAAAAGCTTGTTAGTCTCGGCCCGGACAGGAGAAGGGCTCTGGACAACATCCTGCTGGACGCGCTCTGGAATAACTGGTTCTTTGACAGGAAGATGGAGATACAGAAAAAGTTTGACGGGCATGTGCGGATGTACTTTGCGGGCAGCGGATACTTTTACTCTGACAAAACATATTGGGACATCGGAGTGTTTGTTGAAAACATAAAGGGTTTCAAGCTTTATGCGATTGGAGCAAAAAGGGCCACCCCCGGATTGTATGCAGGTGCAGAAGTTGAAATAAAAGACTTTGAGCTCGGTGCAATAGGCAACATTTCAGAAACAGGGGTAGGGACCGCGCTCTCGGCAGAATGGAAATTCGGCCCGGAAGAATACGGATACTTCCGGCTGGGCACATATGGATATGCACGAAGCCAGTCGGTCCCCCAGTATTATGCTCCGATGTACATGCCCACATCAAGAGAAGGAGTTCCTGAATTCGGTGCAGGAATCTACTTCCAGATAGGGGAAGGGCCATACATGCCTTATCCAATAAATGCAACAACACCCACAGGAAGGCAGCCGCTCGGCACCCCATAGGAAACTATTAAAAATATGTCCGTGATGGGTATCTGAGGTAGAGCAGATGAAGCTGGAATTCGTAGAATTTTATGCAGGAGATATAAGGAAGAACAGCCCGAAGCCCGCAGAGTCGTTCAACACAAACATAACTCTTTCAGATGCATTTGTAGAAAAAAACGCGCTTACCCTGCATTTTGAATACACAGTAAACTATTTCCCTGGAAACAGCGGGATACACCTCACTGGGAAGGCTGTTTTTGCAGGGAAGGAATCTGAAAAGGCATATGGAGAATGGGAAAAGAAACAGACAATCGGGGGAAAAGTGGGAGAACACATAGTGAATGCACTATACTACCACTCTGCACTAAATGCAATTCCACTCTCCAGCATGTTCGGGCTTGTGCCGCCTGTTGTGCTCCCTGAAGTAAAATTCAGCAAGAAAAAGAAGGGCTAGACCCTTTCAAACAGCTCTTTTGCTTTTGTAACCAGGCGGAAGCCCCTGCCTGCCACCGCAGTTCTTTCTGCTGCTGCCAGTTCTGCAAGCATAGGAAGCTCTGCTTCCACCCTGAGGATGGCAAGCCCGCGGAAAACTGCACCCCATGGAAAAACAGCAATAATCTTGATTATGTTCTTTTTCAGAAATGTCTTTTTGTCTGTGGCCTTCACAAAAGAGATGGTTATGTCAGTTAAGATTATGAGGGAAAAAACAAGCTCTGAAACCTCCATGTTCTCCTTTCCAATGTGCTCTTCAAGCAATTCAGGAAAAACCAGGTCTCCCAGTATCATCAGAATAAGGAGGGCAAGCACAGTATTTGTGAGCAGGTTCCAGTGGGGGTGCTGCTGGGGATCCATGAAAAAAGGATATTCAGAAGGATTATTTAACCTTTTCTGCTATATGTGCACATGCAGAGGAGGCTTGTAACCGCAATATCAGTTCTTCTGGTTGTTTCACTTCTTATTGTTGCAGGAATGAAATTCTACGAAGAAAAAATAATCGTGGATGATGCAACGGATTATGTGCTGGAAGACCTTGTAGGCAAGCACCCCACTGCTGATTCTGTTGAAATAATGGACTGGGAAACAAAGGAAAACGAGGAAGGGGGGGAATATCTCAGGATACGGGCAGCGGTTACCGAGGGAAGCTATACTCCCTGTCCGGTAAGGATACACTACTTCTACCACTACCCTGTGCAGAACTTTGTAACTGACCCAAAGGAATACATAACCACTTCTGAATGCACGGTGTGCGAGGGAGAGGGGTGCGTAATCGCATTCCGGGAAGAAGCAATAATTGCATCCCACACAAACACCGGGGCGGAAAAGGTGCATAAGTATGTGGAGGGATATGATGATGCAATACCCACCGTATACAAAACAGGTGAAGGATGGAGGGTAGACTGGGACTCGGAATATGCAAAATACGGATACGAAGTAACAATAAGCAAAAACGGGGAGATTGGAAAGGTTTCAACAATTTACTATTAGGTTTTTTGAAGGGGTTTGCTGTATTATTCCCTGGAAGAATAATAATACTCGTTTTTCTCCCGCTGCTCGCGGTCCAGGACACTGCCTGGCTTGTTTATGCGCGGCCGGTTGGAATCCATGTCCCTGCGCATGGTTATTCCTGCCAGCTTCAGGAAGCGGTTCATTCCCTCCTCCTTGTGCAATGGAGGAGAAGCGTGTCCCTGCACAGAGCTCTCTCCCTCAAACACCATCATCCTGTGAGCAATTGAATCAACAAAAACAACATCATGGTCAACAACGAAGGCGCACTTCCCGGTTTCAGAAATTGTGTGCCTCAGAAGGTCTGAAAACCTGAGCCTCTGCTCCACATCAAGAAAAGCAGTGGGCTCATCAAAAAGGTAGATGTCTGCTTTCTGGGAAAGTGCGCGGGCTATTGCCACCCGCTGGAGCTCCCCTCCGGAAAGCTGGTCCAGGTCCTTTTCCATGATGCCCTGGAGCCCGAGTTCTCTTTTTGCATCCTCTGCAACCCGCTTGTTTATACTGCTGCCGATAAAAAGCTGGAAAACAGTAGTACCCTTCTGCGGCTTTATGTATTGGGGCTTGTAGGAAACCCTGAGTTCCCGGGCCTCCCCTTCATCCGGCTTTTCCACTCCTGCAAGAAGCTTCACAAAAAGGGATTTTCCAAGGGCGTTTTTCCCTACAATCCCTACTATCTCACTTTCCCGTATATCTCCCTCATCTGAGGAGAAATCAAAACCCTTGAAGCTTTTCCTCATTTCAGGGTAGGTGAAGCGCACAGTGGTGCTGGTTTCCCTTTCGCTGTACTTGCTGAACCGGATTTCCCTGCCCCGGAAGCGTATATTTTCATCCTTGAGAAACCCTGAAAGATATTCATTTATTCCCGCACGGGTGCTTTTCACCCCTGAGCAGACACCATATGCATTTTCTTCCCCATAAAAAATGTAAACATAATCACTCATATAATCAAGAATTGCGAGGTCATGCTCAACTGCGACCATCTTCCTCCCCTCTGCAAAATCCCTGAGGATAATTGAGGTTCGGAGGCGCTCTTCAATATCCAGATAATTGCAGGGCTCATCCAGGTAATAAATGTCTGCATCCTTAAGGTAGGCAGCAGCGATGGAAACCCGCTGGAGCTCCCCTCCTGACAGATGGGGAATCCTTCTTTCCAGAATATTTGAAAGCGAGAACTTCTCCACTGCAGAACCATAAGCATCCCTTTCATCCATCTTCTTAAGCAGCTCCTCCACCGTTCCCCTGAATGCACTCCGGAGGCGGTCAACCATCTGGGGCTTGTAGGAAACCTCAAGCACATTTTCGGATTCAGACTCAAAATACCTGCGCTCGGAAATCGGCAGCCGCTCTAGTATCTCTTTTTCCGTGAACTCTTTATCATATTCCCCAAAATTCGGCTTAATCTTCTTTGAAAGTATATTCAGGGCAGTTGTCTTTCCTATTCCGTTTTTTCCAACTATACCGCAAAGGCCTTCAGTAGGTATGGGGAGATTATAAAGCCGGAAAGAATTTATCCCATATTGATAAACCGGGTCCCCTGTTTCTGAAGCCACATTGATTATCTTTATTGCGTCTACAGGGCATTTCTTTACGCAGAGTCCGCAGCCTATGCACAAAAACTCGTTTATTACCGGGAAACCGCTGTCCTCCTCCACCTTTATGCACTCCTCCCCCATCCTGTTGACTGGGCAAACCTTTTTGCACTGGTAACCGCACTTCTTGCGGATGCATAAATCCCTGTCCAGGATTGCGAGCCTCGGACACATATTAACCACTCAATTACAGAAGATAAGGTTAGTAATGGGGAAAACAATTAAAGGGAAGCGGACCAGGCATCCTGGAAATTTGGGGGGAGAGCTTTAAAAACATATATGAACATAGTAAATAACATGAATTCAAGGCTTTCCGGAAAAAAAACCCCTGTTCCGCTGGGGAACAAGAGAATGCGCTCTGCAATTCGCCGGGCAAACAACCTAACTAAAGAATATGGGGCGCTCATAAGGCAGATTAGGGAAGCGCCCCTTTCTGAAGGCATACGGTCAACAAGAAGAACAAAAGTGATGCTGAACCAGAAGGCAATCTCAGGAAAAAAAGGTGCCCAGGAACAGGAAAGAAAGCTAATAGAACTGGAAACTGAATACGAAAGGAAAAAGGATGGGATAGTAAAGGATGCAAAAGGGTGCCTGGAAAAGCTGGCCGAACAGGAAGGCATGCTGGAAGGCAGAAGCAAAACCAGCCCCTCCACCAGGGGAGTATGGGCTGCTGCAGGAATCGCCGGAATTGCTGTAGCTGGGGCGGCCTGTGGAAGCGGACTTGCAATGCAAATCCCGCTGGGAGAATCAGCAATAATCGGGGCAGCCTGCGGGCTTGCCGGATTTGGGCTGGGTGGGCTTATCGGCATTTCAATGAGGAAAGGGGAAAGGAAAGCGTGTGAGTACATTGAAGAGAACCATGGGGAAACGATTTCGGGCATTTTTGAAAAATGGCGGGGAGCCGTAATAGAATTTGAAAAGAAATCAGGGGAAGTTATTGCTGAATGCAGAAAAATATTTTCGTGATTTCCCTGTTCCTGGTTTTGGGATATATTAAAAAAGTTATCCGTTTAGATTTCTGATTAAGCAAACACAGCGAAGGCATTAGGTGAGCAATATGACAGAAGAAACAGCTGAAAAACCGGCAGAAACAAAAAAAGACGTAAAAAAGGACGAAAACACTGTTTTCGTGGGGAAGAAAGGCGTGATGGGATACGTGCTTGCGGTTGTAACGCAGTTCAACAACGGCGCCCCGTCCGTGCTGATAAAAGCGAGGGGAAAGCTCATCTCCAGGGCAGTGGATGTCGCGGAGATTGTGAGGAACCGCTTCCTCCCTGAAATAAAAGTGGAGGACATAACCATCAAGACAGAAGAACTTACTTCTGAAGATGGAAGCATGAGCAAGGTATCCGCAATAGAGATTACCCTTGCAAAATAAGCAGAACAATGCGGGCAGGAATTGCCCGCATACTTTTCTATTTTTCTGGGTTCACCCGGAATGCGTTAGCGTTAAAATAACTGCAGGACCATTAATCCACAAATGGTGGATGCTCATGATGAGAACAGACTATGCAGAGAATGCCATGAAAAAGGCAGGGCAGGAAGTTACCGTTGCCGGCTGGGTCCATGAAATAAGGGACCTTGGAAAGCTGATTTTCATACAGCTCAGGGACAAGAGCGGAAAAATACAGGTAACAGCAAAAAAAGGAAACGTTCCTGAAGAAGTGCTTGAAAAGATGAAGAGGCACAAGGAAGACGTGATTTCAGTAAAGGGCACGGTTACGGAAAACAAGGTGGCGCCCGGAGGATTTGAGATAGTCCCTTCCGTAATAGAAGTGCTCGGGGTTGTTGAAAAAAAACTCCCCATAGACCCCACAGGGGTTGTTGACTCGGACATGGATACCCGGCTTAACTTCAGATACCTGGACCTGCGGAGGCCTGAGGTGGGGGCAATCTTCAGGATTAAAGCTGCAATCATACAGGAATTCAGGAAAAAAACAGTGGAAATGGGTTTCCAGGAAATCCACCCAACCCATATCGTGGCCGCGGCAACCGAGGGAGGAACTGAAGTGTTTCCAGTGGAATACTTTGAGCAGAAGGCATTTTTGGCGCAGTCGCCCCAACTGTATAAACAGCTTGCAGTGGTTGGGGGGATAGACAAGGTGATGATTACATCTCCTGTGTGGAGGGCGGAAAAGCACCACACCACCACCCATTTGAACGAAGTAATCCAGATGGATGTGGAAATGGGTTTTGCAGACGATAATGACGCGATGGAGCTGCTGTCTGAAGTATCCCTCTCTGTGCTGAAAAAGGTGGCGGAAATGGAAGAAGAGCTTGCTCTGCTCAAGACCGAAATTGAAGTCCCATCAGAAGTAAAGAGATACACCTACACAGAAATTCTGGACAAGCTGAATTCAGAAGGGGAATCCCTGGAATGGGGGGAAGACTTCTCCAAGGAGCAGGAAAAAAAGATTTATGAAGTGCTTGGGGAAGAGCTGGTGATAATACACGACTGGCCTACGGAAAGCAGGGCATTTTACTCCATGCCACGGGAAGATAAGCCAGAAGTGTGCAAGGCATATGACTTGTTGTACCGGGGACTGGAAATTTCCAGCGGCGCACAGCGTATCCATATTCCGGAACTTCTTGAGGAACAACTCAGGAAACGCGGCCTTGATCCGCTAAAATTCCAGTTCTATGTGGATGCATTCAGGGTTGGGGCGCCTCCGCACGCAGGGTGGAGCATCGGGCTGGAGAGAATCACCATGAAGGCCACCGGGATGCACAATATCCGGGAATGCATGATGTTTCCAAGGGACAGGACGAGGGTTCATCCCTAAAAGAGTGTGGTTTTTTAAAGGTAATTGTGGTTAAATAATATAAGAGGTAATCAATATGGCAAAGGCGACACACAGTAGACTTCACATCACCGAAAGAACCGAAGGCAAAAAAATGAGGGGAATACTTCCCCCTGAGAAAGCAGAAAAGAAGAAAGTGCTCATAGTTGACGATGAATACCTTAACCGGACAGCAATATCCCGGCTCCTTAAATCAAGGGGAATGCAGGTGCACACCGCAGAAACTGCACAAAAGGCACTTGAGCTTCTGGGCAAATATAAATTCGATGTGATTGTGCTTGATTTTGACATGCCGGATATGAACGGGCTAGAACTTTTCCGGGAGATGGAGGAACCCCAGAGAAAAAATACTGTTTTTTACACAAGCAACGAGAATGATTTAAGGGAAATAGAAAAAACAGGGAGGCCCAGGGTAGGTAAAGAGCCGGAGCTGCTTGTTCTGGAAATAGAAAAAGTGGGCAAAAAAAGTTAACTAAAAAAGCAGAAATAATGTGGGCACAATTATTGCGCCCATAAGCATTGTTCTTTCCACATTCATCCTTATGCACAAATATCCAAGGGCGGTTGCCACAAAAAACAGCATCAGCCCGGGAAGAGAATCAATCAGGAACACTATTATGGTTAAATAGATGGCAAGCATGGTGTTCATTATGCTGAAATTTATTTTTGAAATCTCTCCTATCCTGCCCCTGAACAAGTAAACCAGGATGCATGCAAATACTACCCCCAGTATGAATATGGACAAATAAGGGAGGAGCGCATCCTGGATTGGGGTTATTGAAGAAGCTTCTGCAATTGCCCCTATCCTTGCCTTGTCTATTGTGGAAGCTGTGGAGAAGGCAAATACGGATTCGCTTACTCCTATGGATGCGATTGTTGCGAGATAAGCGGCTCCTGCAAAAGGAACCAGGATTGAGGCAAATGCTGCAACCTGGGCCGGGGAACTTATTCCGGGGAGCAGGTCTGCAAACCACCCAAGAGCCACACCCAATGCTGCAAACTTGAGCAGGGAAAAATCTATTTTTTGGGGGAGCTTCTGGGCCGGGAGCTTTGCATTTGAGTAGGTGAATATTGCGGCCATTGCAAACATCCCCGTGAATAATGGGAGGAAAGGGTCCGGGAGGCTGAGAGAGAACGCCTGCTTTCCGATTACTCCTGCCAGTATGAAGATCAGCAGTGCACCTATCGGGTTTCTGCTCCTCAGGACCAGGATTGCAGAAGCAATAAGAAGTATATGGAGGAGATAGGGCTGGATTGCAGGGAAAACGATTGGGTAAAGTGCTTGCGAAATTGGAAAGAGGGTTATGCAGATTATTACTGCGAATATTGCCGAAACCACCATTACTGTAAGGGCCTTGAGGCCTTCCCCCTTCATCGCCATGCGGTGGCCCGGCAGGACCGAAAGCACTACTGTTGAATCCGGGATTCCAAGGAAGATTGAGGGGATGAATGCTATTATGGAGTGGACTGCAAACATTGCAACTATCATGAAAGGCAGGTCAGGCGATTCAATATTAAGGGAAAGGAGGACAGAAGTGAGGGTATTGGGATGCAGCCCGGGGATTAAGCCGGTAAAAAGTCCAAGGACCAGGGCTAGAATTATAAGTAGCATTCCTATCACTGGAAGAAAAATACATTATGAAAAAGAAGCCTTATAAGCCTGCTTTATCCGGGGTTTTTTAATTTATATGATGAAGTTGGGTGAAGGTGGGAATATGGACCTGAAAGGAAGAAACTTTTTGACCCTCTTAGACTACAGCAAAGAGGAACTGGAATATCTTTTGGATGTTGCACTCAGGATGAAGAAAGGCGAGGTTTCTAAGAAGCTCCAGGGAAAAACCCTGGCAATGCTTTTCCAGAAATCATCTACCCGCACCCGCATGAGCTTTGAGGCCGGTATGACAAGGCTTGGTGGGGCAGGAATGTTCCTGGATATTAAAAATACTCAGCTGGGGAGGGGAGAGACGATTGAGGACACTGCGAAAACCATGAGCAGGTACGTGGAGGGGATTATGGCAAGGCTCAATGACCACAAGGACATTGAGGGATTGGGGGCGAATGCAACTGTCCCTGTGATTAATGCGCTCACGGATATGTACCACCCCTGCCAGACAATGGCGGATATGCTTACGGTAATGGAGAAAAAAGGCAAGGTTGAAGGACTTAAGGTTGTATATGTAGGAGACTGCGGCTTCAACATGTTCCACTCAACCATGATTGGGTTCTCCAAGCTTGGGGCAAACGTGGTTGGACTCTGCCCGGACAAGGAAGAATACAAGCCCAGGCCTGAGATGCTTGAGAAGGCCAAAGCGCAGGCTACCGGAAGCATCCAGGTAATGCATGACCCTGTGGAAGCAATAAAGGATGCGGATGTTGTGTATACTGATGTATGGGTGAGCATGGGGCAGGATGAAGAAAAAGCCAAGAGGCTTGCGGACTTCTCCGGGTTCCAGGTAAATGGGGAACTCATGGGGCACGCGAAGCCTGATGCAATCTTCATGCACTGCCTGCCTGCGCACCGCGGGGAAGAGGTTGCTGCTGAAGTAATAGACAGCGAGAAATCCGTTGTGTTCGATGAGGCTGAGAACAGGCTCTGGGCACAGAATGCGATTCTTGTTGAGTTGATTGGGGAAGATTAATCCCCAATTTCTTTTTATTTATTCTCTTATAAACTGCTTCTCATGTTAAGGAATGCGAAAGGGCAGATTGCGAAAATCATTTCAGATGCAACAGGGGAAGAGAAAGAAACATGCATGAAAACCCTGGAGATGGCAGAAGAGGGAAAGGGGGACATTGCAAGCAAAATAGGATTTATTCTGGCTAAAAAAAGGAAGATGAGTCCTGTGCAGGTTGCGCAGGAAGTTGTGGAAAAGCTTGAGCCGCATGAGTGGGTGGAAAAATCCGAGGCAGCCGGGCCCTACCTGAACTTCTTCCTGAGCAACGCATTCTATCAGGAGGCGGTAAGGAAAATAAATGCGCGGGGAGTTGCTTACGGCAGGGGAAATGCAGGGCGGAGAACGATTGTGGAATCCCCATCTGTAAATCCGAACAAGCCCTGGCATATCGGGCACCTGCGGAATGCACTTCTGGGGGATGCATCGGCAAATATCCTGGAATTCCACGGAGATAAGGTGCAGAGGATGGATTATATTGATGATTTGGGGCTGCAGGTGGCGCAGAGCCTGTGGGGCTACCTGAATCTGGACAGGGAAATAGAAGGAAAGCGGGACCACTGGATAGGGAAAGAATACGTGAAAGTAGCGGAAAAAGTTGCAAGAGAGCCGCTTGTAAAAAAATCAGTAGAAGGAATCCTCAAAGAGATGGAAAACGGGGGAAACGAAACAGCAAAAAAAGCAAGGTGGCTTGCAGAGGAATGCGTAAAGGCGCAGTACAAAACTGCATTTGAATATGGAATATACCATGATGTATTGGTATGCGAAAGCGACATTATGAGCGAAATATTCAGCGAGGGGATGGAAAGCCTGAAGAGCAGCGGCGCGGTGGAGCATGAAAAGAGCGGAAAAAATGAAGGGTGCTGGGTTGCAAGGATGTCCGGAAAAATGAGGGGGATGACCGAGCCGGACAAGATACTCATAAGGAGCAACGGAACTGCAACATACACAGGAAAAGACGTAATCTTTCATTTATGGAAATTCGGGAAACTAAAGGGAGATTTCAGGTATGGTGAATTTGTGTTGCAGCCAAACGGGGAAAAGGCATACATAAGCAAAGAAGAAGGAATTGAAAAAGAGTATGGAAATGCAGAAGTTGTGGTAAACATAATAGGTGTAGAGCAGAAATATCCACAGGAAGTTGTCAGGCACCTGCTGGACCTGCTCGGGTATGAGAAAGAGGCAAAAAACTTCATCCACCTTTCCTATGAGCACGCCTGGCTCCCGGAAGAAAAATTCTCCGGAAGAAAAGGGACCTGGCTGGGGTACACCGCAGACGAACTGCTGGAAGAGGGAAAGAAAAGGGCCCTGGACAAGGTAAAAACAGAACTCACGAATGAGGAAAGGGAAGAGATTGCCGGGCAGGTCGCAGTTGGGGCAATAAGGTATGCATTCCTCAGGATTGCTCCGGAAAAAAAGCTGGTTTTCAAGTGGGATGAAGTGCTGAGCCTTGAAGGGGATTCCGGACCCTATCTGCAATATGCCTGCGTAAGGGCAAAGAGAATACTGGAAAAAGCAGGGATAGAAAGGGAGCCGGAGCCACCATTAAAATACGAATTCAACGAATCCGAAAAAAAGCTGATAAAAGAGTTAGCAGAATTTCCTCTGGTGGCAGGGCAGGCTTCGGAAAAGCTGCGGCCCCATCTGATTGCAGGATACATTTACAGGCTTGCCAACACATTCAGCAAATTCTATACAACCAGCTCCGTGCTAAAGGCAGAAACTGAAAACAAAAAGGAGATGCGGCTTGCAATGGTTGCTGCATTCAGGGATGTGCTTTCAATAGGTCTGGGAATACTTGGAGTGCCCGTCCCAAACAAGATGTAAAGGGCCTTAACTCTTCACGTACTTCAGGGCTTCTTCAAAATCCATGGAAAACCCGCTGCGGGAAAAATAATTCAGTATATTGCGGATATCCCGCTCAAGGTATTTTTCAGAATTGGGGTGGGAAAGAACCACACCCTGACCAAAATCTATAAGGTATGGCTTTGGCCCCACAAGAACATTGTACTCGCTTAAATCTGCGTGCACCAGCCCTTTCCTGTACATCTTCTGAACATCATGGAGTATGCTCCTGAGCTGGGAAAGCGAGGAGGGTCCGACAAGGTGAAGGGGGCTGTAGGGGAGACCTTTCTCCCCAAGAAACTCCATAACCAGTATGTTTTTCTCCTGGAGGATTGGGCGCGGGGCATGCACTCCTGCCTTCTCGCAAATCTGGAGATTCTTGAACTCCTTCTGTGTAAATGCATAAACAAAATCGCGCTCGCTCCTGCGGAATTTCCTGAAACGGGGGTCCCCCTCAAGATACTCTTTCCTTCGCATAAAACGGGTTGTCTCAATCTTGTATATTTTGAGTGCAAGGTAGGAGCCTGAAGAGGTAGTTGCGCGGAAAACGTTTGCCTCTTTTCCGGTAGAAACAGGATAATCAATGGAATCAATAATGCCTTTCTCCATCAGCTTGGAAAGGGTTAGGAGGACTCCGCGGTCAAACACCTCGTTCTCCAGCTTGAAATACTCCTTCATGAGAAAATCATCGCGGGAAGGCCTCTTCCGTTTTGAAACCTTCCTTGCCATCTACCCAACCTTCAGGTAGCCCTTCTCCTTCAGCCACTTCTTTTCGTTAGGCCGGTATCTCCATACAACATCTGCTTTCTTATCCCCCTCTATACTCCAGGGCTTGACTGCAACTGCGTCCCCTTCCCTTACCCAGACTCTTTTTCGCATCTTTCCGGGAATCCGGCCCATCCGCTCCTTTCCGTCATTGCAGAGAATCATCATGCGGCCGGAGCCGAGTATTGCGATAACCTGGCCAAGAATCTCTCCCTGTTTTGGGAGGCGTACTCTAACTATTGCAGGTGCTTCCCCTTTCTTGAATGGTTTTTTCCTGCCTCTTCCTGAACCTTTCCTTGCTGCCATTATTTCACCGAAGTCCTTGCACCACAGGCTTCACAAACAAGCACTCTGGAGCGATGTCCTGTTGCTTCTATATGTGTATCTGGCTTTCCGCACTGTGAACAAATCACGTAGTTCTTTACATATTCATTGAATTTTTTGTTAAGGAGCTCAGAATTAATCTTCCTGTGCAAAATGAGGCGGTCTCCCTCAACCGTGGCGGGAACCGCAAACTCCCTGGTCAGGAACTTGAGCACCTCCTCAGGCTTCCTCCGTATTTTCTGGAGCACCTGGGAAAAATTCTTTATTATTGTTTTGTTGCCTTCTGCAAATGCCTCCAGCTTTGGGGGCTCAAATCTCTCGCTCCCTGCTGACTCATCAGGAAGTTCATTATAGGCTGTTTCTAAAAGAGAATCGTAATCCATCTGTTCACCATTTATTGGAAAGGATATGGAGGAGGAAACTTTATAAAACAACTTACTCCGTTCCCTCCTGCCAGCTGTTGAGATACTCCTCCTGCTCAGATGTGAGTGAATCTATCCTTATCCCAATTGCATCAAGCTGGAGCATTGCAATGTCGTTATCTATTTTTTCCGGGAGAGTAATCACCGAGGGCTTCAGCTCACCCTTGTTTTTCACAAGATATTCGCATGCAAGGGACTGGCCTGCAAAAGAAGTTGCCATCACTTCAGAGGGGTGGCCCTCTGCTGCGCCGAGGTTTACCAGCCTCCCTCCTGCACAGAGATAAACTTTCTTTCCGCCAATAGTAAATTCTTCAAGTGCAGGGCGCATCTCTCTTATGCTGTCCGCAGCTTCCCGGAGTCCCGAAACATCTATTTCAACATCAAAATGCCCTGAGTTTGCAAAAAGGGCACCATCCTTCATTCTCCGGATGTGGTCAATGGAAATTACGTTCTTGTCCCCGGTAACCGTGAGGAAAACATCTCCAATCTCTGCCGCCTCTGACATGGGCATCACCATATATCCGTCATAGTGTGCCTGCAATGCACGGAACGGGTCGACCTCAGTTACGATTACCTTGGCCCCCATGCCTTCTGCGCGCAGTGCCACCCCCTTTCCACAATCACCATATCCTGCAACCACAAATACTTTTCCTGCAAGCAATACATTGGAGGCACGGAGTATACCATCAATGGTGGACTGTCCTGTCCCATAATAGTTGTCCAGGAGATGCTTGGTTTTGTTGTCATTTACTGCAACTACAGGATATTTCAGGGCGCCGTCCGCTTCCATTGCATGAAGGCGGATTACTCCCGTGGTTGTTTCCTCACACCCTCCAATCATGGAATCAATGAGTTCAGTCTTTTTGGTATGGATTGTGGTAATCAGGTCTCCGCCGTCATCTATTGTAATCCTGGGCTTTATTGAGAGCACGCTTTCCAGGTAACGGTAATAATCCTCAGTTGTTTCACCCTTATACCCATAAACAGAAAAGCCGTCCTCCGCAAGTGCTGCAGCAACATCATCCTGAGTGGAAAGAGGATTGCATCCTGCAATTGCAACATCCGCCCCGCCTTCCCTGAGGGTGTGCACAAGGACTGCGGTTTCCTTTGTAATGTGAAGGGCAAGGCCCACTGCAATACCTTCAAACGGTTTTTCATCTGAAAACCTTTTCTTTATTTTATTCATTATGGGCATATGGGCAAATGCCCAGTCAATATTTTTCCTTCCCTGCTCTGCAAGGGAAACGTCCTTAACTTCGAAATTCTCTCCTGTATCCATAACAACACCTGCAAAAAGCAGAAACTGCATAAATATGTTTCATAAGAATTATATAAGCTTCTTATATGCTTCTGCGCAAGTTTAACTATGGGCCTTCTCATTAAAGGAGCAAAAATCATTACCCAAAACCCGAACCGCGAAACCATGGAAGGGGATATCCTAATTGAAGGAGGAAGAATTGCAAAAGCAGGGAAAGGTCTTCCGAAGGAAGGGGTGGAGAAAGTACTGGATGGAAAGGGGAAGATAGTGTTTCCCGGGCTGGTCAATGCACACACCCATGGGGCGATGGGGCTGCTGAGAGGATATGGAGAGGGGCTCCCCCTGCACAGGTGGCTGGAGGAGAAAATCTGGCCGGCTGAAGAAAAGCTGAACAAAGAAGATATTTACTGGGGGACCCTGCTGGGGGCAATTGAAATGGTAAGGAGTGGGACAACCTGCTTCAACGAAATGTACATGTTCGGAATAAGGCACATGGTGGATGCAGTATCTGAAGTGGGGATTCGCGCGGTGCTCGGGAAAGGAGTTTATGACAAATCCGGGGAGAGAAGCGCGGAAAGCGAGATGAAAGAGCTGGAGAAAAAGACAGGGGAAATCAGGAACATGCATCCACGGGTGAAAATGGGGGTCGCGGCTCATTCTGTTTATACCTGCTCTGGGGAGCTGCTCAGGGAAGCAAAGAAATTTGCAAAAAAAGAAGGGATGGTTTTCCATATGCATGCAGGAGAAACGCGGGAAGAGATTTTCCGGGCACTGAAAGAAAAAAAAATGAGGCCGGTGGAGTACCTGGATTCGCTCGGGCTAGTGGATTCTGGCTCTGTGCTCGCCCATATGGGCTGGGTTACCAAGCGTGAGATTTCCATTGCAGGAAAAAAAGGGGCGAACATTGTGCACTGCCCGGTAAGCAACCTGAAGCTTGCAACAGGGGGAATATGTCCTGTTCCAGAATTTGAGGAGAGCGGGGCAAACGTTGCCCTTGGCACGGACGGGGCTGCAAGCAACAATTCCCTGGACATGCTGGAAACCATGAAATACGCCTTGCTCATGCAAAAGCACAGATACTGGGATGCTGGAAGGTATCCTGAAGAAAACGCCTGGGATGCTGCCACAATTAATGGAGCAGGGGCGCTGGGGATTGATGGGGGAAGCATTGCAGAGGGAAAGGTTGCAGACATGGTTTTTGCAGATGCAAAGGCAGTTAACCTTGCCCCGCTACACAGAGACCTGCGCTCAATAATCTACTCAATAAATCCGGGAAACATAACTGATGTAATGGTGGACGGGAGATTCATACTGGAAAACAGGAAAATGACTTTTGTGGATGAAGAAAAAATCGTAGAAAAAGCCACGGATGTGGCGCATGACCTGGTGGAGCGCTGATGCATGAGCACGTGACCTGGGAAATGGTTGAAAACTGGATTAAAGAAAGGGAACCGGAGCCTCACCGCTCCGGAGAAATGGGCAGCTCCATTATAGAAGTGGAAAAAGGGATGATTGGGCTGAAGCACCCAAAAACAGGGCTTGTGCAATTCATGAACCCAAAGGATTTGGGAATTGAAAAACTGAGCCCGGAAGCGGAAATCATTTCCCACAAAAAGGACGATGGGCATTACCTTGTTTACCTGATTAATCCTGGCTCGGACAAGCTGGTTCTGCTTGAGCTGATTATGGAAAAAAAGGCATTCGGGATTTACCCGAAAAACTTTGAGCTGGAAGAGGAGCTTTCGGAAGAAAATTATGCAATCCTGGACGATGAGACTGCTGCAATATGCACCAGCAGGGTGCTTTTTGTTGTGCGCGGGGAAAGGCACATCGGCATAACCCTTGAGAAAGCAGGCATGGGAAAAATAAAAAATCCGGTTTTTGGAACAGGAGAAAGCGAAAACCATCTCTGGCTTGCGGTTATGGAAAAGGGAGGGAGCGAGGTGCTGCTGGTCTGCCTCACAGATAAAGATTTGGGATATGTTGTCAGGAAAAAGGAGGATGGTTTCAGGGGGAAGAAGCCTCTGGACTGAGTTTGCAGGAATTGTGTTTTTAGATATGTTTATAAATGTAGATTGAGTAAAACACCTATGGCCATGGAAGCTCACATAACCCACATAGAGCTTGAAAAATGCAACAGAGGATGCTCCCACTGCGCTTCAGCAGCCCATCCCAGGCTGGAGGCACCGGAATTGGACGAACTCGGGAAATGGCTTGAGGCTGTGCCCCCGGACAAAAAAGTGGTTATAACAGGGGGGGAACCGTTCTTTTACCAGGACCCTAATGGAAAATGCGGACTGGGCGGACTGCTCAGAATGCTCCTGGAACACAGGCAGATTCAAAACCTGATGGTGGTGAGCTCCGGAATCAGGGCAACTTCCAGCAGGGAGAGGGCAGCAGAACAAAACATTGCATCACTGGGGAAAAGGGAGTTGAAAAGGCTGCAAATGGTTGTGAGCGCAAGCAACTTCCCAAGGGTAAACAAAAACCCTGAGAAAAAAATAAAGGCAGCAAGAGAAATGCAGAAGCGGCTTCTGCGGCTTTGTGTCCAAAACGGAATTGAAGTAGAGATAATCTCTTTTCTTGGGAAAACTGTGCTGCGGGACGAGCTTGTTTTGCCGGTTATTGGCGAATCAGATAATTTTCCTGAAGAAAAATTGGGGATAAACTACAGAAACAAGCCTGCAATACTGGGAAGGCAAATTGCCTCAGTAGGAAAGGAAGGCGGAGAATACACTGACCTGGGAATTACTTATGGGTGCATGGCAAGAGGGGAGAACCTGGACCTGGGGGTTGCTCCGGACGGCGCAGTCATCCCGGGAAAATGCTACTCGTTTGTGAGCTCTTTTGTGGAAATAGCCAACATCAGAAAAGAAGGTGCGGAAGAGATAAGAGAAAAGGCGCGTCTCTTCAGGAAAAGGCTGCGGGAAAAATTCAGGATTGGGAAATCCGGAGGGAAGGAGCCATCCTGCCTAAGGTGCCTGGAGCTTGCCCCCAACCTACGCCAACCTGAGCGCTGCAAGGCAGTAGTTGGCAAAAATAATTTCAAAAAAGTGCTTAAAAACAGAAAATAAAAAAAGAAAAAAACAGAAAGAAAAAAGATGTCTAACCGAAGAGGTTTGCAAGCCCTTCTGCTGCCTGCTCTTCCTTCTTTTCCTCGGTAGGTTCTTCCTCTTCCTTCTTTTCTTCCTTCTTCTCGCCGCCTTCTGCAGGTACTGCAGGGGCTGCGGCAGGAGCTGCTGCAACAGTTGCAACATTCTCAAGGAGTTCTTCAAAATTCACATCCTTGACTGCATCCGAAAGCACCTTGGCCTTTGCCTCATCAGGCTCACCGCCTGCTGCCTTCACCACAGCTACTATTCCATCCTGGGAAACTTCCTTCCCGGTTCCGTGCAGCACAAGCACGGCATGCAAATATGGGTCTACTTTTGTCATCTTCATTCCTCCTTTCTTGCATCCTCTGCCTTCTTTTCAGAAGGAGCTTCGGATGCTTTTTCCTCCCCCTTAGGGGATTCTTCAGTTTTCTTTTCCGGCGGCTTTTCCTCTCCGCCTTCTTCAGCACCCCCTTCTTTGGGTGCTGACTCCTCCGTGCCTTCGGATGGTTTTTCCTCAGGCACAGCTGCCGGCTTATCCGGCACTGAATCAGATAGAGCCAACCCGGCCCTAAGGGACCGGGAGAGAAGCTGCTCTATTGATTGTGGAGTGTAAATTGAGCCATTCACTGCCGTATTCATTCCCTGGGATGCTGCCCGGGTAAGCAGAACCTCTATGTTCTGCACTGTGGGCACCTCCGCATTTACCGAGAGGTTGAATGCATCCTGCAGAGATGAAACAAACTCCGGTGCAATAGATTCGGCAGAAATGTCCAGGATTTCCGGCGTGTAGATGTACTTCCCGTCATATGCAAGGAGAATGTCCACCTTGGCCTTGAAAGGTTTGAAGCCCAGGGTGCCCAGGGCCTTCGCTTTTTCTTCAGTTATCTCTTCGCCCTTTCCAACAACCTTGGAATCCTTGGCAACAGAAATCTTGGGGCCGCGTATTTGGGCATTTATCCCGGCAGCCTTGAGCTCGGAGAGCGCAGGGCCGGGCGGGAGATCTGTTTCACCTTCCGGAACAATTATGTCCTCCGGGGCAATCTGTCCCGGCTTTGCAATAATATCCAGGGTGTGTTCCCTGAAGAACTTGCTCAGCTCAGATGGGGAAAGTTCATTTCCAAGCACCATTGCGGCAGGCTTGTCAAAAAGCTCTGCAAGCTCCTTTGGCCTGCCCGCTGCTTCAAGTGCGCGGGTAATCACTGCGGACTTGGCCACTTTTATTTTAGTATCCTTTGCCCTCAGCTCCTTGCGGACCTGCTGGAGAAGCTTGTCCGGGAGCTTCCTGAGGTCTATTATGATTATGTTCTTGTTTGCGGAGAGGTCCTCCGTGAGTCTCTTGACCTGGGCCTTCTTCTTTTCCAGCTCCGGTCGTACCCTCTCTTTCTTTTCTTCAGCTTCGGCCATTTCACATCACCTTTACTGCCTTGCCCATCGTAAGCTTCACGTAGGCAGACTTTATGCTTGAAGGTCCTGTCTTGTTCTTTATTGCCTCGTGGACTGCCTCAATGTTCTCTGCAATCTCCTTTGGCTCCATATTCTCAGCGCCCACAAGTACCTGGGCCACTGGCATGTATTTGCCTTTTGAAGCAATGCGCACTGAGCGCTTTGCAACTTTTATCGCGTTCTCCGTGTTCCCCACCAGCGGCTTGGGCATCTTGGCCCTTACTGCAAGATACTGCCCGAAATTCTTTGCCACCTGACCGATAAGGTTGGGCTGGGCAAGGAATACGGATTCCGAAACAAGCTTCTTGAGCTTCTCGGGGTTCTCTTTGTATTCCACCATCTCATCCACGGAAAGCACGGAATCCGCACCTGCTTTCTTTGCAGTGCTTCCCATGTCCGCTTCAGCGATTATCACGACCTTGGGCTCCTTGCTGCCCTTCCCATTCGGAAGCGGAACATCAAGATTAAGCCTGTTTTCCGGTTTGGAAAAATCAATGCCCCTGAAGTTGAATATTGCTTCAACTGACTGGGTGAAATTCCTTTTTCCTTTCTCCTTCAGCATCTCCTCGATGCCTTCTAACAACTTTTTCCTGTCCATTCAATCCCTCCTGCTACCAGCAGTGCTTGCGGGCAGAAATTGACTGTGGGGTATTTGTATTATAGAAATATTTATAAAACACTCGACTCGTTAAA
>JBKHJL010000017.1:0-22790 GCA_046538155.1 Candidatus Micrarchaeia archaeon
CCTACCTTGGGAGGCCCACATATCTCTGTCCCGGCCACCAGAAATAGCCCACAAAACTGGCAAAACAATTTAAATCCCCCCACAGAAAAGGAAGGGGAACAAATGGACATTGAATATTTATTTCTTATGATTGGTGCGGTTCTCCTTACCGGTTTCCTTGGCCGGCTTGTGCGGCAGAGGACACAGATACCTGAATCTCTGATGCTGATTTCCTTTGGCCTGCTGCTTGGCCCGCTTACCGGGGTTATTCCCGGGGAAATCCTGATGGAATTCGTCCCGGTAATCTCGGTTGCTGCCATGATTACCATTCTTGTTGAGGCAGGGATAGGCTTTGATGTTTCTGCACTTAAATCTGCACTGAAAACCGCAGTTGCATTTACCCTTTTGGTCGCGATTTCCACAACCGTCCTCATCTCTCTCCTGCTGGTGCATGTTTATGGGTGGCCAATACTGCATGCAGTGCTCCTCGGGCTTATCTGCAGTGGAACCACAACTATAACCACAATGTCCCTTCTGGAGGGGATGAAAGTCGGAGACAAGCTCCGACGCCTAATCCTCCTTGAAACAATAATCAATGATTTTACTCTGATACTTGGTACATTTGTCATAGTGGAATTCATGAAGGTTAGCGGATTTGGCATAGAAGCAGGCATAAAGACCGCACTTTCCGAGCTTTCTGTAGCAATATTCCTTGGCCTTGCGTTCGGATTTCTTTGGAGGAGGGTGCTGAAGGATTTCAACCTGGAGCGGGCCCTGAATTATATCTCCACAATAGGGTTCTGCTTTGTTCTCTACTATCTTGCTGCATCCCTTGGGGGAAATTCAATAATTGCGATATTCACATTCAGCCTTTTCCTTGGCAACTACCACAAGATATATGACCTGGTAAGGCGCCCCATCAAAAAAGCAGAAAGGAAGTCGTTCCAGAATGTCCTGGATTCAATACATTCCGTGGAGACGGATTTCACATTTTTCATAGCCTCCTTTTTCTTCGTGCTGCTTGGGCTTACTCTGAACCCTGCATTGCTGCAGTCTGTTTCAGTGTTCTTGATAGGCGGGATTCTCTGCTTTATTCTTGTATCCCGCCTGCTATCCTCCCAGGTTCTCTCATGGATGGACTCTTATTTTTCCCAGTACCGCGGCATCATAACCGTGATGATTCCCAGGGGCTACGTTGCTGCAGTCCTTGCGTTCGTCCCTGCACAGGAGGGGATTGAGGTTCCCTTGCTCAGCGATATAATCGTGGTAATGGTTATTGTCACCACTATAATAGCCATCCTCGGAAGCACAGTCTATGCCAGGCATTATGGAAGGAAAAAGGATTGAGCTTCAGGAGGTTTTTATAATATTGCTGTGGAAACCCCAACATGATTGTCCTGAACCTTAAGAATTACGAAGAAACTTACAGGAGGACTGACCTTCTCGTGGATTCAGCAAGGGAGGCTATGCAGACCACCGGAGTCAGGGTGGTAGTTGTGCCTCCCTGCACCCACCTCTCCCGCGCCCGCTATGCAAACAAAGAGGTTTTTGCCCAGCACGTAAGCCCTGTTGAGCCGGGTTCCCACACCGGAGAGGTTCTCCCTGAAGCAATAAAGGACCTGCGCATAAAGGGCTCTATGGTTAACCATTCTGAAAAGCGCTGCCCGGAACTGGTGAAGGATACAGTAAAGCGGCTCAAGAAGCTGAAGCTGGAATCCCTGGTTTGTGCCGAGAGCCCGGAAGAATGCAAAAAGTTTGCCAGGCACCGCCCGAATTTCATAGCGATAGAACCACCCGAACTAATCGGCTCGGGCAAGAGCATTTCCAGCAAAAAACCCAAGGTGATAACCGAGTCCCTTGATGCGGTCCACTCAGTGAGCACGGAAATCCCCCTTCTTGTGGGCGCTGGGGTGAGTACCCCAAAGGATGTTGAGAAGGGACTTGCCCTGGGAGCTTCAGGGGTCTTGCTTGCCTCTGCTTTTGTGAAGGCAAACGAACCGCTCAAATTTCTCCAGAAACTTGCAAAGCCATTTGAGAAGTTTATGTAGGGTTTGTATTTAATTGTGGTCTATTGTGGATATATTTATAAACCTTTCCGCGCCCTAATACACCATGTCAAAAAAAGGTTCCTCAAATGGTCCCAGGTTTTCCATGGGTTTTCTCGCCCTTATCGGAGACCTGGCCAAAGAAAAGCGCGAAAGAGAGGAGAGGGATACACATGTTCCCAATTTGGTTCAAAAGGGCCCTGCATCCAAAAAACCGTTTGCTGGTTCAAAACCCGAGAGCGATAGGCAAGATTCTCCAAACAAACCACCTCTTCTCAATCTGGATAATGAAAGAGAGCCAGAAGGGAATTGGGTTCCCGGGCGTTGTATTGCTTTTAGGGAAATAGACGGAGAGATGCAGCAGGTGCCCTGGGGGAAAGAAGAATCCTATTGTAACCAGGAAGAAAAGTTCACACCTTCTGCTAATGATAAACCAGCTGGTTCTCCTCTTGTGGCACCGCCTGCCCCAAGCGTGCCCCTTCGTGAATTGGGTGGAGACGGGGGCAAAGTTTCTACTAACTGCAGAGGGTTCAGGCCCGGGAAAGATGGCTTAGAGGCAATAGACTGGAAAGGAGATAGCCAAATCCCTTCCCCCGAAGGAGAATCCCCAGAAGACGGGCGCACAGCCGTGCTTCCGGGTTCTCCGCCCGAGGAGATATCCCCCAGCTGTCCGCCCCGTGAAGGGGAAGAGATGACCGGCCGAACCAAAGATAGGCTTGACAGCATGACTCCTGAAGAAAAGAGGGCAGAGGCTCCCCTCATTGGAATTGAATTCAGAAAAGAAAGCAGGGTTATGGGCAGGGTAGAAGAGCTAAAACTCCGAACTCCAGAACGTTTCCATGAGTATATAGACAAGGCCATGGAAACACTTGCTTCAAATTATGAAGGCACTAATTCCCTGATTGACAAGATGGTTGCGGAGAGGCGCTGGAAGTGGGGTAGGGAAGAGAGCATTATTCATTCTGCAGGTCTTGCAATGGGAGATATAAGCAATATTTTTAGGAAAATGGTAAAAGATGAAGCTATCAGGCGCTATAAAAACCGTGAGGAATATTCCAAAGAAGGAGTAGTGACTCCTGAAGAAGTTGAGCGTGATTTCCTATTCACAGTTATCAGTTCTCATGAGGAAACTGAAAGCAAGGAGATGTGCCTTTTTGATGCCTGGGCAAAATGTGTTTCCTTCATGGTTCTCGGAAGAAGGCGTTCAGAGGACCTGTTCTACGCACTTGACCATCCAAAGATTTCACGCCCCTATGAGAAGCTGGGCGGAATGGAAGCTCTGGGTGTTTATGTGGGGCTTGAGCTTCCTGACCTGGACAAACTTGAGAGGACTGCCAAGCAGGTAGGCAGGCCGCCGGACCCCCTTTCCTCAAGCCATATCGGCCCGGTTTTCCAGCTTGCGGTAGAGGCCCACCTTACCCATTTGATAAAATGGATTCAGAAGGCGGTTTTGCTCTGGCCCGGAGACGACAGGGTAATAGAGGGTTTTGAGCGCTTTGTGCGGGATGAGATTAAGGATTTCCAGACTTCTGTTTCCGACGCAGGCTTTACTGCTGAAATGTTTTTCCAGCTTCTCCAGCGGGAAAAGCACGATAGCCTCCGGGAAGAACACTCTCTCCAGGAAATATTTGAGAGGGCTGCAACCGGTCCAGGCCGCCTTGTGTATGGCTATCAGGATGATGTTTTTGATGCTCTGGAATCAATACTGGACTACATGTATCTTCTCAGGGAAAACAGTGAGGCAAAGAAACTTTTCATAAACCACTTCCTTGCAAATTATCCCCTGGAAAACAACGGCGGAACGTTCTACAAGATATTTGGGATGAGCCTGTTCATGGACAGGGAGGACATGGAGAACCACCCCCATACAATAGCTGCCTTCCGAACAGATGGAGACCTAATGATTAGGTACCATGTGGATGAGGTTCTGCGCAGGCTTGAAGGAAGGACAAGCAGAAGCACTCTTGTTGATTTGGACCAGGACGACATAGATGCTGCATTTGATGGAATGGATGACGGCGATTCATTCTAGCCCCTGAATACGGGCCTTCTGCTCAGCTTTTTCGGCAGGGAAATCTCCTCAAAAGGCATTCCCTGGGTTTTTTCCTCTATAATGCTCCTCAGCCCAATCCCGTCCATTTCATTTTTCTCCCCTGTTTCCCTTATTGAGACTGAAACCTTTCCACTTTCCACTTCATTATCCCCGATTACTGCAATATAGGGGATCCATTCTTTTTGTGCTCCCCTTATCTTCTTTCCGAGGGTTTCCGGAGTATCATCTATGTCCGCGCGCACATTTTCCCCAAGCTCTTCAAGCACTTCATGGGCAAAGTCCAGGTGCTTTTCAGAAATAGGTATTATCCTTACCTGGGTCGGGCAGAGCCAGAGCGGCAGCATTGCCTTTTCCCCCGTTTGCATTCTGATTGCCTCTTTTTCAAGAAGGGCATAAACCACCCGCTCTATGCTTCCGGAGATTGATGCATGGGTGAGAAGGGGGCGCTTCTTTTCCCCGTTTTCATCTATGAATGAGATATCATATGTTTCTGCGTTCTCCACGTCTATCTGCACGGTTGTCAGAGCACTTGCCTTGTCCATTGCATCTACAAAATTGAATTCAAATTTGGTAATGAAGTATGCATACCTTTCATCAAAAATCTCAATTAGTATCGGCTTCCCTATCCTCTCTACAAGAGAGACATACCATTCCCGGTTATCTTCATAGAATTCCCTGAGCACCCTGAACCCGACTTCGCTTCCATTTAACAGCCCCACCCCTTCCAGCCAGTCCATGCTGATTTCAAGCTGCTGCTCAAGCTCTTCTTTTGCCTGGTCCATGTCCTTCAGGAATGCGTGCATATCTGGCATGGTAAATCCCCTGAGCCTCTTGAGCCCGGCGAGCTCACCGGTCTGCTCTCTCCTGAAAGAGTATTTGGTAAGCTCAAACATGCGCATCGGGAGCTGCCTGTGGCTGAATACCATGTCGTGGGCCATGAGAAACTGCCCGAAGCAGGCGGCAAACCTCAGAAAGAACTCCTTGTTTTCGCTTTTAACTACATACTGCCTTGCAGGAAACCTGTTAAGGTATGCTTTTAGCGCAGGGTGCTCATAATCATAGAGGATGGGGGTTTCAACCTCCATGGCCCCGTAGCCAACGCAAAAATCGGTTATTGATTTTTCCAGCAGTTTCTTTAGGAGCCGGCCCTTTGGGTACCAGCGGAAGTTGCCAGGGTCTGTTCCCTCTTCATAATCCACAAGTTCCTGCTCCTGCATCAGCTTTATGTGCGGCGGCTCTTTTTCGTATGCTCTCGTTTTCTTTGTTTCATATGTTGCAAATTTCTTCAGGTTTTCATTGCCTGAAAAATCAAATTTCTCAACAGGCACCAGTTCTTTTCCAGGTGCAAGGATATAGAAGCGGCTTTCCATCTTTTCTTCTGCCTTTGCAGAAGCGGACACTTCAACTTCATCTTTCTTTTCTGCGCTGAAAACCCGGGAAAGTTCGCTCAGGGGATGCCCGGGGCAGGAAACCTGGAATTTTTTGTACCATCCGAATGGGGAGCGCATCACCTCAAACCCCTCCCTCCTAAGGGCACCCTCCATTTTTTTTATGAGTGAAATTGCCTCCTTTGGGGAGGAAGGATTTGAGCCCATGAGCAGGTGCGCATAAGGATAAAGCATTACCTTCTTTGTCCCCACTTTTCCTGCAACATCTTCAATGTCCCTGACTGCCTTTTCCGAAAGCTCTGCTGCTTTTCCCCCATCCCCTTCTTCCACCGCAATCCGCACCCAGAGGGCATTTTCCATCTCCCCTTTTTTCATCTCTTCAGGAACATCTTCCGCAAGCTTTGTTTTTTTTGTTGCTTCGTATGAGATTTTTTCCGCGTGCACAATCAGCTCTTTCATGGTAATTACCCAAAACTAATTAATTTGGATATAATTTAAAACTCCCCTCCCTTCCGTACACCTCCTGCATAATATTTATATTCTCTCCCTTATTACTTACAGTATGTCCAAAATAAGAACGCTCTTTTTCCTTGTCCTGGCAGCAGGATTTGTATTTTCCCTTACCCTGGTCAACAATTGCCAGAACCTGAGTACTTCTGGTGAAACCTACATCCTTAATACTGACCTGGATGATGCGGGCGACCGCTGTTTCAACATCACAAACGAAGATATCGTATTTGCCTGCAATGGAAAATATATAGACGGCACAGGCCCGGGAGGGGGAACTGCAGTGTACAACAGCGGATACAATGGGACCACTATTGAGAACTGCACAATCCAGGAGTTTGACGACGGGATGTATTTCAACAATGCATTCAATATTTCCCTCACCAACATTTCGGTTTCTTCAATCAACAGCAAGGGGCTTTACTTTGACCAGACCTATGGAGTCAACCTGAATGGAATGGAGGGAACAGGCGGAAACGGCAGATTGGTTTATTTTACTGATTCTGAAAACGTAAGCATAAGCGATGTTTATTTTTATAATGCGGACACGGGCATACATGTTGAGGATTCATACAACCTTACAATACAGGATTTTGAAGCGGCAAACCTCTCAGGAGCAACTGACAGGGGAATGGGGATTCTTGTGAATGGAGTGGAGCTCTGCGAGGTTTCAGACATAAGTGTTTACAACACATCTTCGCTTGCAGTTTATCTCTGGGACATAAGCGACTGCGACCTGCATGATGTGGTTGCGGATTATGGCTCGTATTCACCTGGAAACGATGGTTTTGTTTCTGTCCATGGACCTCTGGGCTATTTTGACCCTGCCCCAAATACGAATGTATGGAATATAGAGGCGAGCCGCTCTTATGCAAACGCGACCAACCTGTCCGGATGCATAGGGGTTTCAGTTTCATACGGCACAGTTGAAAATATTACTGCGCACGACTGTAAAATGAGCGGAATCGGCACGGTTCTGGGTAACGCATCCACCGGAAGAAACTTCCTGGCTTATAATAATGGGATGGGCGGGGTTGTGCTGGTTGCCGGACTGGAGAATCTCTCCTCAATACCTTTTGCCCCAGCATTTCCCGTACTCTGGGACCCTGAGGATGAGGGCCCGGCAGAAGCATATGATATCACTGCGTATGGGAACGGATGGATAGGTACCCTCCCCGTAGTGATGAACCATTCCAACATAACAAATGTCCAGGCATACAATACCGGCCAGAACTACTGGGACATAAATCTCACATCACTCTGTGACCCATTTGGAATAGGGTTCTGCCTAAACCTGACCAATGATTCCAGGTTTGCAGGAAGTTTTGTGGGACTTTCCGGAACATTCATAAACAGTTTTATGGCCGGCGACTTCAATGCTTCTGAGATGGGCACCCTCAGAAATGCGGAATTCAGAGACAGTCCGGTCGGGCTGCTTATACTTGGTGTTGCAGGGGCTGAACTGACCGGCTCTACAATCCATGACAATACTTATGCAGGAGTATGGATAAACAATTCAATCGGAGTCCTGTTCAATGATACCAGCATCTACAGCAATGGTGGTGACGGAGTTTCAATGAGGCCCCAGACAATGCTGGTCGGAGTCCTGATGAACAATTCCGAGGTTTATGGAAACGGGGGAAACGGAATCAGCCTGTACAATTCCAATAGTGCGATGACTACTTCTCCAACCTACCTTGTTTTTGATGACCTCTCAATCCACAGCAATGGAGGGGATGGGATTGGGGGACAGAACCTCTCCTTCCCGCTCTTTGTAAATGTTTCAATTTACAGCAACACCGGTTCGGGAATAAACCTGGAAGCTGTTTCCGGGGCAGCCGCCCCGCCCGCGGATTCATTTGTTTTAGTGGACTGTTATGATAACAGGGAATACGGCCTCTCTGCTGGCCAGCTGGACATAAACATATCCCACAGCAGCTTCCATGGAAATGGGCTTGACGGAATAAAGGCAAACGGCATGGTTACAGCCATAATAAATAACAGCGAGGTTTATGGAAACACCGGCCATGGAATCTCTTTCCGCAGTCTTGTCCTAGTACCGACCTTCCCCTCCCCTACTGTTATTAATACAGAAATACACAACAATGGAGAAAACGGGATAGTACTCGGAGCAGGGGGCACCTGGATGGAGAATGCTTCAATACATTCCAATTCAGTAGGTGTGGAACTTACCAATCCCTCAAACTCTTACACAAGAGGGGGAGCACCTTTCCCTTATGGGTTTTTTTTCATGCGTTATTCCTTCCTTGAAGGAAACACAAATGACGTGGAATTCAATTTCCCCAATGATGACAATGTTACAGCCATAGTGGGTGCGATTATCCAGAATACCACTTTTGGGAATACGAATATCTCGCTTGCCTACACCACGAACGAAACGCCCATTGACCTTTCCCTGGACAGCAGGACAAGCATGCCCGGCCCGGGACTTGCAACCTACGACCCGCTTTACCGTTTCATTGATATTGAAAGCAGCACAGGGGAAGTCCTGAACCAGACTGCAATACATTATACTCCTGCAGATGCAGCAGGGAGGAACCAGTCAAACCTTGAAGTTTTGGAATATGATTCCGGAACATGGTCAGTGGTTGCAAACCAGACACAGAACGGAACGATGATTTCCCTTCTTGCTCCCCCTGCCCCAACCCGGGGCACAGTGGTATTTTACAACCACAGCACCTTCAGCACTTTTGGCCTGTTTGAGAACAGCACGGATTATAAGCCGTCAGAAGATGAGAGGGATGACGGCGGAAGGGACAAGCTCCGCCTTGATGAGGAATCCTCCGGATATACCCTTGATAACGTTCTGTTCACCGTTACTTCGGATGGGCATGAGATTGAGGATGCCCGCGTTCATATCAAGCTTGAGGGGGAAGAAGTTGATTCAGTAGTCACCAATGACGACGGGATGGCAGTTTTCGTTCCGGTTGCTGCAGGGCTTTATTCAGCATATGCAGCTGAGGGCGGATATAAGGATTCAAACACCGTGCGCTTTGAAATTTCCCTCAGGCAGCTTGATATTGAGCTTCCGCCTTCACCAATGGAGGATGAGGGATTCAATATTTTTGCCTACTGGCAGGGGAGCCCGGTTGAAGGCGCCACCATTTCAATTGCAGGTCTTGTAAGAGAAACAGGCGAATCCGGAGATGCCATCTTCACCCTTCCTGCAGGCAATTATCCTGTGTATGCTGCTGCAGAAGGGTATGAAGAATGGGAAGGCAGCCTGAAGGTTTCTGAGGTTACAGAAGAGGAAACCGTACCTGAGCCCCCTGAAGAAGAGCAGGAGGAGGAACAGGGAGGAGTTCCTGAAGTTCCGCCCGAGCAAGAGCCGGAAGAGTTCGGCAAGCTCACAGGGGAAGCAGAAGTTCCTTCGGTTGAGGAGCCCAAGCAGCCGGTAACTGAAAAGCGGGAGGAAATACAGCAGGAGTACCTGTGGATTTTCCTTCTCCTGGTACTAATCGGGGCACTTACAATCTACCTGCTCGGAAAAAAATCCAAGGGAAAAGCAGGCAGCGAAGGGAAAAAGAAGGGTCGCTAGCCCCTTCCCTTTAAATCCTCTTCTTTTTGTCTTATTTTTCAATGCTTTGTTTTGGAACTTCAGGAATAAGGGGGCTCTATGGCCGTGAGATTAATCCTTCCCTCGCCCTGCGCGTTGCAAATGCGTTTTCGGATTCCGGACTTGCCCTGTGCATGGATACCCGCAAAACAAGCCCCCTGCTGGAAAAGGCTGCCGCCTCTGGCGCAATGGCTTCCGGAAAGGATGTGATTTCACTGGGTGTTGCCCCCACTCCTGTGCTTGCATTCGCTACTCTGAAGCATCAATGCAATGGAATAATGGTTACTGCTTCCCACAACCCCCCGGAATACAATGGGCTGAAGCTGATTTCCGGAGGCAGGGAAATAAACAAAACAGAAGAAAAGAGGGTGATCTCCAGGTATAAATCAGGGCTGGAGCTCGCATCCTGGGACAGAAACGGAAATTATGCTGCAGACGAGCATATAATAGATTCATACGTTGATTTTATTCTTCCCCAGCTGGATACGGAAATCATCTGCAGCAAAAAACCAAAAATTGTTCTGGACTGCAATGGCGCAGGAAGGGCAGCCACACCTGTTTTGCTTGAGAGGCTCGGGTGCGAAGTCGTCACCATAAATATGCAGGAGCACGGCTTTTCCCGTCCATCTGAACCTTCCGGGGAAAACCTTTCCCTGCTGAAAGAGAAGGTAAGGGAAGTGGGAGCGGACCTGGGCCTTGCCCATGACGGGGACGGAGACCGTATTTCCCTGGTGGATGAGAAAGGAGAGTTTGTGAATATGGATGTGCAGCTTTCCCTGATGGTTCTCCATGAGCTTGAAAAGAAAAAAGGGAAGATAGTAAGCACGGTTGAGGCCTCTCTGATAATCAAAGATGCGGTTGAGCAGGGCGGCGGCGAGCTTGTAATCACTCCGGTAGGCAGCACTTATGTGGGGGATACACTTGAAAAAAAGGGTGCGGTATTTGGTGGAGAGCCTGCAGGCGAATTTGTTTATTCCGAAGGGGTGCATGTTCCGGATGGAATACTCGGCGCCGCCAAGTTCGCAGAACTATTTTCAAAGAAAGGCAGGATTTCCAAGCTTGCTTCCCAATTCAAGCCATACCCAATGGTGCGGGAAAAATACAAAACCAGAGACAAGGCTGCAGCCATGGAAAAAATCCTTAACTCAATAAGCATAGACGGAGAAGTGAGCAGGGTGGATGGATTGCGGATAGACTCTGAAGATTACTGGATTTTAATCCGCCCCTCCGGCACCGAGCCGATAATCCGCCTTACTCTGGAAGCAAAGGACCCGGGCATTCTTTCTGAAATAAAAGAGAAGGCGGAGTCAGCAATCATGCAAGCAGTCTGAAATTTAAATCTTGCCCGCCTACTTCCTCCAGGTGTTTTGATGAAAAGGATTGCTTTTTCAGCTGTCATCGTTGCTCTTGTTCTTGTTTCAGGCTGTGTTTCCATAGACCTTGAGCAGGAACTGAAAAAGGATGGCACATCGGTTGTAACTGAGGAAATAGACCTTTCAGGTTTCATTTCAGCGGCTTCAGAAATGGGAAACGATTCTTCCACTTCTGCTTCGGATTTTGAGGAAATGGCGCTGGAGGCCTGCGAACCCTTTGAGAGCGACGCGGAAGCAGAATGTACATATTCGCTTTCTGATTACACAATAACTGTTTCCAAGGAGATTACTCCTGAGGAAGGAGGGTACACATTTACCCGGCAGGCAGAATTTCCGAATGTGGAATATGTTTTCCAGACTGACCAGCTCCCAAAGGTTGATGTCAACCTTGAGCTTGATGAAGCTGCAGGCGGGGAAGCTCCGGCCATGGAGGATGAAACCATCAGGTTCACTGATTCTGATGCCCCCCAGACTGCTGCATCCATGAAGATGATGAGTGTTGAGATTACTTACACGATACTCATGCCAGGGGAGATAACCGAAGCCAGGAATGGGATAATAAACGATAAGGGGCAGGCAGTCTATGATGTGCTTGATCTCATGGAAGAGCAGCAGACAATAAAAGTCACCTCTGAAGAATCGGACCCGGTGGGCGCACTTTGCGGTCCTGCATTTGTTCTGGCTGCCCTTTTGGGAGCTTCCCTTTTCTCGGTTTTCCGGGAATAACCCTCTTTTCTTTTTTCCATCTTACTTTTAAATCTTCATAATCACAATTTTAGCTGGTGGTAGGTTGAAAGCAGTAGTTCTTGCAGGAGGAGAAGGGGTGCGGATGCACCCCCTCACATACACAAGGCCAAAGGCACTTTTGCAGGTAGCGGGCAAGCCCATTATCTGGCATGTTCTTTCCAGGCTCAGGGAAGCCGGCATCACACAAGCAGGGGTAGTTGTAAAATACAAAAAGGAAATGATTGCTGAATATCTCAAGGAAAACAATCTCGGCCTTAACATCACATTTATTGAGCAGGGGGAAAAGCACGGAACAGGTGCCGCTCTCCTGTATGCAGAGAAATTCGCTGATGAGGATTTCCTTATGGTCGCAGCGGACAATATCTGCGACCCGGAATTCTACAAAAAAGTGATCTCAGAACACAAGGGAGGAAAGACAATCGCGGTAAAGCAGGTGGAAAACCCCACCCGCTTTGGTGTTGCAAAAGTGGAAAACTCCCTTATCACTGATTTTATTGAAAAGCCGGAAAACCCCCCTTCCAACCTTGCAAATGTTTCAATCTACTGCTTCAGCCCCTCAATTTTCGAAGAACTCAATTCCCTCAAGCCCACTGCACGCGGAGAATATGAAGTTGTTGATGTGTTCAAGGGAGCAAAAGCGGTTGGGGTGGAGGGGTTCTGGATGGATGCAGGCTATCCCTGGCACCTTTTTGAGCTAAACCAAAAGCTCCTTGAAGACAGTGAAGCATCCGTAGAGAAAGTGGAAAACTCCAGCATCAATGGAAAAATAATCATGGAGGAAGGGGCGGAAATCCTGGATTCCCACATAGAGGGAACCGCATATATAGGGAGGAATTCCAAAATCGGCCCCCACTCTTATCTGCGCGGATTTGTTTCCATAGGAGAAAACTGCAATATAGGCGAGTCCACAACAATAAAGGATTCAATTTTATTCAACAAAGTAAATGCAAAGCACCTTTCCTACATTGGGGATTCTGTTGTAGGGGAAGGCGTAAATTTTGGGGCAGGCACCCAGATTGCGAATTACCGGTTTGATGCCCAGCATATAAACGTGCTTACTTCTAGGGGATGGGTTAACTCCGGAAGGAAGAAGCTTGGTTGCATCATTGGGGACAGGGTAAAGTTTGGGGTGCTTGCCTGCACAATGCCCGGGAAAACAATCGGAAACGATTGCTGGATTGGCTCAAATGTGAACGTCACAAGAAACGTAAAACCAAACACACGCATCTTTGCGAAACAGGATTACATCTACCAGGAACAGGGTGAGTAGCTGCACCTGATTGCAGGCATTGACCCCGGAGTTTATACTGCATATGCTGTTTTTGACCTGAAAGGGGAGCTTGTTGAAGCAGGGTGCGAAAAACAGCTCTCTCATGAGGATTTGGTGCGTACCATATCTTCTCTCGGGAAGCCTTCCCTGATTGCAACAGATGTTTCCCCTGCACCGGCTTTTGTGGCAAGGGTTGCCTCCCGTTTTCATGTCCGCCTTTTTGCCCCGGAGAACAATATTCCTGTTAAGGAGAAGAAGAGAATAGGAAAAAGCATTCAGAACCCCCATATCCGGGATGCATATGCTGCCGCAGTAAAAGCCTACCGCCAATATGACAATACTCTGAGGAGGATAGAAAACTCGGATACTGTTCTTGACAAGGATCTTCTCAAGCATCTGTTTCTGCAGGGCCATAAGGTGGCGGATGCCGAATTCATGCTTGCAAAAAAAGGCGAGGAGAAGCTTAGAAGGGGAGCAAAGCAGGAATCCCCCTCACCAAAAAAGGAGAAGCGCGACCAGCGCGTCCTTTCTCTTCTCAGGGAAAACGAGAATCTCCGCAAGGCACTGGAATCCGAGAGGCAGGAACGCATGCGCCTGAAGAGCAGGCTGGAGAAATCCCGGTCCTCCAGGAGTACTGAAGTGAGCAGGGACCGGGAGGTGCAGCGCTTGCAGGGCCAGGTTGCAAGGCTCCAGACGTATATTTCAAGATTAAAGAGAAGGAAGAAGAAAAAGAAGTGATGGGGGAACTGAGATTTGAACTCAGATAACAAGCTCCCAAAGCTTGCAGCTTGCCAGGTTGGCTCATTCCCCCTAGGTGTTTATTTTTCGCTGGAGGATATAACAGTCCCGTAGTTTTTTTATAGTGAATGCCTTTTTTGCATAAAGGTTGAGGGCAGCCATATTTTCCGGCTTCACCTTGAGAAATATATCCTTCCCCTCCTTCTCTGCATACTCGGTTGCGGTTTCCAGCAGGGCTGTGCCTATTCCCTGTTCCCTCCATTCTCTTTTCACGCCTAGTCCCTGCAGGAGGATTCCTTTCTTATCCAGAACCAAATGCAGAAACCCTGCATCTTCCCCTTTTTTTACTGCCAGGAAGTAGATGCTATTTTCGGAAAATGAGGGATTTGCACGTGGGAATATCCCATGGATTATCCGGAATATCCTGTTCCTGTCTTTTGACCGGATTATGCTTATTCTGTTGTTCATAAGCTTTCCATCTTTATTCCTACGTGCTCTTTGCTTATATTCAGAACCACTCCCCTGAGAGTGTTGGCCTGTGGAATCTGGATTACAGTGGTTTCTCCCACCTTTTCCTTACCCTCGATGTTGTGGATGTGTCCACAGGCAATGATTCTCGGTTTTTTTTCTCCCATTATTTTTTTTATAGAGCTGCTTCCCGCATGCACACCTTCCCCTACATCATCAAGTGTTCCCCCGGGAGGGCAGTGGGTAACAAGTATTGTTTTATCATCTATCGGCAGATCTCCAATCTCCTCGTATATCTCATCCTCCCCAAGCTCACCAGGGGTTCCAAAAGGCGTGGGAGAGCTGAACCCAAATCCCACTATTTTCAGGCCCTCCCCTGTTTCCAGCACTTTTTTGTGTATGCACCTTTTCCCCCTGCAGGAATCCCTGGGCTCTATGTTCCCGGGAATCCAGTAGATGTTTCCTGAAGCAGAAAGGATTTTTTCCCGGTATTCCTCATTGCCTATATCACCGGCCAGAATGACCATATCATACTCGTTTGCGATAGCCCTTAGCCGGTCCAGGACATTTTCCTCCCCGTGCAGGTCTGCAAGAAGAAGAATTTTCATCACAATCACTTCTTTTTTGCCTGTTCCAGCACATCATTCAACCGCTTCTCAAACCTGTCCTTTACCTGCGGCCCAATGAACCGTTTTGTGTAGGAGTCGGCTTTTGCAGCAAGGGTTATCTTTGTTGCAAGTGCCCTTGCAATCTTGCCCCTTACCCGTTTGGGGGACGTTGAAATTGAAGCGTGCTGGAATATCAGGCCGTGTTTTGGAGGGGATATTCCCTTGTTCCTCAGGTGCTTGAAAAGGGCTTTTTCTGCACCCAGGACCTGCACGGTGCTTGCCGGCATGTCTGCAAGTTTTCTTAATCCTCCGGCGGCCGCAACAAGCTTTCCTGCCAGTTTTGCACCAATCAGGTATCTCAGGTTGGGACAGACTTCCTGTGCAACGTCATCCAGGTATTTTTCATGGCGGTTCATCAGCGAATAAATGTTTTCAATTTCCTCTGCCATTTTCTGCATATTCTGGACGTCCTTTTCTGTGAAATCGCCTCCGATGCTCTCCTTTCCTTTCTCAGCTATCTGCCTTGCCCTGCCTTCCCCAACGTACTTTGAAATTTCTTCTTCGTTTACATTTTCCCTTTTTATGCTGGCCACAATAAGTGCATAATTCCTCCGGTCTTTTACATCAAGCTCCGGAAAGTAAAGTCCGTATATCTCTTCAAGGCGCTCCCCCAGCTGGTTTGCAACCCGCTCTTCCTCTTCTATGCAGTTTGAGAGGTAGGCGAGATACATGTCCCTGCTTTTCAGCACTTCGGTTGTCTTTTCTTTTGCCTTCTTTACATATTTTGAGCGGTCGATGCCCGCCCCAAACTTTCCTTTTTTCCGTCCCATAGTTATCCACCTGCTTTTTTTGCAGAGCTATGCTTTGTGGTTGGTTTCCCACATTTTTCTGGCAAGCTTTCCATCATACATGAGCCTGTCAACATCCGCATTTTCCCGCATTTCCCTGTGCTTTGCAAGGAAAACGTTCAGCTTGTCCACAAGGATTTGCTTTAGTTCTCCGGTAAGCAGCTTGCCGGAGGTATATTCGGATTCGATACGTTTTAATTCCTTATCGTTTGGCTCAAAAAGCATTTTCAGCCACTGGAAACTCACATCAACGTTAACATCCCCGCCTTTTTCACGGTGCCCCTCAATTGTTTCCTGCCCACCTGAAAATGCATATTTCATTACTTTTTTGCGCACGGTTTTCTCATCATCCGTGAGCCATATTGCGCTTTCCTTTTGGCTTGCACTCATCTTTCCCTCCATACCCTGGAGGGGGGGGAAGAACTTGGAGTGTATTGCAGCAGTTTTATAGAATCCCAGCGATTCTGCAATGTCTCTTTGTATCCTCCAATAGGGGTCCTGGTCAATTGCAGCAGGAATCAGACATCTTTTTTTCTCAAAAAAAGTCGGGACTGCCTGGTAGGCAGGGTACTGTACCATTCCTATGTTGGTTTCGTTTGTAAAGCCGAATACTGCTTTTGCAGTGGAAAAGGTAATCTTCCTCGCAGTCTGCATCAGCAAAGGGTAAACATTTGCCGCATATTCGCTGTCCTTGAATATGAACGTGCGGTCCGGGTCAAACCCAACAGCTGCAATGTCTGCAATGTTCTCTGCAGAGTGCTTCTGCACATCCTCCCATTTCAGGTTCTTTTTGTGGAGGAATTTCTCATCATCTGTAATTTCTATGTAAAGGTTTACTTTAAACCTGTCCTGGAGCCATTTTGTAAAGACAAGGGGAATCAGGTGCCCGATATGCATATCCCCGGAAGGCCCCCTTCCAGTATAAAGGAAAAAACCCTTCCCGGCTTCATAGTCCTTCAGCACAAGGTCCAAATCCCGGTGTGAAAAGAAGAAATCCCGCTTCAGCATCACGTTGTCCTCCCCGGCAAGGGAAACCAGTTTTTCCCTCAGCCCAGGGGAAATCTTTTTTGTTCCGAATTCCTCAACTAATTTATCATAATCTACTGAGCCGGTTACTTCCCATGGTGTTACTGTTGCCATATTTTCTTCTTGTTTCAATATCTATTATAATCTATTGCAAACCCTGATTTTTGGCAGATGGTTCCGCACCATCAAACATTTTATAAGCCATATTGGATAATCACAAAGCAATGTTCACTCCAAAAGTAAGGCTCAGGCGCGAGTTTGGGCTGCTCAGCGCAACCGTTTTTGGAGTTTCCCTCATTGTGGGCGCAGGGATATATACTATTATAGGGGTGGCAACTTCTGTAGCAGGGAGTGGAATCTGGCTCTCTTTCCTTGCTGCTGCAATAATTGCACTTTTTACAGGCCTGAGCTATGCAGAGCTTGCTTCAATGTTTCCTCGTACAGGAGCATCTTTCGTATATGTACTGGAGGCATTCAGGAACCGTCTGCTTGGGTTTGTTGCAGGCTGGCTTGTGATGTTTGAGGTGATGGTCTCGGTTGCAGCGATAGCCCTGGCATTCGGGGGCTATCTGGCTTCAGTCCTGCCTGTGCCGATTCTGATAAGTGCATTTGGGGTAATTGCTTTCTTCTCCCTGGTGAATATAATAGGGATAAAGGAATCCATCCGCCTGAACATAATGATGTTCCTGATGGAGATAGGCGGGCTGCTCTTCATTATTGCTGCAGGGTTTCTTTTCGGGGGCATACAGATGGATTTTATGGATTTCACCATCCCATCTATTTTCGGGGGTGCTGCCCTTGTTTTCTTTGCAATGATTGGATTTGATATGATTGCGGAGGAGACTGAGGAAACAAAAGATGCAAGACGCACAATTCCAAAAGCCATAATTTTATCAATCCTCATCTGCGGGGTACTGTATGTTCTGTTTGCAATAGCAGCGCTCATGCTTGTTGGGCCGGAACTCCTGGGCGCTTCCACAGCCCCGGTAAAGGACATCGTTGTTCCCCTCCTTGGTGAATACTCTTATATATTCGCTTTCATCGCACTTGCCTCAACTGCAAATACGGTGATGATTTGCCTGATTACATCCTCAAGGCTCCTTTACGGGATTTCCAAGGAGCGGGCAATCCCTGGACTGTTTTCCAAGGTGAACAAGCGGTTCAGCACCCCGCATTTTGCAATATTTCTTTCTTTTGCGGTTTCCGTGCTTTTCCTGCTACTTGCGGACCTGGCGGTTGTTGCGGAGATTGCGAACTTTGCCGCCCTTGCTGTATTTACCATGGTGAATCTGAGCGCAATACAGCTCAGGCTGGAGAAGCCCAAGGCAAAAAGGGCATTCAAAATCCCCTTCTCAATTGGCAGAGTGCCAATCATCCCGGTGCTTGGCGCACTCTTTTCAGTTTTCCTGATTTCCTTCCTTTCTGCTGATGTGTTGGTATATGGCTCCCTTGTTCTGGCAGCAGGCGCAATAGTGTACCTGGTCCAGGGCAGAAAAAAGGCCCCGACTGAAAAAACAATAGAGAAGAAGCAGGAGCTAAGAGAGGAGGCTGAAAAGGGATAATCTCTTTTCTGCTTGCCGACGGATGCTCAAAACCTTTTTAAACCCCTATCTTCATATATATCCTTCACCCTTTATTGGGTGCGAGTGCCCTCTCAACGATGGCGCGATGACCTAATTATCTGGCTCTTTTGAGCTTAGGTTTTCCCATCTTTGATGGGATGCCGGACCTTGTGTCCGTATGAGTGCGAAGTGATAGCCATAGAGTTTGGATATGTTCAACCTGCATAGTGGATGACTGGGCTGATGCCAGCATGCCCACGTGGTAAGCTGCGATATGCCTGGGTTAGGTGCACGCAACCTTTGACCCCAGGATTTGGGTGTATGCCCCTCGGGCAACTGAGGCGCATAGCTACCCCGGGAATTGAAACATCTTAGTACCGGGTGGAAGAGAAACCAATTGGGATTCGGTTATTAAGGGTGACTGAAAGCCGAATAGACCGAGCTGAATTCCCTTCAGTGATGGAGGGGAGATGTGGCGGGGAGTATCCACATTTTGAGCAGAAGTCCCCTGGAAAGGGGCGCCCCAGCGGGTGACAGCCCCGTATGCAAAGGAGTGTGGAGCGATCCATGAAGAGTACCGTCTGCCGGATAGGAGGCGGGAATATGGGGGTATCAACCTCCAAGTCTAAATATTAGGTATCAGACCGATAGCAAATGAGTAACGTGAGTGAACGTTGAAAAGGACCCCGGAAGGGGTGTGAAAAGAACCTGAAACTATGTAGGGACAGGAAGGCATGGCATTAAAGGGCTGTAGGGCTGCCGAAGTGAATTCCCGAAAGGGTTGGATCGAGGCAGTTTAACCAGTGTTGTGTCATTCTTCTTGAAGCAAGAGCCATGGAGTTTATTTGTGTGGCAAGGTGAAAGCCGAAGCGAAAGCAAGTGCCCGCAGGTAACAAGGGGCATCCTCAGAAATGGGGACCAGTCACACGGATAAGACCCGAAGCCGGCGCGATCTATACGTGAGCAGGGTGAAGCCAACCTGACCGTTGGTGGAAGCCCGCAACTAGTGCTAGTATATTCTGCTTAGGTGACTCACGCATAGGGGTGATAGGCCAGTCGAGCCCGGCGATAGCGGGTTCCCCCTGAAGTGTATCTCAGTACAGCGTCTCTTGAAGATGATGTTGAGGTAGAGCACTGAATGGGAAGAGCGGGGTGGAAACACCTCACTTTCCTATCAAACTCCGAATTCAGCATCTCTGTAGACGGAGGCAGTTGGGTTTTGCGGGGTAAACCTGCAAGCCTGTACGGGAACGACCGTACGTGGGGTTAAGGGCCCCAAGTTCTGGCTAAGTGTTAATCCGAAAGGAATTTCTATCCGAAGACAGCTGGAAGGTAGGCTTAGAAGCAGCCACCCTCTAACCAACGCGTAATAGCGGACCAGTCGAGGATGCAGATTCTGAAAATTAACGGGGCTAAGCCAGATCCCGATACCCTACCCGGACCAAAAGTCCATGGAGTAAGGGGGCGACCGGGACGGGCAGAAGCAAGGCGGTAACGTCTTGTGGACTGTTCTGGTATGAATATCATGGTGTCAGTAGTAGCATATCCAAGCGAGAATCTTGGACGTCTGATAGGGCCCGGTTTCCTCAGCCATGTTCTTCAGCTGAGGGTTAGCCGATCCTAAGTGCATAGGTAACTCCGATTGCACGAAAGGGAAGCAGGTTAATATTCCTGCGCTGCAAAAGTAGATGCGGCAACGCAAGTTCTGTTCTTGACGTCTTGGGATAAGCCGAACCGGGGAGACCCGGTCTAACAGCAATACTTCCGTGGAGTCTTATCATGAGGAGAAGCGGACGAAATGCTGGAATGGGAGCAATCTTTAGCTGATTCCTGAGACCCGTGAAAAGAGAACAGTTCCGATCTTTTGCATTCGTACCTAGAACTAATACAGGTGCCCCTGGCTGAAAAGGCTCAGACGTGTCAGGACAACCCAGGCAAGGGAACTAGGCAAATTAGTCCCGTACCTTTGGAAGAAGGGATGCCTACCATTTTGTAGATGGTAGGTGGCACTGACAAGAGATGTGCGACTGTTTACCAAAAACATAGGTCATCGCTAGTTCGAAAGGATGTGTATGATGGCCGACGCCTGCCCACTGCCAGTACCTGAAAGCCCCGTTCAAGGGGAGGAAGGGCTGGTAAAGAGCGGGGGTAACTCTGACCCTCTTATCGAGGAGTCGGAACGCTCTTCGGGAGACAGGTAGCGTAAACAAGGTCATACTTTGTTTAATTCAAACAAAGAGGATTGACCTTAAGAACGTGGTAAAGAGTTACCTCTAGAAAGCAAGTTCGCCATCGCAATTAAGCAGCGAGAAATCCTCGGTAATACTCATTTGAGTATGGCCTTGGCGCATTACCTCGCCGCTTAATTGGCGGCTTAAGAATTTGACCCCTAGTATATATCAGTGGAAATGTACCTTCTTTGAGTATTTAAAGCACAGCTTGTAAGTAAGTTTATGACTCTTTCTTATTTGCTTGGTGCACTCAGGGATGGTTCGTTACCAAGGTGCATAAACAAGGCCGAAGTTACTCTTGCAGCGGATTACTCTAGGAATTGGCTTGATGAAGTTGCCAAAATCGCTTCTGAAACTTTTTCCGTTCCATTGGAGCGGCTGAAAGTATACAGAACGATGGCAAACAAGAGCAAAGTTCCTTGTTTCCGCCTCAAAGTCTATTCAAAAGAACTTCATGGGAAGCTAGCTAAACACTATCCTCCCGGAAGCCAGCTTTATTGGTCTACGCCTGAGCTGGCAAAGAGTTCCAGGAATAATCTGGATTACATAGCTGGATTTTACGACGCTGAAGGTGGTTGCAGGAACCTGGAACGATTCCAGAGTGGAAAAACCAAAAGTTTTCAGGCGTGGTGTTCGATTAGGTGCAAGCACCATGCAAAACCAAACGAACCTTTGGAATTCCTGAAGAATTCGCTGCAGAAAATTGGAGTAACTTCAACTATCTACGATTCGGATGAGCTCGTAATGACGGGCATCCAGAACATTCGTAGATTTTATACTAACGTTCCTCTTCAGCATTCTAAAAAGAAAGGTGAATTGAGGAAGATGCTGGTATATTTAGGCGCATTTTCTGTCGAAGCATGAATGGCGTAACGTCGCTTCTACTGTCCCTGCCTGGGACCTGGTGAACTCGCTTCCCGGTGAACATGCCGGGGACTCCTTGAGGGAAGAGAAGACCCCGTGGAGCTTTACTATAGCCTGTTGTTGTGATATTGATATGGCTACCGAGTGTAGGTGGGAGCCTTCGAAGCCGCCCCTCCGGGGGTGGTGGAGGCGAAAGTGGAACACCACCTAGTTGTATCGGTATTGCTTACTTGCAAAAGGACAGCAGCAGGTGGATAGTTTGGCTGGGGCGGTACGCCCTCGATAGGGAAACAAGGGCGCCCAATGTTCTGCTCAGGCGGGTCAGAAATCCGCTGAAGAGGGTTAAAGACAAATGCAGGACTGACTGTGTTTCTACAAGCGTGGAACGCAGAGGTGAAAGCCGGGCTTAACGAACCTTAGTACTCTATTGATGGGAGTCTAAGCTGTCAGACAAGCTACCCCGGGGGTAACAGGCTCGTCGCGGGCGAGAGTACACATCGACCTCGCGGCTTGGTACATCGCTGTCGGCTTGGGACATCCTGGAGGTGCAGGAGCCTCCAAGGGTTGGGTTGTACATCCATTAAAGTCCCACATGAGCTGGGTTCAGTACGTCGCGAGACAGTACGGTAACATCTTCAAGGAGTGTTGGTTTCTGAGGGTAAGGGTCCTTGAGTACGAGAGGAACAGGGACTCGAGGCCACTGGTCTACCGGTTGTATCAAAGCATTGCCGGGCAGCTACGCCTTATACCGATAAGACCTGAAAGCATCTAAGGTCGAAGCGGCTCCCAAAACGAGAAACCTAAAGACCGCCTATAACAGATAGGTTTGATAGAAGCGGGGTGTAAGTTCTTAGGGAAACCGAGGAATTCAGCCTGCGCTCACTAAAGGTATAAAATTCAAACTCTATGGCTATCATTTTCCTACTTATTTGCTTTTGCTTAGCGTGAGCGCTGCTAGATATGCAAGGGTGCTTTGACCTATGCTTCTACTTTTTTTGCCTTCGCAAAAACTCCCAGCCTGGAGATCGCCTTAGTAGTATAAAAGATGTTATTATTAACTCCTGCTGTAAGATCCCTTATGCTGTATTTCGGAGGACCACCTTGCATCTCCTCCCCCACTTGCCCCCGGATATTCACTGCCCTTTTAGCTATTTGTTTTACTTTTTTTTCTTTGTATCCCATTCCTCTCATCGCCCTTCTTACTAAGGTATCCCTCCTCTCTTTTAGCCGGTTTAATTTGACAAGTGTTTCTCTTTCCAATTTTGCAACTTCTCTACTGTATTCCGTGTTTTCCAAGCTTTCACCGACACTTCCGGTACGAGCCTTTATGTTTCCAGTTCCGATAGTTACATTATTCTTATATTTGTTAGTTATGCCAGCCAATTTCTTTCTAAAATTATCATAAACTCTTCCCATTTGGTTGTTTATCTTATTTGCAGTTTGGAGGAGCTCTGTTGCTGTTTGTCCTGTCTCTCTCTCAGGTGTTTTTGCTTTAGCGGCTTTTTT
>JBKHJL010000018.1:0-22527 GCA_046538155.1 Candidatus Micrarchaeia archaeon
ATGTAGATACAGATACTGATACGGACAGTGATACCGATGTGGACACAGATACTGACACCGATACGGATACTGATGTTGACACCGATAGTGATACCGACACGGATACTGACACTGATACAGATGCGGACAGTGATACCGATGTGGACACAGATACTGACACCGATAGTGATACTGATGTTGACACAGATGTAGATACAGATACTGATACAGACAGTGATACCGATGTGGACACAGATACTGACACCGATACGGATACTGATGTTGACACAGATGTGGATACTGATTCCTGGACAGATATAGAAGAGATGGGTTTTGCAATTGAAGGGGCAAAGATTGTGGTTGCAAAAGAAGATGCTTTTGACAATATTCCCATCAGTCAAGTTTCAGAACCCGAAAACTGGCTATATGACCCGGAAGGATGGGGGGCGCAACTGGCCCTTATCAAAAACTGGGAACAATACGATCCTGCAAACATCTTACTGTACCATCCTGATGCGGGGGATGAAGAGTTTGTGTTTAGCACACTCAAGCCGGGCCAGTGGATGACCAAAACTGTAGAATATCAATCTGAAGAACATGTGAAAAGCGTGCATGTATATTATACTTATGTTGCAGAAGACACTGCAGATGTTGCATTCGTAAAGCCCGTTTTGCTTGAAGATGGGGAGTATGTGGATATTGGGAATGGAGTAGAGGGAATTGCTTCAATTCTATGGGCAAATGAAGTTGCCGACAACCATTCAGACCCCCAGTACATAGCGGGAATAAAAATCGGGAATACGCTGGTGGAATGGGACACTAATGGATTTTGGGGAACCGCGGTAGAGTACCAGGAAGGGAAGGGAATTCCGGTCTGCCCGAAAAACGAGGGCCATGGAATAACTGGAGATACGTTCCCGGTGTGCGACCGCCTGGATACGATTCCTGTTGCCAGGATGTTTGTAAAAATTGGCAATGAGCCGTTTGTGGTGCTCGCATTGCTCCCGCCTGGCTCATTATATGAAGGAGGAGTTGTGGAATAGAATTATGCCTTGGGCATCCTTCCCCTGGGCTTGGGAACCTTTATGTCCGGATACTGCTTGGAGAGCATTTCCCTGTGCGCATAAGGGCGCACGTTCATGGAAGAAAGTGCGGAAAACAGCAGGTATGTGTTCTCCAGGAGATTCCACCTCTTGTCAGGAAGGATTGAAAGAAGCTCCCCTACTGCAGAATAGGATTTGCGCTTTCCCTTTGTAAGCTTTTTTGCCTCGGTTTCCAGGGCAACCTGGTCAATCTGGGCAAAATCAAATGCCTTGCGCACAAGGGTTTCATTTATTGCACAGAGAATTCCTGAAACTTCATAATCCTGGACATCTGGGGAAACAGACATTTTCTTTATGGCTACCCAACTCTTGTATTTTGCAAGGAGGGCAATTCTGTTTTTCGGATGGGTTGTTTCCATGGGGGCAGAAGAGTCCAGCATTTCCGGCTCAACAAGCACAGGAAGGGAATATTTGGAAAAAACCCTGTGGAAAAAATAAGCTTCTGCTGCAGGAACCAGCTTGGCCTTATCTCCCACGGCCTCTTTTAGCACAGAGCGGACTCCGGAGGAAGAAACGGCCTTAAGAGCATCTGAAGCAGTGCTTCCTTCCATGCCCTCAACAAAACTCTCAACCTTTTCCAGGGAAAAACCTGCATAAAGGAAACCCAGGGGGTTTGTTGTTCGGGAAATGGCGGCTGTGGCGCTGGAAACATCCTGCTCATCTGCAGAATCCAGATTATAATGATAGCCGTGCTTCTCCCCTTTGTAATCCATCTCAAACCTTAATTCCTCAGGCATAATCATCAACTTCTTCTCTTGGGGCAGAAAAACAATATAAAGTTTTCTTAAATCCAGCTACTTCCCTTCCGGGGCAGCAAACCCTCCCTGTCCCAGAGATGGTTCTCTGTATTGGAAGGGGGCCGAAAACCTGAAGTTCGTTGCAAAAAGTATATAAATAAGGTTGTGGGTAATTATGCGCATGGGAGTAACAAGGGCCCTGGGCAAAAAAGACCTCATGCTAAGGCTCAGGAATGCAGGGAAGCTTAGGGCGCAAATGGCCAGAATAAGATTTTCTTCAAGGAGGACAATCAGCGAAAGGGCCAGGAAAAGAGGTTCTGTGCCTAACTCAGTGCCTTCGCTTACAGGGATTGACTCCAGGGGCTGCTACATCAAAATCAGCAGGGGGCAGGACCTGAAGCTGGAATTCCTCAATAGCGGGCTCGTGCTCATGGGAACAGGGCTGGAAAAGGGCTGGGCAGGAAAAAGAATTGTGGGGGGCGTGCCGCAAAGAAAAAGCACACTTGACATTTACAGCGCAACAAGGAGGGTAATCCACATACAGGAGGGCCTGGAAAGAGGAAGGATATGGAGGGATGAAGCGCTCCCGGAAATTGAAAAAATAAATTCAAACCTTTACACTCTATGGGACTGGGGTTCTCCATTGTGGTTATATTCATACCGCAGGGTAATTGACTCAATTAAAGGTGCCTTGGAAAATACTATCAACCCGCTGAAAAAAGAGGCGGAGGAGATGCTTGGAAAGGCTTCCGGACTCCTTGGCAAAGTATATACTTCACCAAACCTGTCTGAAAAAAGAAGATGGGCTGGTTCCGCGTGCTCATGCCTCACTGCATTCAGGAACAGGATTGGGCCGTGGAGGGATGTACAGGTAGAAGGAATGATTGCCTACAACAAGATGCGGGAAAGATACCTGAGGGCTGAAAGAGACTGGAGAGCCTACAGCATGCTCAAGAGGCTGGTGGCTGTTTATTCCAGAGAAAAGAGGTGGCCAATACTGGGCAGGGACATGAAAGACCTGAGGTATGCTGCAAGGATGGAAGAACTGGCATCATCAAGTGAAAAGCGCAGGAAAAAGGCGGAAGCAATTGCCGAACTTGCAAATGAGATGGAGGCAAACAGGTACGGCCGGAGGGGGAGAGGATTTGACTTGGATCTCCTAGATGAAGCAAAAGAATGCTACTTGCTGGGGAAAAATGAAACAGGAAGAAAGCTCCTCAGGAGGGGTAAGCTGGTGCTTGAGCTGAACAAGCCGGGGTTTGTTGCGGAACAACTGGAGCAGGCTGAACCCTATATGCAGCCCATTGCAGAAAAAATTGGCGAAGGTTCAGGGTACCTTGAACAGATTGATTCTCTCCCGAGAAAGGGGCCGAAAAGGGAAGAGGCACTTGGGGCAGCAGTAAGTTGCTTTAAGGGAGCACTGGAAGAGATGGAAGCGATAAACCGCTGAAACAGCTTTTTAAAAATTGTGTACCTAAAGAAAAGAACCACGCCTCCTTAGCTCAGCCTGGCTAGAGCGCTCGCCTTGTAAGCGAGAGGCCGGGGTTTCAAATACCCCAGGGGGCTTGCCTGTTTTTCAGGGAATTGGGAAACCCAGACGTAATTCTCCTGTATTTATAAATTGTTCTGCCAGTTAAAGCTGAAAACATGGAACTGATTGTGGCGGAGAAGCCCAAGGTGGCCCATACAATCGCAAAGGCGCTTGGTGGTTCAACAGTAAGCAGGAAACAGTACAGTAATATAGGATATTATGAGTGTAAAAAAGACGGAAAGGAAATTGCAGTTGCCCCTGCTGTAGGCCACCTCTTCAACCTTGCGGAAAAAAAGAAAAGCAGGGAATACCCTGTATTTGACATTGAATGGAAACCTTCTTATGAAATCTCAAAAAATGCGGCATTCACAAGGCCTTATGTGAACCTGCTTAAATCATTGGGAAAAAAAGCGGATGTATGCACGGTTGCCTGCGATTATGACATTGAAGGAAGCGTAATTGGATACAATGTGTACCGGTTCTGCTACGGAAAAGAAAGGGGAAAACGGATGAAATTCTCCTCGCTTGTGCAGGGAGAGCTGAAGGAAGCGTATGAAAATGCATCTCCGGAACTAGACTTCAACAACTCATACGCAGGAGAAACAAGGCACATTCTGGACTGGTTTTACGGAATAAACCTGAGCAGGGCGCTGATGAGCTCACTCAAAAAAGCAGGGGGATTCAGGACGATGAGCATAGGGCGGGTGCAGGGACCTGCGCTGAACATACTTTCCCAGAGGGAAAAGGCAATACTGGATTTTGTTTCCAGGGATTACTGGGAAGTGAAAATATGGTTAAGGGGCGTGGAATTCCTCCATGAAAACGAAAAATTCATGGATGAAGAGAAGGCAAAAAAAGCGCATGCCGCAATAGAGGGGCAGGCAGTTATTGAAAAAGTGGAAAAAAGAGAGAGGAAAATATGGCCCTACCCCCCGTTTGACCTGACCTCTCTGCAACTTGAAGCGCACAAATGCTTCGGGATCTCCCCCTCGCAAACCCTGGCAATTGCCCAGACCCTCTACGAAAACTCGCTTATCTCATATCCAAGAACATCCTCACAGAAACTTCCCCCAAACCTGGGGCTGAAAAAAATAATCTCCAAGCTTGCCGGGACAAAGGAATATAAAGAAAGGGCAGAAAAACTGCTGGAACGGGGATGGTTCAGGCCATTCCAGGGAAAAAAGGAAGACCCTGCACACCCTGCAATACACCCAACCGGCCTCCAGAAGCAAATAAGCGGAAACGAGAAAAAAATATATGATTTGGTTGCAAGCAGGTTCCTTGCGGTTTTCGCCCCGGCCGCAGAAGCAGAATCAACAAAACTGGTGGCGGAAACAGGGGGAGAAAAATTCAGGGCATCGGGAGAAAGAATAACGGAAAGGAACTGGATTGCATTTTACCCATATTATAAAGGAAAAGAAGTGCAGCTTCCGGAATTTAAAGAGGGGAAAGAAGAGGAAATTGAAAATAAGAGCAAGACAAAGAAAAAAACGAAGCCCCCCAGGAGATATACTCCCGCGAGCATAATATATGAACTTGAAAAGCACAAGCTCGGCACAAAAGCAACCCGCTCCACAATAGTGGACACGCTGTTCAAAAGGCATTATGTGATGGAAAAAAGCATCCAGGTCACTGAATTTGGAATGAACGTATGGAAGGTGCTTGGAGAATATTCGCCAAAAATCCTTGACGCGGAACTTACCCGCAAAATAGAGGAAGATATGGACAAAATAGCGGACGGGAAGCTGGAAAAAGAAACAGTGGTGGAGGAAGGCAAAGAAATCCTTGTGGAAATACTGGATGATTTCCGGAAAAATGAAGAAAAAATAGGAAAGGCCCTGCTGGAATCCATGAAAAAAACAGAGCATGAACAGAACAACCTCGGGACCTGCCCAAAATGCGGGGGAACGCTTAGGATTATACGCCTCAGGGGAGGAAAGCAGTTTGTGGGCTGTTCCGGCTATCCGGAATGCAGAAATGCATACCCCCTGCCCACCGGGGCATATGTAACGCCCACAAAAAAAACCTGCAAGGAATGTGGCACCCGAATAGTCAAAGTGAGAAGGGGAAAAACATTTTTTGAGATGTGCCTGGACACAAAATGCAAAACAAAAGAGAATTGGGGAAAAGCAAAAGAGGGGAAAGATAAGAATAAATAAGGGGAGTGCAATAAAAAACCGGAGGAAGGGCAAATGAAATATTATGACCAGATTGAGCTGAAGGGAAAACGCGTTGTAAAAAGAGTTGACATAAACTCACCCGTGACAGATGAAGGGATAGCAATAAACCCAAGGCTGGAGAGGCACGGGGAGAGCATAAGGATTCTCAGTGACAGGGGTGCAAAGGTAATTGTGATTGCACACCAGGGTAGGAAGGGAAAAAAAGATTTTGTGAGCCTCAGGGAACATGCACTGCTGCTGGAAATGATAACAAGGAAAAAAGTAGAATTCCTTGAGAGCATGGAACCGGAAAAGGTGCGGGAAAAAATAAACAACATGAAAGAAGGGGACATACTGCTTCTGGAAAACGTGAGAATGTGGGGAGGGGAGGAAGTAGAGGGAGAAAAAGGAGCACTGGTGGAAATCCTTGGGCCGCTCACAGATGTTTTTGTCCTGGATGCACTCAGCGTATCCCATCGCGCACACTCCTCAGTGGTGGGGCTTACGGAACATGCGGTAAGCGTGGCCGGGCCGGTTTTAAGAAGCGAAGTAAAGGCGCTTGAAAACATCGGGGAAGGTGAACTAACCCTTGTTCTGGGAGGGGGGAAAGCAAAAGATTCCCTGCAAATAATGGAAAAATGGCTGGAATGCGGGAAAGCAAGGAAAGTGCTTCTTGGGGGTGCAATCTCTGTGCTGTTCCTCCACGCTTCAGGGAAAAATGTAGGGGGTTCCATCAAATACCTGGAAGAGAACGGGCTGCTGGAATATTCAGAAAAAGCAAAAGAGCTCCTGGAAAAATATCCGGATAAGATACTGCTTCCTGAAGATGTGGGGCTGGAAATTGAAGGAAAACGGGTTGAGGCAGAATCAGGAGAGGTGAAGGGGGGGCGGATTCTGGACATAGGGGAAAAAACCATGGAAAAATATGCAGCGGAAATAATTTCTGCAAAAAGAATCCTAATAAACGGTCCCATGGGAGTATATGAAAAAGAAGGATTCGGAAAGGGCACCAGGAAAGTGCTGGGTGCAGTTGCGGAAAGCGAAGCATTCTCCTTGGTGGGCGGGGGCCACACAATAACTGCGATAAAGGACTTGGGGCTCCCTGAAGATAAATTCAGCTACATAAGCCTTTCAGGAAAGGCGCTGATACAGTACCTGAGCGGAAAGGAACTCCCCGCAATTCTTGCACTTAAGAAAAACCGGGCAGATATGGAAAGGGGAAAGGATTAAATAGTATTTGAAGATATTCCGGCATGGCTGCAAAAAAATCCGCCCGGAAAAAAGAGAATTCCGGGAAACATAAGCTTGGGATATTTGTTCTTGCAATGATGACCTTTGCCGCGATTGCGAGCCTCAGGGGGCTTCCCTCAATGGCGGAATATGGGTTGTCATCTGCTTTCTTTTTTGTGCTTGTTGCAATAATATTCTTTATTCCAGTATCCCTGGTCTCCGCAGAACTTGCGACCGGATGGCCAAAAAGTGGAGGAGTATACTCCTGGATAAAAGAGGCATTCGGACAGAGATGGGGCTTCCTTGCAATCTGGCTTCAATGGATACAGAATGTGGTCTGGTATCCTACTGTGCTCTCCTTTGCAGCAGGAGCACTTGCATACGTTTTCAACCCTGCGCTTGCAAATGAGCCCATCTATATCTTCGGAGTGATCGTTGCTGTATACTGGGGTGCAACACTTGCAGCATTCCGGGGCATGAAACTTTCCGGAACCATCACCAGCTTCGGGGCAATGGCAGGGACAATACTTCCAGGAATCCTGATAATCCTGCTGGGAGCATTCTGGATATTCTCAGGAAACACGAGCCAGATAGACTTTTCATTCGGAGAACTGGTTCCCCCAGACATAACTAACCTGAGCACAATAGTGTTTGCCGCGAGCATACTGCTCTTCTTCTCGGGAATGGAAGTGTCTGCAGTGCATGCAAAAGAGGTAAAAAACCCGCGGGAAAACTACCCAAAAGCAATACTTATTGCAGCTGCACTTACCCTTGGAATATTCATACTTGGAACAATTTCCATTGCAGTGGTAGTCCCCCAGGAAAAAATCAGCCTTGTTGCAGGAGTAATGCAGGCATTTGAATCCTTCTTCACTGTTTACGGAATAGAATGGATGGTTCCGATAATTGGGGTGCTGATTGTGTTTGGTGCAATCGGGCAGGTAAGCGCATGGATTGTGGGGCCCAGCAAGGGAATGCTGGAAACCGCAAAGGAAGGCACGCTCCCTCCTCTGCTCCAGCAAACAAACAAGCAGGGGGTGGCAACTCATGTGATGATTGTGCAGGGAGTAATTGTTACCCTGCTGGCTTCTACTTTCCTATGGATGCCCCAGGACGTTTCAAGCACATTCTGGCTGCTTACTGCGCTCACTGCGCAGCTTTACCTGATTATGTATGCAATGCTTTTTGCGGCAGGAATAAAACTGAGATACTCAAAACCAAATGTCAAGCGACCGTATAAGCTCCCGGGGGGAATGGCAGGAATGTGGCTGATTGCCGGGATTGGGGCGCTTGCATGCATTTCTGCAATCGGGCTGGGATTCATACCCCCTGCAGAACTCAAAATAGGTACCCCTCTCTTTTATGATGGGTTCCTTGCTGCGGGGATACTGGTATTGGGCGGGGCTCCCCTGCTGATTTACCAGTTCAAGAATCCGGATTGGAAAAAAGCCGCAGTAAAAAGGTGAAAAAATGGTATCTGAAAAAGTAAAAACCAGAAAATCAGGAAAATATTACAGTGGGCATGTGAGCACCTACTCTGACAGGTACATGGACAAAGAAATACCAAAGTATGAAATGCCCAAGGAAGGGATGCCTGCAAACGCGGCATACCAGCTGGTACATGATGAAACTAATCTGGATGGGAACCCTTCGCTTAATCTTGCGAGCTTTGTAACAACCTGGATGGAGCCCGAGGCAGACCGGCTGATGATGGAAAGCCTGAACAAGAATTTCATTGACCATGATGAATATCCGCAGACCGAAGTGATTCACCAGCGGGTGGTGAACATGCTGGGAAGGCTATTCAACGCCCCAAAACAGAAAGAATTCATTGGAACAGGAACTATCGGTTCTTCCGAAGCAATTATGCTCGGCCTGCTTGCACACAAATTCTCCTGGAGAAACAGAATGAAGAAAAAGGGGAAAAAATATGATAAGCCGAACATTGTGATGGGAGCAGATGTGCATACAGTCTGGGACAAGTTTGCAAGATACTTTGATGTGGAGCCCAGAATAATCCCCATGGAGCCCGGAAGGTATACAATAGGGCCAAAAGAAGTTGAAAAATACATTGATGAAAATACAATATGTGTAGGGGCAATACTGGGCACAACATTTACAGGGCAGGCAGATGACATTGAGGGAATAAACCGGCTTCTGCTTAAAATAAAGAAAAAGAAAGGCTGGGACATTCCCATACATGTGGACGGGGCAAGCGGAGGATTTGTAGCCCCTTTTGTGCACAAAAAGCTGAAATGGGATTTCCGGCTTGAACAAGTCAAAACCATCAATGTGTCAGGGCACAAGTACGGGCTTGTGTACCCCGGGCTGGGGTGGCTGCTTTTCCGGGACAGGAGTGCCCTTCCGGATGACATTGTGTTCAAAGTTAACTACCTTGGGGGGGAGATGCCGACTTATACGCTGAACTTCTCCAGGGGAAGTGCAACCGTGCTCGCCCAGTACTACAACATGATACGGCTTGGAAAGGACGGATATACCCGGATTATGAAAAACTCCATGGGCAATGCACAGCACCTGGCAAACCAGATCAAAAAAACAGGGAAGTTTGAGATGCTGAGCGTTGCCCAGGTAATCCCTGTGGTCACTTTCCAGCTGAAAGGAAGCCCGGGCTTCACAGTATATGACCTTTCCAAAAAGCTCAGGGAAAGAGGCTGGATTGTGCCAGCATACACGCTTCCAAAAGATGCAGACAAAATAGCTATACTGCGTGTAGTAGTAAAAGAGAACTTCAGCAGAGACATGGCAGACATCTTCTTTGAGGATTTGATAAATGCTTACAATGCCCTGAAAAAGACAAAGCCAAAAAAGGAAAAACAAAGGAAGCAGAAGGCTGAAAAGCGCATCTGCTGATGCCGCTTCCTTCTTATCTTCTTCTTTTCATATTTATTCGGATGATGAACTCTAAAAATTGCTGAGGCTTCGGCCCATGATGAATATCTTGAGTACTGAAAGTGCTCACGAGAAGAAACCGAAGGTTTCTAAGATCTTGAGTACTGAAAGTGCTCACGAGAAGCGGACTTGTTCGCTAAGATCTTGAGTTCTGACTATCGGGGGGATACTGGGTGGAAGAAAATCTCACTCTACTTTAAATGCAAAATCAAACCCTTTGTATTCCCATTCGCCATAACCCCCAAGGTCCAGCATCTGCGTATCATAAACCGTCCCATACTGGTTACCCTCCGCACGATACCATTCTATTCCTGCGCTGGAAGGGGATTCATATTCAAGAAGTATCCAATAGGTATCATTCTGGAGCTCTGTTTTATTGAACTCTGCCCACTGCCAGGAAGGCTTCTGAGTTATATGGGTTGCATCTATCTCGGCCCTGGCAAGCTCATCCCCTACGCCGAGGTTTCCCCAATTATTGGGCTTCTCATGAAGGGAAACAAGCAGCTTTGAGCCAGGGGAAGGGGGAACCCTGGCTTGGACATAAACCCCAATTCTGCTCACGTTCAGGGGTTTTTGGAGAGTAAACGCCTGGGCCTGCTTTACCTGGATTCCAACAAAATCATAAAACCACGTTACTTTCCAGTTATTAAGGTCATAATACCCTATGGGGTAAGCGCGGATATCCCTGCGCATAATATTATTTTCAAGGCAGGTTTCCGGCTCAGGATGGGCAGTATCAAGGCTCTGCACTTCAACCCTGATGTGGTGGGGGGCAGTTGAATCAGCATAATAATCAAATTCAAAATGCTGGAGAAGCTCGGGCTCTGTTATGTTTTCATGCATGAGGGTTTTGTTGCCGTCAAGAACCCAAAGCCTGTACCCGGATGGGGTGTACCTTCCATAAGACTGCACAAGTACGCGCATCTTGTAGTTTTCAGTCAGGCGGGGATATGCAGGAACAGAATAGATATTTTTGACTTCCAAATCATAAGAATAATCAGAGGGCTCCTCCTCAGAATACGCTGCCTCAAAAGGGCTTTCAGAAAGGGTGCAGCACCCTGCAAGAAGCAAAAGCGCCAGGACAGGAAAAATAATCTTCATGCAGGATGTTCTCCAGAAAAATTAAAGAAGGATTATTCCTTGTGCCTGTGGATTTCCTTGTTCAGGGAATAATTCAATATTGTGCGGATGAAAACTATCATCGCAATCAGAATTATTTCGTCCATGGTGGGCATGGCAACAAGCCTGAGCAAGTCTGCAGCAACAAAGAAATCAAGGGCAAGAATGAGCTTCTGCACATAGGTGCGCTTTGCATTTTCGTAGGCATGGAACTTTTTCTTGTAGGAAAATTCAATCTTCAGGACTTTCAGGAATGCCTGGATGCTTCCGTACAAAACTATCAGGGCACCCATAATATTCAGGACAAAAGTAACATAATTCACTGCAAGCTCAAGCATGAAAAAGAATAGAAAAGGAAATTAAAAAAAGCTTTTGGAAGGAAGCCCAAGTCCTGAGGCACCCGCCTCAAAAGAAGAAAGCAAGGCTTTCTCAGAGGTTGATTTTGGAGGGAATCAACCGAATTCAACGAATGTTGAGCTCTGCTCAACAGAAGAAATTGAAAATTTCTCAGAGTCGAATCAGAGGTTTATCTTGAGCCCGAGTTCCTTCTTCAGTTCCCTGTAGCGGTTGCGAATTGTTACCTCAGTCACTCCTGCAACATCCGCGACCTCCTTCTGTGTCCTGCGCTCCCCGACCATTGCAGATGCAATGTACAGAGCTGCTGCAGCAACACCGGTCGGGCCCCTTCCTGAAATCAGGCCTTTCTTTACCGCCTTCTTAATGAGCAGGACTGCTTTTTTCTGTACCTCCCCGCTCAGCTTAAGCGCAGTTGCAAACTTCTGCACATAATAGGAGGGGTCGGTAAGCGGAACGTCCAGCTTGAGCTCTGCCTTGAGGAACCTGTAGGAGCGGCCGATTTCCTTCTTCTCAATTCCCGAAGCCTTGGAAATCTCATCAAGAGTACGGGGAATCCCATGTATTCTGCAGATTGCATAAATTACTGCTGCAACTATGGACTCGATTATCCTTCCTCGGATAAGCTCCTCTTTAACCGCGCGCCTGTAAAGAAGTGCCGCGGCCTCCTTGATGTCATCCGGAAGCCCAAGGTATGAAGCAACACGGTCAAGCTCGGCAAGGGCAATGGCCAGGTTCCTTTCCATGGAAGTGGCGATTGAAACCCTCTTGTGCCATTTTCTCATCCTGTAGAACTGGGCCTGTTTCTTTGTAGAAATCTTCATTCCCCTGCTGTCGCGATTGTACTGGTCTATCTCCGTAACAAGGCCTTTATTCGGGCGCATGTACTTTATGGGTGCCCCTCCTCGGGCCCTCTTCTCCTTCTGCTCAGCATCAAATGCTCTCCACTCAGGTCCGCTATCCTGTATGTTGTCGGCAATAATAAGGCCGCAGGACGCGCAAATGAGCTCTCCTTTCTCATAGTCCCGTATAAGTTTAGTGCCCCCGCACTCGGGGCATTTTTTCTTTGACATTTTTCTCCCACCTAAAATAGAAAAACCTTTTTAAGGTTTCTATTGTATTTTGTATATTTAGTTACCAAAACCTTTAAGTGAGTTTCGCTGGCCCCTCGAGAAAGAAACCAAAAAACCCGCAAAAAGAGGCAGGGATTTGGCTCATTCCGATACTTTTAATAACATTTTCCTTGCCCTGGGCACACCTATTGCAAAAAGGAACTTCCCCAGCCTGGGTCCCCTGGGCTTACCTATAAGAGCAGTGTAGATATTCTGGAAAAGCTCCCTGGGCTGGATACTCTTTTCTTTCGCAAAACTAAAAACATAAGACTGCAGCTCTTCAGCAGATGCCCCCTCCTCCAGCCCCCCTGCAAACTCCCTTACTATTTCAGGTCGGGACGGTTTTGTACCTTCGGAAAAGTCAAAAACATATTTTTCAGGAATCCAGCCCCTTTTCAGCCAGGCTTCAGCATACCCTGAAAGATAACGGGCGCCCTGTGCATCGCCAAGAACTTCACCTGCCTTGTTCCAGTCCTTGTAGATTGCGTAGGCTACCAGAAGCTCGGAAAGCGGAGCACTCCAATTTCTTCCTTCAGTAAAAGAATAGGAAACTGTCTTCTTGCGGTCTGCGCGGGCAAGGTCAGAATCCGGGTCAAGAGAAGATGCATGTTCAAAGTCCGAAACAAGGGAAAGAAGAGTTTTCTCATTCAGCACAAGCTCTTTATCCTCCTGGATGTCAGGGCGAAGGAGGGCATATTCCAATACAGGGATTGGAAGGATGTCCATAAGCTCATGCACAGAGTGCCCGATTCCCTTGGATTTAGAGTATTTCTTGCCGTGGTACTTGAGGAACCCGAACTTGTACATTATGGGTGGCTCTTTTTTGAAGAAATTTGTATGTATTGCAATAAGGGTGGAAACCGAACCCCCTTTTGTGTGGTGGTCAACACTTCCCCCTTCCACACTTACCCTGCAGAAATCCTGCCTCGCAGGCCAGTCCAGCCTCCAGAGCAGTTTATACTTGTGGTCTAATATCCTGGCCCTGCCTTTGTAGCCGCAGCCTTCTGCCCCATAAGGTGTTTGTCCATCACAGACATAGTCATATTCGCCGCTCTCGTAAGAAATTACCCTGGTAGTTGCTACCTTTCCGCACTTCTCGCAGATGGGCATTATGGGGTGCCAGTCATCAGGCATGCTTTCCCTGAGCGAGCTTTCCTGCACGATTTTCTTTATCTCGTCCCTGCGCTCGGAGAACTGTATTGCATATTCATCATATTTCCCTGAAGCATAAGCCTCATCTGCCCTCATTACCTCAGGATGGACATCAAACTTTTCCATTGCATCAGTTGCTTCAGAAAAGAAGTGGTCTGCAAAAGAACTGTGGCAGCCCAGGGGGTCAGGGGTATCTGAAAGGGGTTTTCCGAGATGGTGTTCCAGTTCCCTGCTGTGCTCCTTAAAGGGGCCTGGCACATTGTCAAATGCATCAGTTATGTCTGCAACAAAAACGAATTTTGCATTCCCTGCCATCTTCTCAAGAGACTTGTAGATTGCATCAGCAAAAAGGAATTCGCAGAGTGTCCCGGGGTGGAGCGGACCGCTGGTGGTTATTCCGCTCATAACAGTATATGGGGGTTTCCTGCCATCAATAACCTTCTTCGCGATAATTTCGCTCCAGTGCATCTTCTTCGGGTCACTGTCCATCCTAAAAGCACCTTTAAGTCTGGAAGTTACTCCGGAGGATTATATTAAGCTTATGGTAAAAATAAGAAAAAATTGGAGGAACTTACTACTGTTCCTCAGAAAAAGAACGGCCGGTGTGCCAGCCTGCAAGGCCTCCCAGCACAAGCAGGATGAGGCCTCCGATAAGAACCATGGGGAGATTGCCTCCCAGTGTTTCCTCCTTCTCTTTTGGTTCCTGCCCTGCAAGCTCTTTCATTGCGTCTTCCCTTGCATCCTCCCTTGCGTTTTCCACCAGGGGAGAGCAAAGCTTTTCAACATCAATGGGCTGCTGCACAGGAGGAGTAACCTCTTCCTCTTCTTCTGTTTCCTCGCAGGTGTGGGTGCCTGAATCACAGTATTCGTTCTCTCCGCAGTCTGAGTCATCCTCGCACCTTCCTGAATTGGACACACACTCCATGCCTTCACAGTGCTGCCAGTACTCGCAGTCCCTGTCCATCTCGCAGTATCCCGGGGCAAGTTCACAGGTCCAGGAAACATCCTCACAAATCTCCCAAGTCTCACAATCTGCATCAGATGCGCAGCGGTCAGGACCAAGAACACACTCATGGTCTGAGCACATTTCCCATGGATTGCAGTCCCTTGCATCCTTGCAGTAGCCGGTCTGCATCACGCATGTGTGGTCTGAACAGTATTCACCTTCTCCGCAGTCGCCGTCATCTTCACAGTTGCCGGAAGCAAGTTCACATTCCCCGTGGGAACACTCCTCCCAGTCTGCACAGTCTGAATCAACTTCACACTCGTCCTCCGGCTCATCATCGTCATCATCGTCATCATCATCGTCATCTGACTGCGTATAAGCGCGGCAGACATAGTTGGAAGTGCAGTATTCTCCGGAATCGCAGTCTGAATCAGTTGCACATTCCACAGAAATGCAGGCGTGGGTATCTGAGTCGCAGGTTTCTCCGGAATCGCAGTCTCCGTCATCTTCGCACATCCCGCTTACCAGAACACACTCGTAGTCAGAACTGCACTCCTCCCAGTCTGCACAGTCTGAATCAGAAGTGCACTCTGCAGAAATGCAGGCATGGGTATCTGAATCACATATCTCATCAGAATCGCAGTCTGAATCGCCATCGCACAGCCCGCTTACCAGAACACACTCGTAGTCAGAATTGCACTCTTCCCAGTCTTCGCAGTCTGAGTCAGTTGCACAATCAACTGAGAGGCATGCATGGGTATCTGAATCACATATCTCATCAGAATCGCAGTCTGAATCGCCATCACAATAGCCGGAAGCAAGTTCGCAGCTTCCATCTACACACTCTTCCCAGTCTTCGCAGTCTGCATCATAATCACATGCATAAACTGAAGAAAAAAGAAAAATAAATCCGAGGACTACCATGAGCCCTCTCTTTAACGCTGTATTCTCCATGCTCAATCACACCCTCTTGTAACTGTCTGCTCCGTGAGGTTGCCGGTTGTTTCGTCAAAGCTGGTAGATGCATTGGTCTTTTCCCTGTCTGCACAAACATCAAGTGATACATCACTTCCATTTATGCCCGGGACTTTCACGTAAAGGCCGCCAACCTGAACATACGGAAGGTCAGAGGGGACCCATTTTGAATCCACATTGCCTTCACCTGCATCCAGCCTTACCAACGCTTCCCCTTCTGCAGTGGTGTCCAGGACTTCAACTCCATATTCTGTTCCATTTAGAATGAAGTATGCTGGACCTGCACCAGCGGTAAGGGTTCCGGAAAAACCGCGGTTAACTCCAAGCCAGGAGCGGTCCACTCCTCCGCTCTCTCCGAGCCTGAAGAAAGTCCATTCCTGGTCACCCACCGGAATCGTAACGCTGTTAAGGTCAGTCTTGGTTCCCGGGGCAGATTCCGGAACTTCCGGAACACCCTCATCAAGGAAAACAAGCCTTACTTTGTAGACGCTTCCAAGGCTGGGCCAGTTTGCCGCAGTAGCTTCATCTGCATAAACTTCAACAGGATAGGTTGCCCCTGAAACAGAATCAACAGCATCATATGTTCCCATCAGAGTATCTGCTGCGATTGGTTCCTGGCAGGCTCCGGTAGTAGTATCAGTATCTTCTCCTGTGCTGGTTGCAGTATCTGAGCCACTGTCCGTATCCATTGTGCCTGTTCCAGTATCAGTTCCCGTATCTGTGTCTGTATCGGTGTCCGTGTCTGTATCGGTGTCAGTGTCCGTGTCAGTGTCAGTGTCCGTGTCCGTGTCTGTATCGGTGTCAGTGTCCGTATCCGTGTCAGTGTCCGTGTCCGTGTCTGTATCGGTATCGGTGTCCGTATCCATGTCAGTGTCCGTGTCCGTGTCTGTATCGGTATCGGTGTCCGTGTCCGTATCCATGTCCGTGTCTGTATCGGTGTCAGTGTCCGTATCCATGTCCGTGTCTGTATCGGTGTCGGTATCCATTGTGCCTGTTCCTGTATCTGTATCTAATGTATTTCCTGGGCACTCACAATAATATGATGTTTTAAGGTTTCCATTTTCATCAAATTCATTCTCTATGCAGGATTCCAGCCCGGTAACCGGACCTCCATCCGGCGCATAGCAGCAGGAACAGTTCTGCGGTGCGGCATCAGGAGAAGCGTCTTCATCTACTCCAGGGCTCTTTGAGCCACATCCTGCAACAAGCGCGGATGCAAGAGCAACAACTGCCCCAATCCTTCCTACTACTCCCATTCTTCTTTTCCCGGCAGGTTCAGTCGGATTCTCATCTTTTCTGAAGGAAGGCTTCTGGTTTTTTGAAGGAACTCCCCCCTCTGTTCTATTCATGTTACGTATTTCACCCATCATATCACCATTAATAATCAGTAGTAATATGTGGGGGGTAAGATTTATAAAGATATGTTATTTTTGTAGGAAGAAGGTGTAAGGCAATATCCTAAAAAAACCATAAATAAACTAAGAATAGTAATAATAAAGCGCCTTCTCGCTGACGGAAATTAAAAAGGGATAAAAGAGTAAAGGTATAAAGGAGTGCAGAAAAGGGGATTAAGTATGATTACATATGAAGAAATTGAACTCAGGGGAATTAAGCTAAAGGATGTGGAAGCACTAAACAAAAACATGGGTGAGATTGAAATAAACCCTCTGCTCTCGGATGCATATTATCCACTTTCCTCCATGGGGAGCGAGGAATTTCTGAAAAAAAAGCTGCACGAGGTGCAGGAAAAAAAGGGCTACCTCTTCGCCATATATGTAGAAGGGGACGGACCGCTGGGGCTCCTTGAGCTCTCAAAAATAGACTGGAAATCCAGGCATGCCGAACTCAGCATCTGGATAAACAAAGGATTCAGGGAACGGGGCTATGAAAAGAAAGCGGCGATAGCTGCGCTTCATTTTGCATTCCGGGAACTCGGGATGCACAAGGTTGTGGCAAGGTGTATTGAAAATGATGCGATGCTCTGCCCGCTTTATGAAAAAGAAATCTCGTTTGCAAAAGAAGGAAGGCTCAGGGAGCATTGTTTCCATGAAGGAAGATATTTCTCCCTGCTCTTATTCGGGATGCTTGAAAAAGAATATGCTTCCCTTTTTGGAACAACAGAAGTGGCAGTAAACTCGGGAGGAAAACAGGCAAAGGCAGAAACAGGCGGGCTGCAGGAAGAGCATGCCTTCTGACCAGGTGAAGGAAATGGAAGAGCACGAACTTAATAAAATAGGAGATGCGCTTTTTGAGATGAAAAAAGAGAAGGGGATGAAATCCAGGGCCCTTGTATTCGGAATCCCTGAAATAGTTGAACAGATGAAAAAAGACAGGACTCTCGGGCAGCTCAGGAATGTTGCAAGCATGGAAGGGATAGTAAAGCAGGCAATGGTGATGCCGGACGGACACGAGGGATATGGATTTCCGATAGGGGGAGTTGCAGCATTTGATGCAGAAGAAGGCTCAGTCTCTCCCGGGGGTGTAGGCTTTGACATCAACTGCGGAGTAAGGCTGGTTACCACTCCCCTTTCTGCAGAAGAGGTAAAGCCGAAAATAAGAGAACTATGCGATACGATGTTTGAAAATGTTCCTTCAGGAGTGGGGAGCAAAAGCCAGAAACTCCGCATTGATGCAGAAGAGCTGGGAGAAGTTGCACGCCGGGGAGTTGAATGGGCAGTTGAAAAAGGATATGGGAGAAAGGCGGACCTGGAGCATACCGAGGAAAACGGAAGAATAGAAGGGGCAGACTATTCGGCAGTTTCAGACCTGGCGAAAAAACGGGGGAGCAGGCAGATAGGCACACTGGGGGCAGGAAACCATTTCCTGGAAGTTCAGGAAGTAGGAGAAATATTCATCCCTGAAACTGCAAAAAAATTCGGGCTTGAAAAAGGGCAGGCGGTTGTGATGATTCACACCGGCTCAAGAGGATTTGGCCACCAGATTTGCTCGGACCAGCTGAAAGCAGTGATAAGGAAGGCACGGGAACTGGGGCTTCCAATGCCCGATACCCAACTGGCATATGTACCCGTAACAACAACAGAGGGAAAGAACTATCTTGGCTCCATGCGATGCGCAGTAAACTACGCGTTCGTGAACAGGCAGGCAATAATGCACTGGGTAAGGCAAAGCTTTGATTCTGTTTTTGGGGAAGATACTTCTGAAAAAATGGACCTTGTATATGATGTTGCGCACAATATTGCAAAAAAAGAAAGCCATGAAGTGGATGGAAAAAAACGGGAGCTAATTGTGCACAGAAAGGGGGCAACACGGGCCTTCCCTGCAGGAAGGCCGGAACTGCCTTCAGCTTACAGGGAAATCGGCCAGCCGGTGCTCATTCCCGGAAGCATGGGAACTGCATCATATGTGCTTGTGGGCGAGCAGAAAGGGCTTGAGCTGAGCTTCGGCAGCACCTGCCACGGAAGCGGACGCACAATGAGCAGAAAACAGGCAACAAAAACACACATAGGAAAGGATGTTTCAAAAAAACTCTGGGAAACCAGGGGGATTTATATCAGGGCAACCGACACAAAAGTTGTTGCGGAGGAAGCTCCGGACGCATACAAAAACGTGGATGAAGTAGTGAAAAGCGTTGAGCTTGCCGGGCTCAGCAGCCCTGTTGCAAAAATGCGGCCGCTTGGGGTTGTAAAAGGTTAATATTTTGGAACCGAGAAAATTCCCGAGAAAAAGGAGGAGGAAGAATTTCCCCCTCCATATTCTCAGATCAGTGTGAAAAAAATAGATGGATGTCCCTTCAGATATACCTGAAGGAAGCTTCATCGTTTATGTCTGGTTCCTCTCCAGGGGAAGTTTCTTCATTGCTGCTCTTCACTTTTTCAAGCTGGGCAGTCTCATCAGAATCCCCTCCCATCTTTCCTGCAAAGAAACCAATTGCCGCAACCACTACAAGACCGAATAGAAGAATCGGGATTTCCAGCTCTCCGTCAAACGGGCCGCATGCAGGGCACTCAAGCTCCGGGCAGGCAGGGCATTTCTCGCAAGGCTGGCAGTTGCAGGCGCACTTGCAAACCGGGCAGTTGCTGTTATCTTCTTCAAGGCTGACTGCGGGTTTTGGCTCTTCTTCTTCTTCGGGTTCATCTTCAAGCGCCATAGGGGTAGGTGCATCAACACACTCGTAGTTAATGCATTTCTTTCCCGAACTGCAATAACTGTCACCCACACACTCCTTAGGAATGCATTCACCCTTATCGCATAGGAAATCTGTCGGGCACTCTGCACTTACTATGCAAACCGGAGCAATGCAGATACCGCGGTAGCAGACCTCATTCTCTCCGCACTCGCTGTCGGCCCTGCATTCCAGCGGGGTATAACAGTCCCCAAGAATACATACATCTCCGGAATCACAGTCCGAATCAACCACACACCGGCTGAACCCGGTGGAAGAAGAAAATGCAACTCCTGCTATCAGGAGCAGTGCCAGGATATTTAGTATGACATTTTTCATGTGGATATATGTGTGGAGTAATGTATTTAAACCTAACACTTTCCGGAGTATGGAAACAGAGAACAACAAGGAAAATAAACTCCCTTCCCGGCCATCCCGAAGCGCTTCTTTGGGAGGCACTTCGGAATGTCTCCATGGAGGGTCCGATGGTGAAGACATCCGGCAGGGCCGGATGGCGTAAATGGAAGGGAAGGGAGTTAATGGGGGATATAAATCCCGCTAAACAGGGGATAATATATGCTTGGTTTGGGCCCTGTGCGGGCTTCAAGGTTCGCCAGAAGAAACAATACACTGATTCCCGTTCTCCTTATGGTTTCCAAATACCATATCTAACATATAATATTTGGAGGTGATCTATCCGCAGGTTCCCCTACGGATACCTTGTTATGACTTAGCCCCCCTCACGCAACATAGGTTCGAATCCGGCAGAAACCGGAGCCTCACCTACACCGCATTTGGGTGACTTGACAGGCGGTGTGTGCAAGGAGCGGGGACTTATTCACCGCGCGATGATGACACGCGATTACTAGGGATTCCAGCTTCATGAGGGTGGGTTTCAACCCTCAATCCGAACTTAGGCCGGATTTAGGGGATTGGCTTCTCCTCTCGGAGTCGCTGCCCATTGTTCCGACCATTGTATGCCGCGTTTGGCCCCAGTTGGGAAGTTTGTCCGGGTGGTTAAACCCGACCTTACCGAAATACTGGAAAACGTTTTTCCACCCTACGATTTGAAAACCATGCATTTGCTTGTGTCTCCAAATAGTAAAATGCACATCAAGCGAAGAAAGAATCTTCGTGATGTCATCTCTGATTGCTTTATTCGCAACCTGGAATGTTACCTTCGGGTAAACATACTTCTTAGATGGTCTCTTCACCGTATGAGTGGTTAAAGAGCCTTCCGCATCCATCCAGCCGCGCACGTACGCGGCTCGTTTGGAATCGTCAAGATTCCAGATGAAAGCGGGTGTTTTCATATTATATGTTTTCTCTTTTCCCAAAGGAACGTCAAGGTCCAGGTAAAATCTTACGATTTCTTCATCCCGGATTCTTGACCTGTAGGTAGTGCTCCCCCATCTTGTTTTCATAGGTGAAAGCTGAGGAGCAGTCCTGAACAATCTTTCAAACATGGGAAAGATTACTTGTTCATGGAAGGAAAAGCACTGGTCCACAATGTGAAGGGAAAAATCATTCCGCTTCCCATCGATTACCAGACTTCCGTCTCCTCCAATCAGCCCAATGGAGTATGCTAAATCCATAAACTGATTGATTTTTCTTCCTATATAAAGATAGAGAGAGTAGTTTTCCAGTGGTTTCGGATAAACGACCAAACCGGTGTAGCCCAAGGGATTCGGGCCATACTGACCTACCGTCGCCCACTCCTTCCTCCCACTTAACGCGGGCAGTCCCATTAAGGTGCCTCTCACTAAAGGTGAAAGTAGCAATTAATGGTATGGGTCTCGCTCGTTGCTGGACTTAACCAGACAACTCACGCCACGAGCTGACGATGGCCATGCAACACCTCTCGGCTCGTCAGGCAAGATCTTTAGTCTGGCCTTCATACTGCCGTCGCCCTTGGTGAAGTTCACGGCGTTGTATCCAATTAAACCGTAGCATCCACCCCTTGTGGTGCTCCCCCGCCAATTCCTTTAAGTTTCACTCTTGCGAGCGTACTCCCCAGGCGGCGGACTTAACACCTACGCTACAGCACTGCTGCAGATTAACTCTGAAGCAACACCACAGTCCGCATGATTTACAGCTGGGACTACCGGGGTATCTAATCCCGTTCGCTCCCCCAGCTTTCGTTCCTCACCGTCGGACACGTTTTGGTCAGGCGCCTTCGCCACTGGTAGTCCACCCAGGCTCAACGGATTTTACCCCTACCCCGGGTGTACTCCTGACCTCCCCCGTTCCCAAGCCAAACAGTATCTCCTGCACGCAGTGTAGTTAAGCTACACTATTTCACAGAAGACTTACCTGGCCGGCTACGAACGCTCTAGGCCCAGTATTCGTGGATACCACTTGAGGCGCTGGTTTTACCGTGGCGGCTGCCACCAGTCTTGCCCACACCCTTATTCTCCAAGCTATTTACACTTGGCAAAAGACGCAAGCTTAGCTTACGCCACTCGGAGTTCCCCTATCACTCTTTCGAGCATTGTAGAGGTTTCGCGCCTGCTGCACCCCGTAGGGCTAGGGCCCTTGTCTCAGTGCCCTTCTGGGGGCCACCACTCTCATGGCCCCTAGAGATTATAGGCTTGGTAAGCCGTTACCCTACCAACAACCATAATCCCGCGCAGTCTCGTCCTGGAGCGGAACTGTTCCAATTCACAGCCCGTTTAAACCACCAAGCATTCCAGCATAGGTGGAATATAGGATATTGTCCTCAATTTCTCAAGGTTATCTCCTTCTCCAGGGTAGATTGACTACGTGTTACTCAGCCCTTTGCCACCCCCGGAAGTCCGAAGGTTAGACTTGCATGGCTTAGTCAAACTCCGATAGCAGTATCCTCCAGCAGGATCAACTGGAGTTAAATGGAGTACTTAATTCTTAAGGAATCACGCGAGGTCGAATTATCGCGTGTATTGTTTCTCTCTTGGCCCTTGAAGCCTGCACTGCGCCAGCTATGGCGCCAGAAACATGCAAGATGCATGCTCCTGCCCAAACAAAACAACATCGCGCATATTTCGGCGCAAAATAGGTAAGCGATATATTAGAACACACCTGTTTTTAAAGCTTTCATCCAGCTTCCTGCAGGTTGAGG
>JBKHJL010000001.1:0-65757 GCA_046538155.1 Candidatus Micrarchaeia archaeon
AAACTATTCTTTGCCCAAAAGGTATTTAAAAGGTTCTTGGATATTTTTCTCACATGGAGGAGATAACGAAATCCCTTATTTTTGCCCTTATCCTTATTGTAATCCTCTATATTTTTGGTGCAATAATGTACCATAATCTGGAGAAGTGGGGGTGGGTTGATTCGGTTTATTTCATGACCGCTACCTTCACTACTGTGGGGTATGGGGATTTTGTCCCGACAACAGATGAGGCCAAAATTTTCACAATCTTTTTCATGTGGACCGGGATTTCCATAGGGTTTTACCTTATCTACACAATCTCAAAATACAGGGAGGAAAAAATAGACCACTGCCTTTTCCCGTTCCTTGCCCACTTAATGGACCGCGGCGGAAGCTCCAAGAAAAAAGACAAGTACAATATTGCGGAAACAAGGATTCCCCCGGACCAGAGATACATCATAAATCCGGCAAGGCCCCGCCCCAGGAAAAAATCTTCTAAGAAATAAAATAAAAACTGGCAGCAAGCCTGAAATTCTTTACAAGTTCCTTTATCCCTGTGGCAATCCCCAGGGCGAGCAGCAGTTCCATTCCTGTCCCCAGGTAGATAAGCATCCAGAGTGCAGGGAACCCCATGTTCTTGAGCATTTCAGGGACTATTTTTTCCTTAAGCATCTCTGCTTCAGCCGGTTTCATTCTTTTCATGAGGTTCATCGCCTCGCCCACGCAAACCAGGGAAAATCCTGAGAGGGCAAGGGCCGCGTTTTCCCCTTCAAAAATATCATAAACTCCGAAAATGAGAATTATGCTGCCTATCCATCCTATTATGCCGGAGCTAATTCCAAGGGCATGGTCCCTCACTTATGCTCACCACACCTGAGCATAATGTTTTCCCAGTTTTTCCTCTATCCTGAGGAGGCGGTTGTATTTGCAGGTCCTTTCCCCCCTTGCCGGTGCGCCGCTCTTTATCTGGGTGGCCCCCGTCCCCACGGCAAAGTCTGCTATGAATGTATCATCTGTTTCCCCTGAGCGGTGGCTAACTACCACCTCCATCCCGGCTTCCATTGCCAGTTCTGCCGCTTTTCTTGCTTCAGTGACTGTCCCTATCTGGTTCACTTTCAGCAGCAATGCATTCATTGCATTCATCTCTATCGCCTTCTTCACTCTTTCCGGGTTTGTAACAACCAGGTCGTCCCCGACCACCTGGACCCTCCCCCCATACTTTCTGGTAAACTCGGCAAACCCTTCAAAATCCTCTTCAAAAAGCGGGTCCTCTATGCTGAGTATTTTATAGGCCCGCAGCAATTCACCATAATAATCTATAAGCTCCCCTTTTTCCAGGTATTTGCCATCAACAAAGTATTTCCCGTCATCTTCACGGTAAAAGGATGAGGCGGCAGCATCCAGGCCAATTCCCGCATTTGCAGAATAACCGCATTCTTCTATGGATTCGGATATTGCATCAAGTGCCTCCGTTGTACTGCTCATTGGAGGGGCAAAGCCGCCCTCGTCCCCCACGTTCCTGGAAGTCCTCCCGTATTTTTTTACAAGCTTGTCGTTCAGGGTGCGGTATATTTCACATGCCGCCCTCAGCCCTTCTGAAAAAGAAGGGGATTTTGCAGGTATGACCATGAATTCCTGGATGGAAAGCCCGTTTCCCGCGTGCTTACCTCCGTTGATTATGTTCAGCAGCGGAATGGGCAGCTTTTCCCCACCCAAAAAATCATACAGCGCCATTTTCCTTGTGGATGCGGCCGCCTTCAGGTTTGCCATTGAGACAGCCACTATTGCATTTCCCCCCAGTTTCTCCTTGTTCTTTGTGCCGTCCAGATCAATCATCTTCTGGTCTATGTCTTCCTGGGGGCTCGCCTCCATCTCGTAAATTGCCGGCCCGATTGCCTTGTTCACGTTGTCCACTGCCCTGAGAACACCCTTTCCCCTGAACCTTGGCCCACCATCCCTGAGTTCTGCTGCTTCATGCAGGCCCCTTGAAGCCCCGGAAGGGCTTGAGGCCCTTCCGAAACCTCCGTCATCTGTTTTGATGTCAACCTCAATTGTGGGATTTCCCCTTGAATCAATTATTTCCCGGGCAAATACGGATTTAATCTTCATATTGGTAAAACTATCCGAAAACATTTATATTTTTACTAGGGCCCAGAATACTCCATGAAAGCAACTGCTTCTTCCGAAATGAAGCTTATAAGGCTCCTATGCAGCCTCGGCATTCCTGCCGAAGCAGTACTCATATCCAGGGAGGGGAAGCTTTTGCCTGAGACTGCACAAATCAGCAAAGGCGGCGAGGCAGAGGTGATTTATTATAAGCACAAGCCCCCGCGGCTCAGGCCAGGGGACCCCCCTTCCCACTGGGAGCGCGCAGACTATTCAAGCAATTGTGCATACTGCCAGTCATCTCCCGTGGTTTATCTTCCTTATGCAAAGCAGCACCTCTGCCCCAGGCATTTCAAGGAATTGTTTGAGAAGAGGGTGAAGCGCAGCATCCGCGCCCAGAGCATGCTGAATAAAGGAGAAAAAATCGGGGTTGGGGTTTCAGGAGGCAAAGACTCCTATGCGCTCCTGCATGCCCTTTCTGCAGTAAGGGAATCCCTTCCTTTTGAGATGGTTGCAATCAGCGTGGATGAGGGGATTCCCGGCTACCGCGGCAAGGCAATAGAAAATGCAAAAAAGCGCTGTAGGGAACTTGGAATCGGGCAGCACATCTACTCATTCAAGGAAGAGCACGGAAAAACAATTGAGGAAATTGCAAAGGAGGGGAAAGATAACCTGTGTTCTTATTGCGGGGTGCTCCGCAGGAAAATACTCAATTCCAAAGCCAGGGAATTGGGCATGGACAAGGTTGCAATCGGGCACAATTTAGATGATGTTGCGCAAACCGCAATGCTGAATTTAATCCGGAATGAGCCCCTGCGATTTGCGCGCTTCAACGAGCCCCTCATAGAAAATGAAAAGCTGGTCCCAAGGATACGCCCGCTCTGTGATATCCGGGAAAAGGAGGTAGCTGCATACGCATTCCTGCATGGGCACAACTACGATTCGGGGCGCTGCCCGCATGCAACCTCCGCCCTCCGCTGGTCCGTGCGGCACGAGCTCAACTCATTGGAAGACCAGTATCCCGGGACAAAAAGCAAGATTGCATCCAGTTTCAATACTCTCCAGGGCATTGTAAAGGATTCTTTAAATGGAAAAAACCTGGAGCTGAATTCCTGCAGGGTGTGCGGCGAGCCCTGCTCTGATGAAGTGTGCATGGGCTGCAAAATGCTAAGCGATTTATAGGTTCTCCGGCATAACTGCTCCGATGGAAATAATTTTTCTTGGAACGGGTGGAGGAAGGATAAACCTCATCAACCAGGACAGGGCAACCGGCGGGTTCATCATCTCCGCGCCCAGGAATATTCATGTGGATCCCGGTCCCGGGGCGTTGGTTCACATGCGCGGGATGGGGCTTTCCCCGCTAAAAACAGACATAATTGTGGTAACCCATTCTCATATTGACCACATAAGTGATGCAGGGGTTTTGATAGAGGGAATGAGCAGGTATGGGCTCAGGAAAAAGGGAATTCTTATTGGCGGCCCGGATTCCCTTGAAGGCACCGGTGACGGGCAGAGAATCAGCGAGTTCCACCTTTCAAAAGCAGGGGAGGTTGTGCATGCGGAGCCCGGCCAATCCTTTGCATTTGAAGACGGTAAATTCACCTTTACAAAAGCTGTGCATGATACCTTCCCTGCATTCGGGTTTGTGCTGGAGATGGACCGGAAGCGCATTGGTTACACCGGGGACACAGAGTACTTTGAGGGAATGGACAAGCTCTTTGAGGGATGCGACCTCCTTATCCTGAATGTGATGAAGCCGGAAACAGACCGCTACCACGGCCACCTCACGGCAGAAGACGCTTCCAAATTAATAGGGAGGGTGCAGCCAAAGCTTGCAGTGCTTACCCACATGGGCATGAAAATGCAGGCTTATCCTCCTGAAAAGAAGGCAAAAGAGATAGAGGAAGAAACGGGTGTAAAGACGATTGCGGCAACGGACGGGATGAAAATCTCCTCCGACCGGTTTTAAAGGTTTAATAAGCAGAATAAACTAATTTTCGGGGTTATTTTTTATGCTTGATAAAAGATTCTCACAGGCCATTGAGGAAAAATGGCAGAAAGAATGGGAAAAAAGGGGCACTTATACGTTCAGGGGGCTGGACGAGAGGCCCACATATGCAATAGATACTCCCCCGCCCTTCACAAGCGGGGAACTGCACATGGGCCACACCCTCTCTTATGCGTATTTTGATTTTGTTGCGCGCTATAAGCGCATGCGCGGCTTCAATGTCTATTACCCGCAGGGATGGGACACCCAGGGCTTCCCTACGGAAACAAAGGTTGAGAAAAAATGCGGAAGGCTTCCGTGTGATGTTTTCAGGGAAAAATGCAGGGAATGGACTGCCCGGATGATTGAAAGGATGAAGGACACCATGGTTAGGCTGGGATTCTCCCCGGACTGGGAGCACCAGTACCTCACCATGGACAGGGAGTATCACCGGAAGGTCCAGCTTTCCCTCCACCTGATGTACGACAAGGACATGGTTTACCGGAGCGAGCACCCGGTATTCTGGTGCTACAAGTGCAACAGCGCACTTGCAAAAACAGATACAGAAGACCTTGAAAGGGAAACCGTGCTCAACTACATTCTTTTCAAGGGCCCGGAGGGAGAGGACCTGGTTATTGCAACCACCCGGCCGGAGCTCATGTATGCATGCGTTTCGGTGATGTACCACCCGGATGATGAGCGCTACAAAAACCTGGAAGGCAAAAAAGCCACCACCGCACTGGGCAGGGAAGTCCCGGTGCTCCCGGACAGGGATGTGGATAAAGAATACGGCACAGGGCTCCTCATGGTCTGTACATTTGGGGACAAGCAGGACATTGTCTGGGCATACAGGCACAAGCTCCCGGTTATTTCACTATTTGACAGCAGGGGAAAGCTCACAGGGACAGGGGAGTTTGACGGTTTCAGGCCAAAGGAGGCAAGGGAAAAGATAATAGAGAAATTCAGGGAAGAGGGCAAAATCATAAAGCAGGAGAAGACCTCTCAGGTTATCAAAGTCCATGACCGCTGCAAGACACCTGTGGAATACGCGTTTTCAAAGCAGTGGTTTGCAGACATAACAAATCACAGGGATGAAATAAAGAAGATGGCCAGGGAAGTCCGCTGGGTCCCTGACTTTGGGATAAACTATCTTGATGACTGGGCAGACTCTGTTGAGTGGGACTGGGTGATTTCAAGGCAGAGGCATTTCGGAACACCGCTTCCTTTCTATTATTGTCCTGAATGCGGAGAAACGGCAAAGGCGGATGAGCTTCCTTTTTACCCGGAAAAAGCACCTGAGAAAACCTGCAGCTGCGGAGGGAAGATGAGGCCCGAGGAATCTGTGTGCGACTGCTGGGTGGATTCTTCCATAACCCCCCTGATGGTTGCGGGGTGGCCTGACCGGGAAGGATGGGAAAGGATGTACCCGAATGCGCTCCGGCCCCAGGGCGTTGAAATTATCCGCACCTGGGCATTCTATACCATCTACCGTTCAGGGATAGGGATAACCGGAAAAAAGCCTTGGGAGGTGGTCTTGCTGAATGGAAACGTTCTTGCCCCTGATGGCAGAAAAATGAGCAAGTCGCTTGGAAACGTCATCTCTCCTTCCGAACTCCTGAAACAATATCCTGCGGATGCATTGAGGCAGTGGGCAGCAATGAGCGGGGCAATGGCCAAGGACCGCCCCTTTTCCTATGAAGACATCAAATTTGCCAAGTCATTTTTGAACAAGGTATGGAATGCAGCAAAGTTCGTGCAGAAAAGCCTGGAAGGCTATGAAGGCCCAGCGCCCCCGCTTTCAGATGTTGACAAATGGATTCTGGAATCCCTGAACAAGGCAATAGAGGAGTGCACAGATGCAATGGAGAACTATGAGTTCCACAGGTGCGCAAGGAAACTGCATGAGTTCTTCTGGCACGATTTCTGCGATGATTATCTGGAGTACGTAAAATACCGCATTTATGGGGGTGGCGAGGGCTCAAAAAAGGCTGCACAATATACCCTCCGCGAAGTGCTCTACTCATTCATAAAGCTCCTTGCTCCCATCTCCCCCCATATCTCAGAAGAGATTTACCACGAGATGTTCAAGTCCCCAGGAGGGGAAGACACAATCAATTTCATGCCCTGGCCTGCTCCCGGCCCCAGGTTTGCTGAGGAGCACCGCAAGGTTGAGCAGATGCGGGAACTTATTTCAAAAATCCGCCAGGCAAAGGCATCCGCGAAGATTTCCCAGGGTGCGGAGATAATCCTTTATTCACCAGGGATTGAGCTTTCGGAAGAAATGCTGGAAGAAGTGAAAAATATAACAAGAATAAAGGAGATAAGGGAAGGCGAATTCAAAATTGAAAAAGCTGAAGAAGAAAAAGAAGCTTAGGATGCTTCTATTTTTCCAGTGTGTGGGCAACTATCCTTCCGCTTACTGTGTGCTCAGGACTTCCTGAGCTGCACTCAGGATTAACTTCCGGGGCGCAGCTCACATAGTTTATGCTTACCCTCAGCTTTTCTGTTTCGCCTTTTGTTGCGCTGAGCTCACTCAGAGTCATTCCGATTGTGTAATCTGTTCCCTGGGGAATCATTACATTATATGAATTGTCCTCGTACGTGGTGCCGTCATTTGTAGTAATCTTTACCCCTGTCAGCCGTATGTCATAGCCAAGCCCGTTGCTTATGCGGAATTCAAGCTGTGGCGTTCCGCCTTCATCTATGTGGAGGAGATGACCGGTGCAGCTCAGGTCCGGCTGCAGAGTACATTCCTCAGCAATCAGGTAAGATGGGTTGAAAACTCCGGTAGCCATGATCGCCCCAATCACTACAACCAGGGCAACGAGTGCCCATCCGTAAGTCATCAGGTATTCCATGGCTGCTTGGCCTTTCTTCGAGCTCATGCTAAGATTTCAGAGAAAATACTTTAAAATACTTTACCATGAATAACTCAACAGCGGCAGTGGTGCGATGGCTGAAAAAAAACCTCAATTAGTTGATGCCGGGAGCTATTACAAGATTGCTAATGATTATTATGAGAAAGGCAACTACGAGAAGGCAATAGAAAACTACAACATGGCCATACTCCTAAACCCTCTTTTTTCTGAAGCATACTTCAACCGTGCCCTGAGCTATTACCAGATGAAAAACTACGACAAGGCGGTTGCAGATTACAATGAAGCAGCCGAGCTCGACCCCAAGAACCCAATCATTTTCAACAACAAGGGGGACGCATTTTACCGCAAGCAGGACTACACAAGCGCAATAAAGGATTATGACAAGGCGATAATGCTCAACCCCAATTACCTGAAGGCATATTACAACCGTGCACTCTCTTATGCCTCCCTTGAAGATTATGAAAAGGCAGTGGAGGATTTCAGCAAGGTTGTCCAGCTGAAGCCGGATTTCTCAGAAGCATATCACCTCAGGGGGCTTGCATATGAGTATGCAGGGGATGTGGACAGCGCGATTTCGGATTATGAGAAGGCCCTGGAGCTCAACCCCGAGCTGGCAGAAGCAAAAAGCCATCTGGAGTCTGCAAAGAGCAAGAAGCAGACAGGAGGGGGGGAAGAAGGCGGAAAAGAGGGAAAGACATCAGAGATAAAGGTACTCAAGAAGCCGGACATGAACTTCACCGATGTTGCGGGAATGGAAAAGATGAAGGAGGAGATAAGGGAGGCAGTAATCTACCCCATGGCAAAGCCGGAGCTTGCAAGGAGGTATGGAAAGCTTGGAGGGGGAGGCATAATAATGTATGGCCCGCCCGGGTGCGGAAAAACATTTGTGGTGAAGGCAGCCGCAGGAGAATCAGAATCATCATTCATAAACGCAAAGCTCTCAGACCTGCTGGACATGTATGTGGGAAATACAGAAAAAAACATACACAAGGTGTTTGAAACTGCGAGGAAGAACACCCCCTGCATACTGTTCTTTGATGAAATAGACGCGATTGGGGGAAGGAGGGATGCGCAGCAGGGCGCCCAGTACATGAGGATGGCGGTAAACCAGATGCTTTATGAGATGGACGGAGTTGAGGCAAACAACGAGAACGTCTTGGTAATCGCCGCTACAAACGCACCTTGGGACGTGGATCCTGCACTGAGGAGGTCCGGCCGTTTCAGCAAAACCCTGTATGTTTCTGAGCCTGATTTTGGCTCAAGAGAGGCAATCATAAAGATACACGCAAAAAAGAGGCCGGTTTCAAAGTACATCCCTTACAAGCGCCTTGCTCTTGCAACTTCCGGCTATGCATCTTCTGACCTTAAGGCCATAGTGGATGAGGCAGCAGCGATTCCCTGGAGAGAAGCCTTTAAGAGCGGAAAGGAGAGAAAGATCGCTACAACGGATTTTATAAAAGCAATAAAGAAAAAGAAGAGTTCCCTTCCGCCCTGGTATGAACAGGCAAACAAGCAGATAGGAAAACAGGAAGAGATAACCATAGTGGACGGAAAGGAGCACAAGAAGGTTACGGAGAGCAAGATGGGCCCCGGGGAGAAGCAGGCATTCAAGGACCTCCTTGATGTAATAGAGAAGCGCAACAAGTGGTACAACAAGCTCTGGCTCAAAATCCTAAATAATTTTGCCCTGATTTTCCCAATCCCAATCTGAGGCAGGAGTAATTCTGCTGGGTTTTAAATATTCACTTTCCTATCCATTTTTGGGATTGAAATGATAATAAGGAACGCCAAATTCTACCTCGGGGGAAGAGTGGTCAAAAAGGATATACTCATTGAAAGGGGAAAAATAGCGGGTTTCGGAAAATTCAAGGGAGAGGGAATAGAGGCAGGGGGGCTGTTTGCCCTTCCCGGCCTCATAGACCCGCATGTACACCTGCGCGACCCTGGGATGACACACAAAGAGGATTTTGAAACAGGAACAAGGGCCGCGCTTGCAGGCGGATTCACCACCGTGCTGGACATGCCAAACACAAAACCCCCATGTACAAGTGCCTCGGAATACAGGAAAAAGAAGGAGATTGCAGGGAAGAAGGCGCTCTGCGACTATGGTCTGCATTTTGGAGCAACCGGAAATAATGTTCAGGGAGTTAAGAAGGCAAGACCCCGCTCCCTAAAATTATATATGGGGGAATCAACAGGGAAGATGCAGGCTGGGAATGTGCTTACGCTCTGGAGGCACTTCAATTCTTTCCCGAAAAACCGCCCCCTGATTGTACATGCGGAAGACCAGGAAACCCTGGCTGCAATGAAAAAAGAAGGGAGGGAAAGGCCGGAGGCAGCAGAAAAAATAGGGGTGGAGAAGGCGCGAATACTTGCCCAGGAAGCAGACCGTGTAGTCTATTTTGCCCACACCACTCTTTTTGAAACAGTCCATCTTGCAAAGATATGGGAAAAATCCCTGGTGGAGGTAACACCCCACCACCTGTTTCTATCAAAGGAAAAAGACGGAAAAAGGCTGAAGGAGTTTTCAAAGGTTTACCCTCCGCTTAGAAGCGAGGGGGGAAGGAGAGAACTCTGGGGTGCATTATACCATGTGGACACTGTGGGCAGCGACCATGCCCCACATACCCCTTCAGACAAGAGGAAAGGGGCTGCAGGGTTCCCCGGGCTTGAAACATCCATTTCCCTGTTCCTGAATGCTTACAACAGGGGCGAGGTGGAGCTGCCATGGATAATAGACAGGATGGCAGAGAGCCCTGCAAGGATATTCGGGCTCAGTTCCAAGGGAAGGATTGACAAGGGGTATGACGGTGATATCACGCTTGTGGATTTGAACGAGGAATGGAAAGTATCCGCAGACGAGTTTGCCTCAAAGTGCGGATGGACTCCTTATGAGGGCTTTAAGCTGAAGGGAAAGGTAAAAAAAGTGATTTTGAGGGGGAAGCTTGCATTGGATGAATCAGGAGTAACGGGAAAAACAAGGGGGAAGAATGTGCTTTAGGTGCTCATGGGGTCAGGCTGCGGAGAAATTATAACAGTCCCGCCTTCATTGAACATCTCTACACGGTATTTGCCGGTCCCTAATTCACTACCCAAGAAACCTTCTTCATCTTCCATGGGGAACTGGGTGGTACGGACTACTTCGTTTATCTCTCCTGCCGAGAGCATCGTAAATATTACTTCGTGTTCGCTTATCTGGGCAGATTCCACGGTTTCAGGAATGTATATCTCAGTAATCATTGCAGAGCCGTCGCCCATATGCCCAATTGCATTTACCAGGAAGGAGATGCGGGCAACAGAAAAATGCACCTGGAGCAGGGCAAGGTCTGCCCTTATTGCATCCATCTTGAAGAGCATGATGTAAAGCAGAGGGATAAGTATGAGCAGGATGAATCCGATAACCACAAGAAGTTCATTGCTAACCTGTCCTCTCATAGAAGCCCTCTGTCATATAATGTTTTCTTTTATCTCTTTTATAATTCTTTCTTTTGTTCAGGAGCCTTTTTATTTCAGCCAGGTTCTTGTTGACTACTGTTTTCAGGTCGTATCCTTCTGAGTGCACCGCAACCATCGCATTGTCAACATCAAGCCGGGTGCTCATCTGGTATATTGATTTGCCTTTTTTGAAGTGGATATTCACGTCTCCCATCTCAAAGGTTTTCCTGAACCTTTTCAGAGAATCCTTCATGCTCTGTTTTATGTCTCCGTAATAGAACATCGCCTCTTCAGGCAGGCCACTTATGAATACGGATGGCCCTTCAACTATGAGACTCAGGACGAATTTCATTACGTCCACTGCTGTCAGCACCCCCACTGCGCGCCCGCCTTCCTTAACTACGAGCCTGGAAACGTTTTTTTCTGCCATTTTCTTTGCTGCCCTTTCAAGCGGCTCATCCGCTTTTATGGTTACCAAGCTTTCCCGCATATAATCCTTTATCCTTTTCTCATCAGGATTGTCTATCTCGGAAGCGAGTGCAAACCTCTGTCTGCCCCTGGGCTTCAGGACCAGCATTGAGAGGTCAAACGGAGATAGGCTCCCGATTACTTTGTTGCCCCTGGTGACTGCGAGGTGGTGGACGCCCAGTTTTTTCATTACTCCCCGCGCCAGCCCCACAGTTTCATTTTCATCTATTGTGTAAATCGGGCTTGCCATGAGTGCTGAAACGCTGGTTTTGGGAACGGTTTTCATCTTGACCATTTCGGCCATAACATCCGCCCTGCTTACCTTCCCGAGTATTTTTCCATCCTCAACTACGGGCAGGGCCTTGAAGTGTCCGGCCATAAATGCCCGCATGTGGTCGGTAATATCCATCATTTCCTTAAGCTGGGGCGCCCTTACTGCGGCCTTTAGCGCCTTGGTTTTGCTTGAGTCGCTTATGTTTGGGCGAATATCCCTGTCATCAATAAGTCCGTAGTATTTTCCATTATGGGTAATCATCACCGCAGTTCCTGTCCTGAGTATTGATTCCAGGGCCTTTGAAAGCGGCTCGCTGCCTTTTATTACATCTGCTTTCATCATTCTCATGGGCTCACCAAAAATAAAAAGCAGTAAACCTTTATATCACTTTTTACAAGGATTTCGCCCAAACCAAAAAGTGAAAGTGCCATTGCGAAGCAGGTTAAACGGCTCCTCCGGCCTGGCACCACCGTAATTTTAGTTTATTTTTAATTAGTTTCGGCAGAAATTAGTTTATGGACCTCCCCCTCACGTCTATTGTGCGAAAGCCCAGCTGGAAGCAGCTTCTTATGGAGCTGGTGACATCTGAGAAGCTTGACCCATGGGACATAGACATTGTTGCAGTTGCCGACGGGTTCAACAAGATGGTAAAGGAGATGGAGAAGTTTGATTTCAGCGTTCCCGCAAACGTAATCCTTGCATCTGCAATCCTCCTGAAATACAAAAGCAATGCACTGCGGATAATTGAAGAGGAGCCGGAGGAAATCCCCGAGCCCGAGCCGGTTGAGGTGGGGGATGAGCAGGTGCCCCAGCTTAGGATAAAGTCAAGGATACCTCCAAAAGTTCCCCTTACACTTAACCAGCTTATTTCTGAAATGGAAAAGGTAATCAAATACGATGAAGCTGAGCCCAAGCCCCGCCTCCCGAAAAAAACAAGGGAGGTGATGGAGATACCCCTCCCGGATTATGACATAGAGAAAGAGATGGAAAAGCTGTATTCACGGATGCAGAATGAGAAGGACTCTGAAGACCTCGTGCTTTTCTCAAGGCTGGTCAAGGAGAAAACCCCAAAGGAAACAATACTGACCCTTTCCCCGCTCCTCCATCTTGCCCAGGAAAAAGCGGTTGGGCTCAGGCAGGACAGGTTCTGGGGGGAAATTTTCATAAAGGTGAATGGATGGAACCCAAGCGCTTAATTGAGGCAGCACTGTTCATGAGCGGAAGAGAGCTTTCAGTTCCGGAACTTAAAAAACTTACAGGCATTGCTTCAGCCGGGCACATAAAATCCCTGCTGGATGAGCTGCAGGGGGACTACCGGGAAAGCGCACTGGAGATATTTGAGGCAGATGGTTCATACATGATGAAGGTAAAGGACGACTATGTTGAGGATGTGAAGCATTTTGCCCAGTCCGAAGCGATAAGCAAATCAGCATTGAGGACGCTTTCCTATATTGCAAGGCACAACGGAATAATGAAATCAGAAGTAGTGAAGCGCATCGGCACAGTGGTCTACAGCGATGTAAAGGAGCTTGTGGAAAATGGATTCCTGCTACAGAGAAAATGCGGGAGGAGCTCAAAGCTTTTTCTCACCAACAAGTTCCGGGCCTACTTTGAGCAGCAGAAACCGGAGGAGGGAGGACAGGAAGTGCCCCGGATGGCCCCTCCTGAAGAAGAGGAGTTTGAGGAATAGCTATTCCTCCTTCAGGAACAATTCTATTTTGCCCCTTAGTTCTTCAACGCTTCCTTCATTTACAATCTTTTGGTCTGCAAGGGCAAACGCATCAGAGAGGCTTTGCCTGTCCGCTTCCTTGTTTTTCATTTCCCTTGCCTCTGTTTTCCGGAACTCTTCAAAACATTCAGGGTCGCTCTCCCTCTTCCTCTTTTTCATCCTGGCAAAACGGATTTCCGGGGATGCAGAGATGTAGAGGAGACGGGCGGAGGGCAGCTTCTTTATTTCAGCTGCCTCTGCTGCATTGCGTATTGAGTCAATCACGTAATCCTTTTCCGGCTCCAGCCGAATGATTGTTTTTTTTGCAAGTGCAGCAGGCCCGTGTTTGCTCCTGAGCGCATTGCCCTTGTTTATAAGGTTCTCCCTTGTGATTTCCTTTCCCTCTGCTGACAGCTCTTCCCTGAGAACATCAGAAAGGGAGAGGTAGGCAAAACCCCTTTCCCTGAGGTATTCTGCAACCGTTCCCTTGCCTGCGCAATTTTCCCCTGTTAACCCGATAATCATTTTTCTACCCCGGCAATATCAGGGGGGAGGTATAAAACCTTTGAGTTTGTAACCATGGTTACACTCCCCCTTTAATATATAAACTTTCTCCTTCTTTTTGTTAGCGCTTAGAGGTAAATTCATGAAAAGGGCCAAGGGAATGAGAGACTTCCTCCCTCCCCAGATGATGCAGAGGGAGAAGGTCTTCTCCGTAATAGCAGAAACCTACCGGGAATTTGGCTTCCAGCCGCTGGAAACACCCGCCCTGGAGCTCCTCAGTACACTGAGGGCAAAGAGCGGGGAGGAGATTGCAGGCCAGCTGTTTGAAATACGCGATTCAGACTTTGGCATGCGCTTTGACCTTACTGTTCCCCTTTCCAGGGTAGCTGCAAACACCTCTTTCCCCAAGCCCTTCAAGCGCTACCAGATTGGTCCGGTCTGGAGGCGGGAAGAGCCCCAGAAAGGAAGGTTCCGTGAGTTCTGGCAGGCGGATGCTGACATAATAGGCTCTTCTTCCATGAGGGTTGAGGCAGAGCTCCTGGAAATGGCTTCCACCGCGCTCAGGCGCCTGGGCCTGCCCGATTTCAAAATCCTCCTCAACAACCGCAGGATACTCAATTCACTTCTTGACCATTTTGGAATTTCTGAAAAGAGGGAAGAAGTTTTCAGGACCCTTGATAAGATAGACAAGATAGGGTATGATTCTGCATGCGGTTCCCTGGAGCCCCTGCTTGGGGAAAGCGCAGGGGAAATTATGCCCCTCTTCAATCTGGAAGGCACAAATGAAGAGAAGATTGCGGAGTTTGAGAAATATTCCCCAGAAGGTACAGAAGAAGTAAGGCAGATACTTGACCTGTTCCCTGGTTTCTTTTTTGAGCCAACCCTTGTCCGCGGGCTCGGATATTATTCCGGCCCGGTTTTTGAGTTCAAGGGAACGGGCGAGTATTCAGGAAGCTTTGCAGGAGGGGGCCGATACGACGGCCTGCTTGAGCTGTATGGAAAGGGCGCCCCGGCTGCAGGGGTGAGCCTTGGGGTGGAGCGCATCCTTCTTCTGCTTGGGGAAAACAAGGAGAAAAAGACATACACGGAGATTTTTGTAGCAACCCTTCCCGGGCAATACCAAAAGGGAAGTGAAGTGGCAAAGGAGTTGAGGAAGGAACGGCTCCCCGCCGAAACAGATTTAATGGGTAGGAGCCTGAAGAAACAGCTGGATTATGCCCGCTCCCTCAGGATACCCTGGGTTATGGTAATAGGGGAGAAGGAGGCGGAAAAGAACCAGGTTACGCTTCGGAACATGGAGGCAGGGGAGGAAGAGACCCTTTCCCTTGCAAAAGCGATAAGGAAGATAAGGAAGATTTAGATGCCAGGAAAACTGCTGAAGAAACTCGGAAATGTGCAGGAGGCTGTCATAAAGCCCTTTTTCTACTATTCAATCATAGCGCTGTTCCTAATCCTTTTCATATCTGTAATCAGGGCAAGCATTTTCCCCAAGGAAGTAGGGGAGGAGCACCTTATTTTTGAGATGGTTTTCCTGCTCCTGCTCGCTATTCTCGCAAGGAGCATCGTGCTGTATTTCAAGCAGCCCACGGTGCTGATTCTCATGTTGCTTGGAATTGTGATGGGCTCTTCTTTTCTGGAGATGGTCTGGCCAGGCGTTGTTTCCATCCTGCCATTCATCCCACAAGAGCCCCCGGAGATATTCCAGCACATGGAGCTTGTTGACATTTTTGCCCAGTTCGGAGCTATAATACTGATGTTCAAGGTCGGCCTGGAGTCCAGCATCCACAAAATATTCACAAAGGAGAATTTCCTGGTAGCGATACTCGGCATAGTTTTCCCCTTTATTGCAGGATATCTGTTTGCGCTTTATACCGGAGGGGCATTTATGTATGCCCTTTTCATGGGGGCGGCACTCACCGCAACCAGCGTTGGCGTAACAGCGGCCATACTTAAGGAAATGAAGCTGATGGACGAGAAGTTTTCCCAGATGATAATGGGGGCCGCAATAATTGATGACATCCTCTCCCTGCTTGTTCTTTCTCTGGTAATGAACATGCCCACCTCCCTGGATCCCGCTTCCCTCGAGCCATTTCTTTCAGTTCTTTTCTATGCATTTATCTTCCTTCTTGGGGGTTCAATAGTAGGAAAATATTTTGTGGAGAAGAAGCTCACTGTGCTCAGGATAAACGAGAAATCCCTCCTCTATGTGTTTTCTTTTGTATTCATCTATGCTTACATCGCGGAGTTCATAGGCCTGTCCAGCATAGTGGGGGCATTCCTTGCAGGGGTTCTCCTGAATTACAGCAGGAATTCAGAGGAGATAGACAAGAGGACACGCTCTCTGGAACTCATATTCGTTCCCGTGTTTTTCATTTCCCTTGGCCTCCTGGTGGATGTTGGCTCAGTTATCCAGTTCTTCTGGCCCATCCTGCTCATATCCGTGGTTGCAGTCCTCACCAAGCTGGTGGGTTGCGGCATCGGAGCCCTTGCCACCAAGTTAAATGCCAGGGATTCTGCCCTGGTTGGCTTTGGCATGTCTCCCCGCGGTGAGGTTGCCCTGATTATTGCGCTTTTCGGGCTTAACAGCGGAGCCCTCTCCATTCCCGAGTATTCAATCATTTCCGCAATGGCGTTCATAACCACGGTGGTTGTCCCACCGGTATTCCAGAAACTGCTTGCTTACAAACCAGCAGGAGGCCATGCTGCATGATGCTTGAAGTGCCGCTTATCTACCTGAAGGGAAAAAGGGCCTACAAAAAAAAGCTGGGCACGCTCAAGCCCATGGGAAGTGCAATAAAAGTGGCCAAGAAGTTCAAGGAGCAGTTGGGCACGGAGCTCATCCACGTGGTTGACCTGGATGCACTGAAAGGGAAGAAAACCAACTATGATGTTTACGACCACCTGACTTTCAGCATGTATGTGCAGGTGGAGGTAAAGCCCGACCCCAAACTCATAAAGCCTCTCCTTGCCCTTAATGCCCGGGTTGTGATGGAACTTCCCACCAAACTGGACCTGGAACAGTTTAGGGATAAAAAGCGCCTCCTTGTCGGAAAGATTACTCCCAGGTTTAGGGGTTCCCTGGATGATGTTTATGATGTTTACCTTGACGGAGAGTCCCCGGCAAAGCTGCGCGAGCTCCTTAAAAAGAAAAAGAGGGTATTTGTGAACAAGGAGCAGAACAAGAAAAGCGACAGGGTTTTCGGCCGCATCGGTCCTCCTGAATTATGACGTATGTATGCAATACCTTTATAAACAATCCTGCACATATTTTTCCTTATAATATTTACTGAGGGAGAGCAATATGGCCATAAGACCAGCTAAATGCGTAAGAGACGGAGAAAAAGTAGCCTGGACCAGGCACTCCAAGAAAAAGCCAAGGAAGTCTTATATAAGGACAATGCCCCACAAGGACTTGAACCAGCAGAGGATGGGCGTGGACAAGGACACCTATGATGCAGCTTACCACCTGGTATGCCAGAACGACAAGCTGATAATCCGGGATAATGCGATGGAGGCGGCAAGACAGTCCACAAACAAGGTTCTTGAGGGTGCAATGCCCGCAAATTATTTTTTCCTTGTAAGGGTTTACCCCCATCATGTAATCAGGGAGAATAAGATGGTTGCCGGAGCAGGCGCAGACCGTATCCAGAAGGGTATGCGCAGGTCTTTTGGGAAACCCACAGACAGGGCAGCCCGCCTGAAGAAAAACCAGAAGCTGTTTTCAGTTTACGTAAAGAAAAGTGAGATAAGTGAGAACGCAGTAAAGGAGGCATTCCGCAGGGCAAAGATGAAGCTTTCCGGAAAATTCTCTATAGTTGAAGGAGGGGTTGATTCTTGATAAGCGTTGATGAAGAAGATTTTCTCATTGCAACGGATATAGATAAGCTAATTGATATTTTGTCAACAAGAAAAGATGTGGAAGTAGGAAAGCTTTCAAAAGAACTTAAGATGAACCGCCGGGAGGTTGAGAAGTGGCTCCATGTTCTGGAAGATGAAGGAGTAGTGAATCTTGACAACAGGATGGGCGCCCTCCATGCCCTCTGGGTAATGGAGGAAGAAGAGTATGCGCCCCCAAGCGCAAGGTCACGGAAGAAGCCCCCTGCAAAATATGAAGAGCTGGAATTGCAGGAAACTACTGAGGAGCCGGTAGACCTTGTTGAGGAGATAGGGGAGATGGCCCCCCTGCGTTCCAGGAAAAAATCATTTTTTCCGGATGTACTGAAGGGCAGCAAGAAAAAGCCAAAGAAGGAGAAGCCCAAAATCAAACTGGAGGAGGAGCCGCCCCGCGAGCCCCCAAAGAAAAAACCCGCAAAAGCGCCCTCAGCCAAAACAGTTGAGAAGCCCCCGGTAACTATTCACAAAGGGCCTGCAGAGCCAATGAAACAGCGGCTGGAGAAAAGCAAATTTCTTAATCTCCCCTCCAGGAAAACAGGAAAGCTCCGGGAGCAGCTTGATGAGTACCTGAAGCTGATAAAGGAGGGGAAGGAGGAGCTCAAGCAGCTGGAAAGCGAGAAGGAGAGGGTGCACCGGGAAGGATTCCTTTCGCTTGAAAAGGAGTTTGAGGCGAGCCTTGACAATCTTGAGTATGCGCTACTTGAAAAGGAGAAGAGAATTCTTGAGGCAAAGGAAAGGGTGTCAACCCTCCCGGAAAAGGTGGAGGAGATTGAGCAGATGCAGGAAGCCCTCAGGAAGTTTGACAAGGAAGCAGGAAATGTGCTTTCCCGCACCAAGAAGGGCCTGGATAAGGACTGGGGCAATCTTCAGGAAGTGAGCGGGGAACTTTCAGAAGAAATTTCAAAAGGGGAAGAGGAAGTGATGCGCGACCGGAGCAGGATAATGCAGCTCAGGGACATGCTCCAGTCCATGGAGCATGCAGAATCCCAGCTCAGGGAAACTCTGGAGTCAGGACGCAACGCAATAGAGGAAATGGAGGAGAAGGTTCGCACGGTTGAGGAATCCCTTGAGGATATTGTAGATTCCCGGGCGATTGTAAGCGAGAGGATAGAGCACATCCACTCCACCCTTGAGCGCAGGATGAAGAGCATTGAAAACCTCAGGGAAGAGCTTGAGAAGGTGGAGAAGGTTGAGCATTGGTTCAGGGAATATTCCGATGACTACCAGGAAAAAATGGACGAAATGCAGGAATATGTCCAGCAGAGTGAAGATGAGCTTGAGCGCATAAGGAAAGCCGCAGAACTTGAGTATGTTAATAAATACCTCCAGGAGCTGGATGTTGCAGAAGACAAGTACCGCGACAATCTTGGTGCACTTGAGATGGAGGAGGCAAGCATAGATGAGCAGATTTCAGATGTGCGGGGAAGGATAAAGCAGCTGATGCGGGAAAGCTCGGAGATAATGTCCAAGTACCGCCACATGGCTGATGAGGGCGGGGATTTCCAGGAAATGGTGGCAACTGCAAGGGAAAGGAACCGGCAGCAGCGCACTTCAGTGGATGAAAAAGCCTCCCAGCGCCGCACAATTGTTTCCGAATCAAAAAAGGCAGCAAAGCGCAGCAGGAAGCCCCAGGCAAAACCAAAAAAACAGAGGACTAAAAACCTCTCTTCCAAAAAGAAGCCCAAATCCAGAAAGAAAAAGAAGTAGTTTCTCTATTTTTTAATCAGTTTCCCTGCTATTATTGCAATTTCCCCCATTAACTGCACCGCAATAATGTTGCTCATGAAACATATGTTCAGCACCGCAACACCGGGCAGGGCCAGCACTACAGGGAAAAACGAATACCCCAGGCTTTTCAGGTAATGTTCCATCCTCCTGTTCCTTAATTCGGTTTTAACGTCTCCGACTCCTTTCTTCGCCAGGCTTTCTGCAAGGTCCCTGCTTACCCTTATTCGGGATAGGAAAAAGTTTATTGCTGCCAGTATTATTGACAACAGCCAGAGGTTCGGCATCTCTTTTTCCGGCACCTCAATCCAGTTGAGCACCAAAGGAAGCCCGCAAACCTCTTCAGGCATGGCTTCTTCCACCACTTCAACAACAGCCCCATCTATAAGGTATCCTGGCTTGCTTGCGGAAATTGGCTTTTCCCCGGGTTCAGCAAATACATAGGACACTTTTCCCCCCTCATTTGTTACTAAAGTTTCCCCTTCTACAAATACCTCTGCCCCCGGGATGGGTTTGCCTTCAGAATCCAGCAGCAGGATTATGGTTTCCTCGCCCGCAACTGCAATTTCCCCAACAACTGATATTTCTCCCACAAAAACAACATCAAATATTTTTGCCGCCTGCAGATACCCTTCTGCATCTGCATATACAATTCCTTCAGGGGTGAATTCCAGGGAAACATATCCGTTGCTGTCTGCTACTGTGGATTCCCTGTCCGTAAATACATCTGCCCCCCCGACTTCTTCTCCCCTGTTGTTAATAATCTGGAATAGTCCCACTTCCCCAACGATTTTCTCCCCGTCTTTAAGCACAATCTCAAGTTCTTTTTGCACACACTCATTTCCTATGCAGAATTCGTTTTCTGCACAGTTATCATCTGCACAGCATTCATATGGAATACAGGGTCTTCAGTCCAGAACATTGCTGCAGCAACCATTGACACCATTTGGGGCTTTGGCTCAGCAACCGACAATTCAACCAACACAATCCCGAACGCATGCAGCCTTGATGTTGCAGGCGCAACCCCAACAGGAACCGGGAACTTTACTGGTGTTGACGGATTTGAGACCTGTGCAGTAGGTGATGGTGATGATGCAGCAAAAAGCGATGTTGCTTTCTGCGTGAACATCACCCAGGGCGGAAGCCTGTTCAACGGCCAGACCGGTGACTACGAGCTCCTTACGGCCACCGATGATGTAGCAGGAACATTTGAGACTTACCACTTCTGGCTTGAGCTGAACTAGAGGGTTCAACACCTTCTTTTTTTCTTTTATTTTCTAAGCGCGTTAAGCTAATCCTTTTAAATTTTCCTTCAGATTCACTGCCATGAAAGCTTACATAGTAATCTCTTTGCTTGTTTTGGGATTGCTGCTCGCAGGATGTCCCGGCCTTGGTGGAACCCCCACAGACCAGGAGTGCCCTGAAATCGAGCAGCCGGTTTGCGGTGCAGACGGCACAACTTATACAAATCCGTGTTTTGCCCACAAGGCAGGAGTTAATGTAGCCCATGAGGGGCCCTGCACTGCCCCCCCTGCTGAAGAATGCTCGGACGGGGACGGAGGAAAGGATATTTTTGTTGCAGGAAGCGTCCTTGGGCCCGATGGAAATTACCAGGACGATTACTGTGTAAATCCCGGTACGGTAATGGAATATTACTGTGAAGAAGGTGAAGTTGCTTATGAAGAGCTTCCCTGCCCCGTAGGATATGTCTGCCTTAACGGGCTTTGCGAAGTTGCACCCTGCACAGATTCTGATGAGGGAATGACACCAGGAGAGCAGGGAACAGTAACTGCAGGGACGGAGGAAGAAACAGATTCCTGCGAAGATGAAACCACTGTAAAAGAGTTCATCTGCAGTGAAGGGGCAATCAGTTTTGAACTGGTGGACTGCCCCCCCAGCCAGCATTGCGTTGAAGGCGCATGTGTAGAATATGAATGTGAGGATTCTGACGGAGGGGAAGACGAGCACACCGCAGGCACAGTAACCAAAGGTGATGTTTCCCAGGAAGATGCCTGCTATAACCCCACTACAGTAAAAGAGTATTACTGTGAGGACGGGCTCGTAAAGAGCAAGAACATCCAGTGCGGAAGCGATGAGCACTGCGAGGATGGTGCATGCGTTGAAAATCCCTCCTGCTCAGACAGTGACGGAGGAAAGGACCGCTATACCCGGGGCACAACCACCCTTGATGACACCAGCCACACAGATACCTGCTACAGCACCGAGAGCGTGATAGAATATTACTGTGAGGATGGCGAGATACAGAACGTAAAACTCGTGTGCGGAATCGGCTACGAGTGCTCAGGCGGAAAATGCGTTGAGGAGGAATGTGAAGAGGAAGATTTTGCAAGCGACCCCCAGAGATACCGCATATATCATGATGATGAAGTCAAGCTTTTCGGGGGAGAGTTAATTGAACTTGAAGAGGAAAGCAACAAATTCCTGCTTGAGCTAAAGGATGTGCCCGATAATGAAAGCGCAATTTTTGCCCTCTATGAAAGTTATGGCGACTACCTGGACAACGATGATATCTGCGATAATAGGAAAGTTGAACTAGGAAACACCAGCCAGGATATTTGCGGAGAAGATGCAGACCTGGACCTTGAAGTAGTCAATGATTCCGATAATTTTGTGGAGATAAAAACAGGAAACGACTTCAACTTTGTCCAGTACCGCGTCCTTGAAGGGACAACCTATGATGGAAGCGGTTGCCCTGATGATGTTATAGAAAAGGAAACCTCCCATTTCTATCCATACCTTGATGAAGACAGGGAAGGAGACACCATAAAAGTCCTGAATGAAGAGGCAGAGATAGTTTCCATCTCCCTTGAAGATGAAGAGATTACAATAGAGCTTGACGGAGATGAGATTGATCTTGAGGACGGGAGCACCTTTGAATGCAATGACAACGATTATGAAGTGGACATTGATTTCGAAGATGAAGGCATTTCCGAATTAGTGGTGGAGAAGGACTGAGCTCCTCTCCCCTTTATCTTCCTTTTTCAAGCATTTCCCCTATTCTACCTATAAAGTAAGAATAGGATATCCATTTTTCCCCAGAGTCTATATGAATGTCTTCTCCATCTATATAGACTTCAACGAATCCCCAGCCTTCAACCAGGTAATTTTCGTCCTCCCAGTAGACCTCCCCAATATATGAGCCTTCCTGGGGCTCAAACAGTTTTTCCCCGGAAACAAGTGCGCAGTGCCCATAACCGGAAGTAACCGGAAAGCAGGCAACCTCCACATCTTCCACGTCCGCATAAACTTTTTCATTTGAATAATAGTATACAACCCCGTCATCCTCATAAACTTCCATGTATCCGCTTTTGGAAAAATCCACAAGTGCAAGCTCATCAATTCCTTCTTCCCTCTCCAGCTCGTTTATGATTGCCTTAACGAATATGGACCAGTCCTCGCAGTCCCCTCCTTCATCCGCCTCAAATTCTTCCAGGGATTTTATGTAGTCCTTCCCCTCGCTTTTGTAGGAAAAACCCTGCTCCTCAAGCATAATGGAAACACAGGGCATGTTCAGGGTGTCCCCTTCCACGCACTTTGTTTCAATATGGGAAAGGAAGCCCCTGGTTTCTCCCCCAAAATCAGCATTCTCGGTGTACCAGTACATCTTTTCTTCCAGCTCTGCCTCAAAGTCTTCCATCTCTCCAAGAAGGGACTCGTATTCACCACTTTTCTGCTCGTATTCTTCCTGCAGGCTTATGTATTTCTCCTGAAACTGCTCAAATTCATCTTCAACTGCCCCCACTCTCTCCTTTGTGGCATTAAGTTCAGCACCAAGCCCGGAAAACCCTTCTTCCATTTCATTTTCCAGCCGGGAATCCGCATACTCAAGCTGGCTCTTTATGCTGGATAAGCGGGCATCCTGGGCTTCAAGTTCCCCTTCTGCTTCCTCCAGCCGGGATTCAGCAGCCTCAAGCTCCACACGAAGGCCGGAGTTCTCTTGTTTCAGCTTCTCAATCTGGGCAAGGTTGTAAATACAGAACAAAAGCAGAAAAAAACAGAATACAGCAGAAACCACCCAGCCCTTTTCCATGCGTTGATGTTTTGCTTTAACAATTAAATATGTTTTCTATTCCTGCTTCCTCGCCTTGCTCCTCGCATCATCTACAGAAGCAAGCCAGGAATCCCCTATTTTCATGAAATAGTTCCCAAATGTCTTGCTCAGGGAAACCTTCATCGGCCGGTATTTCCTCATGCTCTCCCTGGCCACGATGGTTTCCCTCTCAACCTTAATCATCCCCACCCTCTTCAGCCGGGGGAGCACCCGGTTGTAAAAGGTTGCTTTTGAAATTCCCTTTTCAGAAAGAAATTTGCCTATATCCCCCCCGTCCATGTTGAGTTTTTCCGAAAGCTCCCGAATGAATTCCAGGGCAATCTCATAATATTTGGGCTGGTATCTTTTTGAAAACACAAAATTAACTATCTCTTCCAGGCTCCAGAGGTTCCTTGTGGGATTCTCGGAATTGTCCTGGAAACTGCGCAGCTCAGGGCTGTTGTATGGGGGGAGGTAAATGGATTCCGAAGAAGGAACGCCCCGGGGTATCCTTTTTTCTCCCGCCATCACATCATCCGAATATGTCGCCCATTCCGCTTGCCGCCTTTTCTTCCTCCTCGGCAATAATTTCAATTATCTTTTTTTCCGTATCCTCAGGAACTTCTGTTTTGAGTTCCCCAAGCTTCCCCCCTGCACCTTCTACTTTTTCATCTTCCCCGGAAACATAGAGATAAAGCATATCCTCCTTTCCCCCAACCTGGGCCCCCTCTTTAAGCTTGTAGCCCATCATTGCAAAGCTCCCTTTTTCATAAGGGTCTTTTTCCAGGATTTCCAGGAGTTCTTTTTTTCTCTCAAGCGGTATTCCAAACACTTTTTTCATCGTATCATTCCTCTTTTTTGTGGTGGTGCACATGGGGCATGTATTTCCCATCTTCGTTCAGGAACCCCATATTCCACTTCAGCATCTGTGCAATGAATTCCAGAACGCTGTGCAGGCTTATATATGTTAGTGATATCCCTGCGGCAAATATTGCCCTTTCCACCAGTACCACAGGAATCAGTGCCCACCATGCCTCTGCCGGTATGCTTATGGTATAGAGGAAGGCAATCGAGCCAACAACATGCGCCTGGAAAGTCGCACCAAGGCTTTTCAAAAACAAGTGCCTTTCTGCAAACACTGTTGCAACAACCGGAATCAGCCACAGCAGGGCATAGCCCCACGCCTCCCTTCCTATCGGGTGCATCCAGAAAAGTGCCATTCCCAGCAGGGGGAGGACAATTCCGAATCTCTTGTCTTTTTTTACAACCCCGAAATAATATGCCGCGGCCAGCATAGGCAGGAACCTCAGGACATTGAATGTACTGAGGCTGAATTCATTCAGCAGCATTTTCTGGACAACCTCTACACCCAGTATGGATACAACAGCCAGCAGGGGGTGGACAAATCCTGCCCCCACCGGGCCGATGAACTGGAAAAGGCTGAAGCTCTGGTCTTCTGCCCCAACCACATAATTAACATCTATGTTGTAGAACAGCAACGAAAGTCCGGAAAAAAGAAGCAGGAATATGCCTAATTTAATTTTTTTGTCCATACTCAAAACCAACACTATACAATTACATAAGTTATTAAAAAACTTAATCCCCAGCAGTTTATATGGCTGCCTCACTTTCCGATGTCCTGGTGGATCTCAAGGTTTCTCCTGTTTCCGTAAAGGTTAGAGAACGTATAGAGGGCTTCAAGCTCCTCAACACCCTCCCCGAAGACGAATGGTTTTCAGAATTGTGCTTCTGCCTGCTTACTGCAAACAGCTCTGCTGAAAAGGGCATGGAGGTGCAGACAAAAATCGGGGACGGTTTCCTCACTCTCCCGGAAAAAGAGCTTTCCAGGGCACTGAAAAAGCTCGGCTACCGCTTTTTCAACAAGCGTGCCGAGTACATAGTTGGGGCCCGTGCCCATTACAAAGGGCTTAAGAAAAAGATACAGGAGCTGGCAAAAAAGGATACCCGCAAGGCAAGGGAGTGGCTTGTGGCCAACATAAAGGGGCTTGGCTACAAGGAGGCATCCCATTTTCTCCGCAATGTGGGCTACACGGATGTTGCAATCCTTGACAGGCATATTCTCAGGATTATGCACGAAAACGGCCTAATCCCCGAGTTCCCCAAAAGCCTCAACCGTGTAAAGTATCTTACTTATGAGAATACCCTGCGCCTGCTTGCTGCCAGGCTGAAGTTCTCACTCGGAGCCCTGGACCTTTATCTGTGGTACACAAAAACCGGTAGGGTTTTGAAGTAGGTTTAAATAGTTAATCGTGGTAATGTATAGGATTATGGGTAATAACTCATATGCATTGCAAACCGCAGATATCTGCTTTCCTGCAGCAAAACCATTTTCCCATTCTGAAAAAAATGCGGAGGCCATAATGGATTCCCGTGTTTCTGCAGAATATCGGGGCATGGGGATAAACCATTTCCTGGATTCAAAAATAGAAGAGGGGTATTCCCAGGGTTGCCTGCTTGATACGGTAGATGCACTTCACAGTGCAGGAGTGCATGCACCACCCCATCTCGTGGACGCGCTTTACAACTCTTTTATGAACAGCGATTACCCGGATGTTCTTGTTTTTTTCGGTTCGGGCCGCGAAAACGAATTTACTCTGCAAGAGATGTCCATGATTTCAAATGCTTTCAATCGCAGCTACAGTTTTCGCCGGGAGAATGAAGGGCCTCCGCTCAGGATAGACATCCTCCCGGGAATTCCCCTCAGCCGGACCAGAAAAGCAATGCAGGATTCCCTTTCAGGAGTTTATCTTGACCTGAATTCCCGCGGCTTCCGCCCGGTGGTGGATTTCAGCCCACTTTTTCAGGATTTCCATCCGGGCCAGGTTCATGAGGATGTTTTCCGGATGCTTGAAGAGCATCGGGCAATACTGGTCGCATCCACTGGCCTTTCCAGGGAAGGCCCGGTCGTACTCCCCGACGGGACACCGGATGTGGATGCCGCAGATCCCCTGCTTTTGCTTAAAGTTGCCGGGAACTACCCCAAACTGGACATTGTCCTCTCGGGTTTTGGCTCTCCGGACTCCCTTGCAAATGCATATTGGAGAGAAAGAGGAGCAGAGATAAAGCATTTTGAGCATGCATTTTTCCTGATAGATGAGTTTCCGAATGTTTATGCAGACATAAGCGGCAACCTGCACAAGGTTGCTACTCCTTCCAGGTATTCTGAAGCCACAGGAAAAGACAGAGAGTCAGGGGAGGTATTCTACCGCTCGCGCTGGGCGCTTGAAAAACTCAGGGAAAATATTGACAGGTCAACAAGGGCCAGAGGATTCCTTAAAATCCGAAATAAATTAGTGTATGGGAGCGGTTATCCTGTCACTACTTCCTCAGAACTCAAAAAGCACATCAGGATACTTGGAGAGAAAACCAACCCTTTTGGCTCGAATCCAATAACTCCGGCTTATCGCACCCTGCGCCTGCTCAGGAAAAAATAAAATGTTTAAAAACATTTTCCTCCATGAATTACAAAAACAGGTAATAGCTATGTGCTGCGCAAGGCAAAATAAGTGTGAAGTTTCCCCTGCCTGCAGCAGGTTTGCCGTGTTCTTCTTTTTTGGGGCATAGGCCCCGCTACAACAAAAATATCCCAGAATAAAAAAAATACCCATTTGCTTGATTTTTTGATATGTGTTTCCGGGGTTTCCCCGGATGTACAAAAACAGTAAAAAGGTGAAAAAATGAAAAAACTTGAAAACGCTAAACCGATGCACCCCCGGGGTGCAGGAAAAGGGCCAAACCCCATCCGGGACAAATCAGGGATGGGGGGACAGGAAGGCCTGCGCAGGAGCCACGCCGTATCTGCAATTAAGAGGGTGCTTGCCGCTTCAAAGGCGCTGCCCTCTGTGCAGAATTGCAGGGTTAATGAGCATAGCATGCTTACGGACAGGCTTTCCATGCTCCTTGCCCGGGCCGGTGAATCCCCTGCAGAATCCGATGCTCCGGCTGCGGACAGGAAATCGCTTCTTAAAAGGACAATCAGGGCAGTAGATGCACTGCTTAGCCAGGACCCTGAAAAAACCGGGCTTTCCCGGGAGGATTCAGCTGCCCTGGCCACTCTTGGGCTTGAACTGCAAAGAAGCATTGATGCAAGTGAGTATGTAGCATGGCTTTCCAAAACCGAGCCCGCGCACATACCCCCTGAAACCGGGATGGAAGTCCCTCATGACCTGGAAGAATGGGGCAAAGGTGCAGGAAAGGGCCCGCTGGTCGGACGCGGCGTCTGACCTCTTTTTTTCTTTTTTAAATTTTCCGTGTTTCAACCGCAACGGCTGTGTTTTTGCACCTATCGTCGTAAAACGTTTCCTTTATAATACAAATTGTTGTATATGTCATGTTCTCCCAACACAATATGTTGTGTTTCTTCAGCCCGCTGTTATACAGCAGGAAAGGAGCAGGGAAAACGAGGCTGCTGGATATGAAATGCCCCTATTGTTCCAATATTGAAACAAAAGTTGTTGATTCCCGCCAGGTTGAGTCCAGAATACGGAGGAGGAGGGAATGCGGGAAATGCGGAAAAAGGTTCACAACATTCGAGAGGGTTGAGCTTGTAGAGCTTTATGTGATAAAGAAAAACGGGGCGCGCCAGCCGTTCAATTCCGAAAAGCTCCGCATGAGCATCGGCAAGGCATGCGAAAAGAGGCCAATAGGGCTCTCAAAAATAGAGGAGATGGTGGACCAGGTGGAGTCCAGGTTAAGGAAGGAGGAATCCATTGAGATAAAGAGTTCCAAAATCGGCAACATCGTAATGCAGAAGCTCAGGAGGGCAGACCCGGTGGCATATATCCGGTTTGCATCTGTTTACCGGGATTTCGGGGACCTGGAAGCATTTGAGGAAACAATAGAGAAACTGAAGAAGGGTGGCAATTATGGAAGAAAATAATATCTACCAGATACTGAAGAGAGATGGTACGGTAGTCTTGTTTGACCGCAGCAGGATAAGGGATGCGGTCTGGAAGGCATTCCGGGTTACCGGAGAAGGGGACAAAGACAGGGCAGAGAACCTTACAGACCAGGTAGTGAGCCTGCTAAACAATAAGTTCAGGGAAAAGCCACCTTCGGTTGAGCAAATCCAAGACGTTGTTGAAGATGCCCTGATACTCAATAAGTACCTGAAAACAGCAAAAGCCTACATTCTCTACCGCAGCCAGCATTCCCAGATGAGGGACCTTGGCCACCTTATGCGGAACGTGGAAATAATAGATGGTTATCTTGAAAACAGCGACTGGAGGATAAAGGAAAATGCCAACATGGCATACTCCCTTCAGGGGCTCAACACCCACATTTCCAGCATAATAATTTCCCAATACTGGATGAACAAAATATACTCTCCTGTGCTTGCAGAAGCCCACAAAAACGGGGACCTTCATGTCCATGATCTCAATACCCTGGGCGCATATTGTGTTGGCTGGGATATCCAGGACCTCCTTCTCAGTGGGTTCACTGGGGTGCGCGGCAAGATAGAAAGCAAGCCCCCGAAGCATTTCCGCACCGCCCTTGGGCAGATTGTAAATTACATTTACACCCTCCAGGGTGAAACTGCAGGTGCACAGGCGTTCTCCAATTTTGACACATATCTTGCTCCATTCATCCGCTATGACAATCTTGGTTATGAAGAGGTAAAACAGGCAATGCAGGAATTCCTCTTCAACATGAATGTCCCGACCAGAGTAGGCTTCCAGACTCCTTTCAGCAACATCACCATGGATCTTAATCCCCCTGGTTTCCTCAGGGACCAGGCAGTGATAAAGGGGGGAAAGCCGATGAAAGAAACATACGGGGAGTTCCAGGAGGAGATGGACCTGCTGAATAAGGTGTTTACTGAAGTAATGTGCAAGGGTGATGCTTCAGGCCGCCCCTTCACCTTCCCCATACCTACCTATAATATAACAAGCGATTTTGACTGGGAGTCTGATACTGCAAAAGGGATTTTTGAGATGACTGCAAAATACGGAATCCCCTACTTCTCAAATTTTATAAACAGCGACATGAGTCCGGATGATGCCCGCTCAATGTGCTGCAGGCTCCGCCTGGACAACCGTGAGCTGAAAAAGAGAGGTGGAGGGCTTTTCGGTGCAAATCCCCTGACTGGTTCAATAGGTGTGGTCACCATCAATCTCCCCCGTATCGGGTACCTCTCAAAAGATGAAGAACAGTATTTCCAGAAGCTCTCTGAGCTGATGGACCTTGCTTTCCAGAGCCTTGAAGCCAAGAGGAAGGTGCTGGAGATGTTTACAGAGCGCGGTCTCTATCCGTATACAAAATTCTATCTCCGCAACATAAAGGAATCAAATGGAAAGTACTGGAAGAATCATTTTGGAACAATAGGGCTTATCGGGATGAATGAGTCCGTAGTGAATTTCCTTGGCGCAGACCTTCTGAGCGGGGAAGGCAGGAAATTTTCCGAGAGGGTGCTTGATTTTATGCGCGACAAGCTTGCGGATTATCAGCAGAGCACCGGAAATGTATATAACCTGGAGGCAACTCCCGGGGAAGGCACAACTTACCGGCTTGCCCGCCTTGACAAGGTCCGCTACCCAGATATAGTTGTAGCGAACGAGAATGCATACAGGGAAACCAATGCTCCGGCATACTATACGAATTCATCCCAGCTGCATGTTGCCTCCCGTATAGACCTGTTTGACGCACTGGAGATCCAGGACAGTCTTCAGACAAAGTATACGGGCGGAACAGTTTTCCATTCTTTCCTCGGAGAGCGCATTTATGACTGGAAGGCTGCCGCAAAACTCGTAAGGACAATAGCAGAGAATTTCCGACTTCCCTATTTCACACTTACCCCTACTTTCAGTATCTGCCCGGTCCATGGCTATATTCCCGGAGAGCACAAGTATTGTCCGAAGTGCGATGAGGAGATTGGCTATGCAGGGGCAGTGCGGATGAAAGCAAAAGCTGGTGGTTCGAATGGATGAAGAAAGGATAAAAGAACTGGAAAAGAAAAGGGTTCCCTGCGAGGTATATTCCAGGGTGGTGGGCTACATAAGGCCCGTTTCCCAGTGGAATGAGGGAAAACAGGAGGAGTTTTCCGAAAGGCATCTGTTTTCCTCTTCCGAACAGAGCAAGAGGTAACTGTAAATGAGCCTTGACTTTGCCCACATAGAGAAAACAAGCCTCCTTGATTATCCCCGGGAGGTTTGTTCAACTCTTTTCACTGTGGGGTGCAATTTCCGCTGCCCTTTTTGCCACAACCGTTTCCTGGTGGTTCCCGAAGAATTTCCCCCCCAGAGAATTTCCCCGGAGCAGGCCCTTTCAGAGCTCAGTAAGCGTAAGAGGTATGTTTCTGCCGCAACAATCACTGGAGGGGAGCCAACAATCCATGCAGACCTGCCATGGTTTATTTCTTCCCTTAAGGATGAGGGCATAAAAGTAAAACTGGATTCAAACGGCACCAATCCGGAAATGCTCAAAGAGCTTTATTCCAAGGAATTTTTGGATTATGTTGCCATGGATATAAAATCCTCGCTTGATTTCTACGAGGAATCTGCAGGCACGGGTGTTGATATCTCAAAAATAAAAGAGAGCGTGGAGATCATCCGCAATTCCGGAATTCCCTACGAATTCCGGACAACCGTTGTCCCCGGTCTCCATGATCTGGAAAAGATGGAAGAGATTGGAAAGTGGCTGGAAGGCTCGGACTACTATGTGATACAGTCATTTTCTCCTGAAGGGGGCACGCTGGAAGACTCTTTTTCCCTTAGAAAGCCATTTGCTGACAAGGAACTGAATGCATTTGTTGATGCAGCGAAGCCCTATTTCAAGAAGGTAGTGTTAAGGACATATTACTAATCCTCATTCCTGAGCTTCAGCAACAACCTCCCCATTCTCAGAAGGGCAGAGTTTGCCTGTTCTATTGAATATGCCGCATCAACAAAAATGGTGCTGGTATAACTGGAAAGACTCTTGTCCGCAAGCCTCTTTATGTGGCTCCGGTAAGCCTTGTGTATAATTTTTTCAGTTTTTGCCCTCCTCTTTGTCATAGACCGAAGTGTTTTTTTGTCCATTTTCCATCCTTTCTCAACAATTTTTCCACTTATATCATCAAACCCTTTCTTTATCTCATCCAGTTCTTCCACTGCTTCGGGAATCAGGTATTCCCCTCTGTCATCAAGTTTTACAGCAAGCTTTGCAAATTCTTTGCTCAGGTCCCCCATCTGCTCAACCTTGTTTGCTAGTCTTGCCAGTATGATTATGTCTTCTGACTGCCCAGGGGTCAGCCTCCGCTCCGAGAGGTCCACCAGAACCTCTGAAATTCTCTCCTCAAGATGGTCAATGAGGGTTTCCAGCTTATTCACCTTCATCATTTTGTTCGCTTTTGCCGCCCTTAGCATCCCATAGGAGAGATAGAAGGATTCCCGCATAAACTCCATCTGCCGCTGCAGCTCTTTTTCAACCGCCCTTATCGCACTGTCATTTTTCTTGGGTATTTTTTCAATGTACTTGGTTTTGAAGAGTATTTCTTTTTCCTTCCCCGGCACCATCTTTTCGGTAATCTTTATTACCGGGCCAAGCAGCAGCAGAAATACGACTGCAGTTGTCACGTTAAATATGGTATGGGCATTTGCAATCATCTGTCCCCCGTTCCCTCCCAATCCTTCCACAAATCCGGTAAAGGGCACCAGCAGAGGTATGAATACGAGAACTCCGCAGATGTTGAATATTGCATGGGCTGCAGCCGTCCTTTTTGCAAACAGCTCCATTCTCCATACGGAAAGCAATGCAGTGGAAGTAGTTCCTAGATTGGCCCCCATTATTATGGGCAGTGCTGTTCCAAGCCCGAGCAGTCCTTCCGCACCCAGTACAACCACAATCCCTGTAGTCGCGGAACTTGACTGCAGTACCATTGTGAGTATTGCCCCTGCGATTATCCCCAACAGTGGATTCTTCAGTTTAGCCAGCATGTCCAGCATTTCGGAGTTCGTTTTAAGCGGGGCAACGGCCTCGGAAAGGAACCCGATTGCAAGAAAGAGGAATCCAAAATAGAAAATTGTTTTTCCCAGGAATTTATATTTTCCTCCCACAAACCCCAGAACAAAACCTAACACGATAAAAAATGGGGCAAGCGCTGCAAAGTTGAAGGCAATCAGTTGCGCAGTTACAGTAGTCCCCACATTCGCCCCTGCAATTATCCCCAGGCTCTGAGCAAAGGAGATTATCCCCGCATTTACCAGTCCCACAGTAATTACTGTTGTTGCGGTGCTGGACTGGATTGCTGCAGTTGTTGCTGCCCCGGTAAGTGCCCCCATCCATCTGTTCTTAGTGAGTTTCTGGAGTACTTTCCTGAGTCTTTCGCTGGCTATTTTCTGCAGCTCCCTGCTGAGGTGCTCTATCCCATATACAAACAGCACAATTGCAGCAAGCAGACCCATAAAGGATTCAAACTCCATCAGAAATCTATTTCCAATCACCCTTTTATTTCTTGCTCCCCCCAGTTCCATGGGTGGAAAATGAAAATCCCCGTATTCCTGGCTATAGCTTCTGTGTTCCTTCTTTCAGGCTGTCCCAGCCAGGAGCCTTCTGAGTCAACACCACTGGAGATAAACAGCTTTGAGGAATGTGCTGCGGCAGGCTATCCGGTGATGGAGTCCTATCCTGAAAGGTGTAATGCTCCGGGAGTTGGAACATTCACCCGTGTCCTTTCCGATGAGGAATGCCAGAATGCAGATATAGATTATTGTTTTGCAACCTGCAGGGTATGCCCTCCCTGCCCGGAATGCAGTTCCCTGGGTTGCAGGAGCGCTGAATTCTGCGAGAGCATGGGGTTCACTGAAGAATGGCATGAGTCCATAAAAGCAGATTAGCGCATCGCGCTTCCTTTTTATCCCTTCCCCCACCCAATACGCATGCAGATGATGACAAAGGTGATCACCGAGCCAGGCCCTAAGCCAGCTGCCGCATATGATGTCAATCATTGCTGTACAGGAGATAGCCTCCGGCCACGGCCAACCGGGCTGGTTTCCAGTTCCGGGTTTCCGGTTTCGGCCGGGAATGCGATGACGAGTGACGTGCGGTCTGATGCACATAATGTTTCGGGTTCCGGGTTTTCAGTTTCGTCGTTTTCCGTTCTGATTCGCCTCTGGCGAATTCTCTTGAGGCAAGCTCAAGATCCGGGTTTTGGGGGCAGGGATGGGAGTGCTGAAAATAATCTGTGCCAGACCCGGGAGTTGTCTGTTTCGGGTTCTGAGAAACCTTCGGTTTCTTCTGTTGAGCAGAGCTCAACATCCGCGTTTCGGACCCGGAAAGAAGCCCAGGCCCAAATACGGAAAGACTGGAAACGGATAAAAAAAGAGCTGGATTTCCTTGCGCGCTATGCTTCCAAGGACAAGCTTGCCGAAGCCATAACCCTCTTCTCGGAAGGCAGGAAATCCCGCTTCCTGCGCAGGAGAACCCCTAAATACGGCTCCATGAACAAGGGCTTCACCAACGAAGAATTACAGAAATTCTTCAATGCAGCGGACGACCCGCGGATGCACCTCCTGTTCAGCTACCAGGCCATTTTGGGGCTTCGGATAGGCGAAGCCGTCCGCATCCACATCAAGGACATCAACCTCAAAACAAGGGAACTCAGGATAGAAACTGAGAAGGCCAAAACTCTGGACTTCCTGCTCATCCCTGAGCAGCTGTTCAACGCCACCCTGAGCTACATCCACAACTCCGAAACCGAAATCACGAATGCGGGCGGCTACCTCTTCTTTGCAGAAAACCGCCACCTCTCCATAAGCTACGCAAGGCAGAAATTCAACCAATACATAAGGAAGGCAAGGCTCTACGAAACCTACGGCTTTTCCAACGACCCGAAACCCAGAACCCTATGCCATCCCGAAGCGCAGAAATAGCCGGCTTCGCCGCCTGCACTTCGGAATGTCAACCCGTCTCACAACCCACAGCCTGCGCCACTACGCAATTACCAACCACTCCAAGAAAAACAACGGAAACGTCGTCCTTGTAAACAAGTTCGCCCGCCACCGCAGGCTCCAGACCACAATGGTTTACATTTACACGAACAAGGAGGAACTTTACCGGAGCATCGAGCGCGCCCAGGACACGAAACTCCTGAACAGGATTAGGCGGATGCAGGAGGGGATTTGAAGCTCGCCGAAACCAAAACACCGGAAAGCTGGCGGGAGCAGCTTTTTATGTAATTGCAGAGAGAATACTGCAGTTCATTATGTACATCGCGATAGATTCCTCAAACCAACTGCTCTACACAGGGATAATTTCTGGAAGGGAGAAGGACATTGATGCACTTTACAAGGAATTTGAACAGATATTCAGCAAGAACAACGTGGCGGGAAAATACCACTGGAGCAAACTGTCCAAGAAAACCAGGGACAAGCTGAAAAAGCCCCTTATCCAGGCATTGAAAAACACCTCCAGAGTGAATCTAAATATTGTGCAGCACAGGAAGCCCCAGAAAAGCGAGAAAAAAGATTGGTACGTGTATTACCTGCCAGCGAAGATAGCCCAACGGCTCGAGCGCTGGCTCGAAAAAACAAGAGGGCACGTAGACATCATCGTCGACAATGATTACAACGTGGTGCGCGGAGGAGATGGAACGAAGAATTTCATTGAAAGCCTGTTGAGGCAGCTCGGAGTCCGCCTTACCGGAAAGGAAGTAACGGTAAGGAGGGAGAGAGGAATACTCAAGGCAACGATAAAGCACGCGAACGGGCGAATCCTGAACATATTCGGTTCGGTTGCGAACAAAGGAACGAAAGGCCTTCACCTGGTTGACGTTTATCTTGGTTTGTATCTGTCAGATAAGAAGGCATTTGAAAAGCTCAAGAATGTATATTTCCTAGAAATATAAAGATACCACCTTTTACGGCGGTGGTGAGTTTTCGGGCGTTTCGAAGGCCACGTCCCCAAGGGATCCTACCTCCAGAAACTACGACTCCGAAAATATTCCGAACTAAAAGCTTAAAAAGTTAACTCTTTTTCCACAAATTACACCATTCTAACATAGCTATCCAAAAACTTTAGATTGGAAAACAAGTTCAATTCCCTGAACTTAAGCTCAACCAATACCTATTTAAACATTACTAACCATAAATAATAACTAATAATGGTGAAAATATGGCACAAGCAGCAAGAAAGCTACATATGAAAACAACCAGGTTTGAGCTTAATGGCAAGCCTGTTACTGTAGGCGTATTAAGGAAATTCAGTGACAGGGAAAGAATTCCACTTTTGGAAGCCCCCGGAGCAGTAAAGGCTGCAAATGCAGAATATGGAACCAACCTCAGGCTTATCAGCCACAAGGTATTGAATCATCTGCTCACTAAAACCGATAACTGGAGGGAAATCCGCGAGGTTTTCCCGTGTCCTGCCGGAGAAGGCCTGGCATACGAAAAAGCAGGCACCAAGCTGGGAAACCAGATAGTTTTTGCTGAAGAAGGCGAGCCAAGGGTAGTTATTTCCACTGGAAAATACAAGGGGGAGAAAGGAATCGCCCTTGTAGTTCCTGAGTTGACTGCTGATGACATTCAAAAAGATGGAAAAGACATAGTAATTGCTGTTCCTGACACCAGGTTGGTTGTTGTTCCAGAATTTCCTTCTGAAGATGAGTGGTACATGCCACATGAAGAAACAGGAATTCCAAGTGGCAAAAAGGTTGAGTATTCTAGTGAAGCTAGGCATCTTTGGAGAAGGGGCTCTTCATATGTGGGCCTTCCGGTCCGCTACGACTTCTACTACTACGACAACAGGCAGGACGTCTTTGCCGGCGTCCTGCCGCACGACGTTCTCGGGGTGGCAGTTGAAGTCCCCGCAGGGGACGCCGCAAAAATTGAAGGCCCCAGGCAACTGAGCGTCTCCCAGGATGGCGAGAGGCTTATCGTGGAAGGCACTCCAGAGCAGCTTGAGGCCGCCCCAAAAGTGCTTAACCAGCTCAAAGAGCAGTAATCATTACTTTTTTTATCCTTTTCATTTCTAGTTCTAATCCCGGGTGCAAGCCTGGGCCACACACCCATCTGCAGTGCTGGGAGCTTATTTAAGCGAGCCAGACATGAAATTCAACAGCAACAGTTAGTAGATTATACCAATTGAACGCATGAAGCTGTGGTGCCGGCTCGGAGAGTTTTTGGTTGCCGGTTTCGAAGTTTAAAAATTTCAAAACGGAAAACCCAAAACACGAAACCTGCGCCAGCAGTGACGTGCGGTCTGATACACAAATAAACCTAACTGGAGAAACGGGTTCTGCATGCTGTTCACAGAGGCGCTCAATAAAATACGCGAAGGCGCAGACCTGGAAATAAACCCTTCGTTTGAAAGGCTCAGGGAACTTTCCTTAACTGAAAATCCCCAAGAAACAATCTACGGAAGCTTAGTGTACAAAACCAGGATTAAAGGAAGGAGCGCCAAACTCACCGAAATCGTGGAAGGCGAGCCCACCCAGGAACAAAAGGAAACAATCCAGAAGGTTGCAGAACACCTCCAGGGAAAAAAGCTCATTCAAATCGATAGGAAGATGTGCCTCAGGAATCCATTCCACTGCCGCGCATATATATCAGAAGCCTACGCACATCTAGCATACCTGTGGGGAAGGATGCTTTTCGACCCGGAACAGGGAAAGGAGCCGGATTTTACCAGTGTCCAAGTCCCCGAATGGCCCGAAACCAAGATAATTGCAGACCCAAAAACCTGCACCACATTCATCCTGGGCTCAGATTATACAGGAGAGCTGAAAAAAGCAAACCTGCGCATGGCCATGTACCGCACCAAGCAGGCAGGAGGGCTTGGTTTGCACGCAGGTTCAAAGGTTCTCAAAGTACTTACTAATGAAGGCAAGCTTGAGGAAAAAGGAGTGCTCCTTTTTGGATTAAGCGCAACCGGGAAAACAACCCTCACCTGCCACCACCACTGGCTAAATAAAGAAAAAGGAGAGGGAACAATCATCAGGCAGGATGACGTAGTATTAATGCAGAAGGATTCCTATTGCAGGGGCACGGAAGACAATTTTTACATAAAAACAGATGCACTGGAGCCGGAAGACCAGCCAATCCTTTACAAGGCAGCAAGGAGCAGGAATGCCCTCCTTGAAAATGTAAAGGCCCTGGACAACGGGGAGATGGATTTTTTTGATGATTCAATCACCACAAATGGGCGCGCGGTGGTGCTCCGCTCTGAAATGGAGGACACAAACAAGGATATTGACCTCCCCCAAACCCACATGATAATCTTCCTCACAAGGAGGGACACGATAATCCCCCCGGTTGCAAAATTAACTAATGAGCAGGCCGCAGCATTCTTCATGCTTGGAGAATCAATGGGGAGCGCAGCATCAGATGTTTCCCCGGGAAAGCCCAGGAGGGTAGTTGGCACAAACCCCTTCATAATAGGCTCAGAGGAAGAAGAGGGAAACCGATTCTATGAGCTTATCAGCGCAAACCCGCACCTGGACTGCTATTTCCTGAACACAGGAAGAGTAGGAAGGAACGATGGCCCGGGAGAAAAAATAACGGTGCACGATTCCGCCACCATAATCAAGGAAATCGCAAGAGGCACAGTAGAATGGAAAAAGGACCCGGACTGGGGCTACGAAATACTGGACAGCGCCCCGGAGGTGGAACTCTCCAAATTCCACCCGGAAAAGCACTATACAAAAGAGCAATACGCAAAACTGGTGGAAGAACTAAGGAAAGAAAGAATGGACTGGCTCTCCCGGTTCAAAAAACTCCGCCCGGAAATAAAGAACGCAATCTGAAGAATCAAAACCCATTTATTCCTTTTTCATGAAGTATTCCCATGGACCTTAAAGAGGCAGGAAAGCTCATCCTTGCAATAATACTCTGCAACCTTGCAGGGGCAATTGGCTCAATATTCACGTTTTCTGCAATCCCAACCTGGTATGCAACATTAATCAAGCCGGAATTCAACCCGCCGAACTGGATTTTCGGCCCGGTCTGGACCGCTCTTTATGTATTGATGGGCATCTCCCTCTACCTAATCTGGAAACAATACGAAAAGGGGAAAAATGCAAAAACCGCGCTCACAATCTTCTCAGTGCAGTGGGTACTTAATGCGCTCTGGTCGTTTCTTTTCTTCGGGCTCCAGTCCCCCCTGTATGGGCTCCTCTGCATAATCCCATTATGGATTTCAATTGCTGTAATGATAGCAAAATTCTACCCGCTCTCAAAAAATGCAGCCCTTCTGCAAATCCCCTATCTGCTCTGGGTTTCTTTTGCAACAGTGCTGAACGCTTCGATCTGGGTGCTGAATTAGGAACTTAGCCTTTTATCAGATACATGAATGCAAGACCGATTCCAAATATCAGTATGCTCATCATCTTCCTCCATCCCTCTGATTTGTGCATCTCAGGAATCAGGTCCGAAGCAGCGATGTAGATGAAGTTCCCGGCTGCGAATGGTACAAGCAGGGGCACAAACCCTTCAGTAATCCCTGAAAGGAAATACCCAACAATCGCCCCCAGCACCACGGTGGACTGAGCCGCGAAGCTGTACAGAATTGCCTTGTTCCTTTCGAAGCCCCCGCTTACAAGCACACCAAATATTCCGAGCTGCTGCGGCAGTTCGTGTGCAATGATTGCAATGGTAGTGGCAATTCCCAGCGGAATGCTAACCAGGAAGCTTGCAGCAAGGATTATTCCCCCAAGAAAATTATGTATTCCGTCCCCGATAACCATCACGTAAGAGAAAGGGTGGATCTTGCATTCCTTGCAGCGGTGCCAGTGAAAATATGATTCCACAATCATGAACAGCACAAACCCTGCAAGGCAGAGCAGCATGGTGCTGCCTGCATCTATCTCCACAAGGGATTCAGGAAGAAGATGGAAGAATGCGCCCCCAAGCAGGCTTCCTGCAGCAAATGCCACAAGAATATGGATAAGTTTGTTTAGGTCTTTTTTGCTGAACCACAGGGAGAATACTCCTACAAAGCCAAGCAATGCATCGATTACTGCGGTTCCAAGTATCCACCAAAACATGGTCTATTCTCTGCAGAAGAATGTTATTAAATCTTTCCAATTAAGTTATTAACAATTGCAGCAAAAAACTTTCAAAATTATTAACCGGTGCCCAAAATGGAAATAATAAGCGTCTCTATGGACAGCGGAATGCTCAGGGAGCTGGACAGCATCCAGAAAAAGCTGGGGTTCAGGAGTCGCTCCAAGCTCCTGAGGGCCACATTGGATTCCCTCCTGAATGAATACAATGCATTGGACTCAAGAAAGGGGCATTGCGATGCAGTATTTACGGTTGCTCATTCCTCCAATGGAGCAGATTCATTGAGCAGCCTGCTTAATGAATTCGAGGATGCAATCGTTACTGAAATCCACCAGCACCACAAAAACGTGTGCCTGAGGGTCCTGATAACATGTGCAGATGCTTCCAGAGTGAAGGAGCTGTTTTCCCACCTGAAAAGAAGCAAGGGGGTAAAGTCCGTGCAGGTGTCTTTATTATAGAAATATTTATATTTTCTGAGGGATAGCCTTTTCCATGGCGGAACTTTTATCATTCCTGATAGTCATCTCCGCAGGGCTGTTTCTTTCAGAGTTCCTCAAAAAGTTCCATATGCCATATGTGGTTGCATTAATCCTTGCAGGCATAATAATCGGACCGTTTGCCCTGGACCTGATTATAATAGATGAAACGATTGATTTCCTTGGTTCAATAGGCCTTGTTTTCCTGATGTTCATGGCAGGGCTTAAAATAAAGCTCTCCAGCTTCAGGAAGATAGTCGGCAGTGCAGCCAAGTTTTCCCTTCTAAACGGAATTTTCCCTATGGCCATAGGTTTTCTGGTCGCATCCTATCTGGGATATGGCCTGGTCGGCTCGTTCATGCTGGGAATAATATTTGTTTCTTCTTCCATTGCGATAGTGCTCCCGGTGCTGGAATCCCAGGGCCTACTCCAGTTAAAGCTGGGCCGGCTGATAGTTTCAGGCACGATTCTTGAGGATGTTTTCAGCCTCCTTATGCTTTCGTTCTTCCTACAGCTGGTGAATCCCACAACCGAGATACCTCTCTATCTTTTCTACATAATAGTCGGAATATCCCTCTATGCGCTGAGGAAGCTCCTGCCCAAAGCAAGGGAGGCATTCAGGAAATTCCACGGGGAAGAAAAAACCCTTTTTGAAGAGGAAGTGCGTTTTGTTTTTGTTGCCCTTATTGCAACAGTGGTGTTTTTTGACCTCCTGGGAATGCACCCGGTAATTGCAGGATTCTTTGCCGGACTTGTGCTCTCAGAATCTATCCAGAGCCAGATACTTAAAAGGAAGTTGCACGCAATCAGCTACGGGCTGTTCATCCCGGTTTTCTTTATAATAATCGGTGCGGAGATGGATGTGGGCGTTCTCTTTAATGGGGGGGAAGGCCTCTCCATTATCCTCATAATAGTAGCAGCAGCCGTGTTGTCCAAGTTTCTAGGAGGATTCCTTGCAGGAAAAGTAAATGGCTTCAATTCAAAAGAAAGCATAATCTCAGGAGTTGCAACAATTCCCCAATTAAGCACTACTCTTGCCGTTGCATTTGTGGGGCTTGAAATGGGGCTGATAGATGACATGCTTATTACTGCAATGATCGTCCTCAGCATAGCCACAACATTTTGCGGGCCAATTCTTGTGAAATTGCTCTTAGGACCGATGACCGGCAGGGAAATTCCGGAATCCCAGTAGCCTTTTATTTATTGTCTTCATTTTTCCAGCATGGCAAAAATAGATTGGTACAACCAGTTTGTGGATTTAAAGTACAAGCCAGCAAAAGATGACCTGATAGTTCTTTTTTATTTCGAGCCTCCTTCAGGAATGAGCAAGAAGGAATCTGCCGGAAGGATAGCATCTGAAAGCTCTACCGGGACCTGGACTACACTGACCAGGCTCCCTCCCAGGATGAAAAAGCTCAAGGCAAAGGCTTTCCATATGGATGGAAATTACCTGAAGGTTGCATATCCGAGCGGACTCTGGGAAAAAGGAAATATGGCTCAGCTCCTTTCGGGGATTGCAGGAAACATATTTGGCATGAAGGGAGTGAAGAATCTCAGACTTATAGATGCAACACTCCCACGCAGCTACTTGAAGGGATTCAGGGGCCCCCAATATGGAATGGGCGGAATCCGCAAAATGATGGGAGTAAAGAAGCGTCCACTCACAGGTGCAGTAGTGAAGCCCAAGATAGGGTTCAGCGCAAAAGAGCATGCGGATATTGGATATCAGACCTGGATGGGCGGATTCGATTTTGTAAAGGACGATGAAAACCTCACTTCCCAGAAATTCAACCGGTTTGAAGAGCGCCTGAAAATCATGACAAGGCTGAGGGACAAGGCAGAAAAGAGCACAGGAGAAAAAAAATCCGCATTCTTCAACATCACGGCAGAGACAGAAGAGATGAAGAGGCGTGCTAAGCTAGTTGCGGATGCAGGCTGGAATTATGTAATGATTGATGTGGTGGTTACAGGAAACTCCGCAGTCCAGACCATGACGGATTACTGCAGGGACCTGGGCCTCGCAATCCATGCCCACCGCGCAATGCATGCGTCCTTTGACCGCAATCCAAAGCATGGAATGACCATGCAGTTCCTTGCAAAGATAATGAGGGTTCTTGGGGTAAATAATATCCATACAGGGACCGCAGTCGGGAAGCTAGTGGGTACAAAGCCTGAAGTTAAGGCAATCGCAGATGTGCTCAGGGAAAAGAAAACAAAAGCCAAGAAGCACCTGATTCTTGACCAGGATTGGGGAAGCATGAAAACAGTGTTCCCCGCATCTTCCGGGGGTCTCCACCCTGGTCTTGTGCCAGATGTAATGAAGATTTATGGGAATGAGCTGGTGCTCCTTATTTCAGGGGGAATCCATGGGCATCCGGATGGGACCAGGGCAGGAGCAGCAGCCACAATGCAGGCAGTAGAAGCAGTAATGGAGGGGGTATCCCCCGAGCAAAAAGCAAAAAAGAATAAGGAGTTGGCCGGGGCCCTGAAAAAATGGGGGCATCACAAGCCCAAGTAGCCGATCCTATTTACTTTTCCAGAGCCCGTGCACGTTGCAGTATTCCCTTGCAGTTACTTCCCCCTTCACCGGGAATTCTGCTTCAGGTGCTTCATCCGGCTTAAGGAATTTTCTGTAAGAACGATCATCGGAAATTACCTGAATCCATTCTATGTAGTGCTTTTCTTCCATCGGGTGGGGTTCGGAGCCTACTTTTACCTTTATTCCATTTTCTGTCTTCTCAATCACAGGAACGTGCTTTTCATCTCCCTCTTCTTCAACCTTTTCTGCCTTGAGCTCCATGGGCTGCCCGCAGCAGACCAGTTCTCCCGCCCCTGCGTGGAGCACTTCCACAATATTTCCACAAACATTGCATTTGTATATCTCTTTTTTCTTGGTCATTTTTCTCCACCCTTCATAAAACGATCGGCATAACCGGCATTAAAAATTGAAAAAATAAGAAAAAGGCAAAAAAAATTCAACCCTCTATCCACTCAACAAGGGCTTCAAATCTTTCTTCATGGTCGATTTCTTCCTCCATAATATGGAGCGCAAGGTTGTAAGTTACCACATCGCAATCCTTTGTCATCATTGCAATCTTGTGGTAAATTTTTATTGCGCAGTTTTCCCCTTTGAGTGCCCCCTTGAGCGATTCAATGGTTTCTTCGCTCGGAGCTTCATATCCGCAGTTAGTAATTTCATAAAGCTGTTTTTGGTCCACCACGGGTTTCCCCCCAAGCTGGAGGATGCGCTCAGTAACCTCTTCAGCATGCTCAAGCTCCTCTTTTGCAACATCCTCAAGTTCTTTTGCAGCATTTGGATGCTTTACTATGGAAGCTGCCATTAGGTATTGAACATAAGCAAGCCATTCATCTGCCAGAGCCTTGTTGAGCTCTGCGATTACTTCCTCTGCTTTCTCACCTACTAATTCTTTTGCTGTTTTTCCCAATTGTACCACCTTACATATAATATAAACTAGCTTAGATCTATTGAATTGAACCATTTAAAGGCTATTGGTTTAGTTCCAAACTTTTCCTATTGCATCATACGTGTGTTTTCAATCTACACACTCGCCATCTTCGCACGTTTCCCCGGAATCACATTCAAGTATGCCGAAACCGGCCATGCCCTCATCTGTACACCACACTTCCAGAACAGAATAATCATCATAACATTTGTCTGTTTCTGTGTACTCCTCCCCACCTGACCAGTAAGTCACAGTCCCCTTTTTCCAGGTTTTCTTTCCCCCGTCCGTGTCTTCGCATTTGTGCTCTTCTTCTTCAGCACATACTCCGTCAACGCAGTACTCCCCTTCAGGACAGGAAATCTGCTCTGCTTTTTTTGCCCCGTTTTCACAGTAATATTCGTAAACAACATATGTGCCAAGGCAGTAATCCTCATAGCTATGCTCCCCCGCAACAACGGTGCCCCCTTCATGGAGGTCTTTTCCCCCATCAGAATCTGTGCAGCTCGGAACTTCAATGCACCTCCCGTTTTCACACACTTCTCCTGCAGAACAGGCAACATCTTCTTCAGCAACACCCTCCCCGCAGTAATACTCATGCACACTCCCCTCATCTGTGCAATAGTCGGAGTATTGCTCCCCGTCATACTGCACGGTACCCTTTGTCCCGGGCATATTTCCTCCATCTGTATCAAAGCAATTGAGTTCAACACATGCTCCCCCCTGGCACCCATATCCCGCCGGACAGGCGATTGTTTCGCTTTCAATCGCTCCCAGAGAGCAGTAATGTTCCAATACTTTTCCATCTTCAGTGCAGCTGTCGCTCTTGGATTCTGAGCCCAGTGAGGCAGTACCATAAGTAAATTCGTCCTTTCCCCCATCAGAATCTGTACATTCTTCCAGAGTAGGCGGCTCAAGCACCCCGGGCGAGCCCTTCTTTTCCTGCGGGCACCCCGAAATCAGGAGTCCCAAAACCATAAAATATATGATAATTTTCTCCATATCTTCATTTTGCCCGAAAAGACATTAAAACTCCCCCTCCCCCTCCATTTTTATATTCTTTGTTTATTGATATTGTCCATGGAAGATGTTAGAGTAAGAAAGATTGTCCTGGATGTGCTGAAGCCCATGGAACCCTCCATACTTGAGGTTGCCCGCAATATAACTGCACTGGGGGGTGTTGACGGCGTTTGTGTAGATCTTCTTGAAATAGATAAAAAAGTGGAAAATGTAAAAATAGCAGTCAGGGGCAAGAACCTGAGTTATTATGAGATTAACCAAGTCATAGAAAGCACCGGGGCAACAATCCATTCTATAGACCATGTATACACGGTCAGAGAGGGAACCCCCAGATATGAGGGGTTTGATTAAACCAGTGAGCTGAATGTCTGAAGAGTTTAGGGAGAAAATCAGCAGTTATGAGCACATAACAGATATGTCCAAGCTGGCCCGCAGATATTTTGTAATGAATACATTTGACGGGACCCTTACTATTTTCGGAGTCCTGCTCGGCTCTTTTCTTGCAGGCATAACGACCCCAGGCATAATAATCACTCTCGGGCTTGGTGCAGGAGCCGCTATTTTTATTTCCGGAGTCTGGGGCACATACCTTTCAGAAAGCGCAGAGCGCACAAAGGCCCGCCACGACCTTGAGCAGAAGATGCTGAAGAGCCTTGAAAAAACAAAAATATCAGAAGCTGATAAATTTGCAACTTATTATGTTTCCCTGATAAATGGCTTCTCCCCCCTTCTCGCGATACTGGTAATACTTATGCCATTTTTTTCCTCTTCCGCAGGTTTTCTTGAGATGGAAATTGCATATTATTTCTCTTTCTTGATCTGGCTGCTGATTTTTGTATTCCTGGGAGTTTTCCTGGGAAAGCTGTCCAGAGAGAACATCGCAATTTCTGCCATGAAAACATTCATGGTTGGGGTAGTATGCGCAATAACCATTTACCTGATAAGCACGATAACTGGCTCCGCCCCCGGGACATGAGCCCAGCATATTTTTATTCCTTGGTGGAGTATCCTGACTCATGTACAAAACAATATTTGCAATGCTTCTGTTGTTCGGGAGTATTTTTGCAGGAACAACAGTAGGAGTTGGAGAAACGGTAACTATAGGCGGAACAACTACTACGACTACTACGGACACAACCACCGAATCAGAATCCACAGAAACAGAGAATGAGGATACGTCAGGTGGAGTGGTAATGACAAATGAGGAAGGGGATTCCATTGTTGTTGGGGGTGAAAACGGGACTGTTGAAGAAGTTTCCCAGGGTGAAGTTGTTGAAGTAGGCCAGCAGGGAAATGAAAAACAGGAGATGGGGCAGCAACTTTTCCAGGTAAAGAAACAGGAACAGACGACTATACTTAGTTCTAATGGGGTTTCAGCGACCTGCAATGAAACCCTGAAAATCCAGAACCAGAATGTGTATCTGGAGCACAACGGAAACCAGCACCAAATCAAGGTCATGCCTTCCCAGATAATAGATGAAGAAGTGGAGAATGCCCAATTTCAGGACATGGTTCTGGAAATGCATTCCGAAGGACCGGCATACCGGTTTAAAGTACGGGAGCAGAGAAAGTTCTTCTGGATTTTCCCGGTTGATTCGCAGACCGAGTATATCATGAGTGCACAGACAGGAGAGTTAATTGAGGAAGCAGGCCCGTGGTGGGGATTTCTTGCACCCCCAACCCACAGTATAAACGAGAGGTTGCAGTCAGCAAAGGGCACCGGCTAAACTATTTCTATTTTTTTCAGCATTTTTTTTGCAAAGTCCCGGGCTTCTGAGAGGTCTTCCTCGTTGGGCCTTCCCCGGTTTTTTAGGGAGAATTCCTGGCCCGGACAGTCCCATTTCCCGAGAACCCCTATCCCTTTCTTTTCAAGCAGCTCCTCCATTTTTTCAAGGTATTTTTTTCCGCTCCCCCCTGATGTCCCGAATATTGCAGCGTGCCTGTCTTCTGCGGGCTCAATCCCTTCAATGAATTCAACCATCGCCTTGCCGGGCCCGGAGAGGTAATTCCCACTGCCCACAAAAAGGAGGTCGCATTTTTTCATATTATATCCGCTTCCTACGGCTTCTGCTTCAAGCGCTTCGGTATTCATCTCATCTGCTATCGCTTCCGCAACCTTCCTTGTGTTTCCGCTTTTTGAAAAATAGAAAACCCTTACCCTGGTTTTTTGAAGCTGCCCTCCAACCATCAGATCAATCCTCTTCATCCATATTTATATAGAATTCTTTTAGAACAGTAGGAGTGTATTTGTGGAGATATTCTGCATGGTAATCCCCGGTGCCCCCGGTCACCTTGAACCAGATAAATCCTGTTTCTGTTTTCCCTGCACCTATCTTATCCCACTGGAAGAGGTCCGCAACAACGCACCCCTCAGGCCTGTTTATCCCTGTTCTCCTCTCATCGCAGAATACCTTTAAGTTATAAGGGGTTATTTCAAGGTCTTCCGCACCCCTGTTCTCCACTGTTAGCCGGACCCGCATATAGAGTCCGTCATCGCAGTTTTTCTCGTCCGCGTCCTCTAACACCATGGTGAGGTTCTCTTCAACGGGGATTTCGTCGTTTATTGAGTATTCCACTGAAGTGGGGTCAAAGCACTCCCTGTCTCTGAGCAGTTCCCATGGATGGCATCCGCAAAGTGGGGGGTTCATCACCAGTTCGTAGTCCTTGTTGCAGTAAAGAGGGGGATTCTCTCCAGAACATTCCCCTTTCAGGGTGCCGTCTTCGCAGGCGTTCCTGCAGGTTGTATTATACGCATCATATCCTTCCGGGCACCCGCAAAGGTCTGCGCGCTCCTCAAGCGCAGCATTTGAGTTGCAGTAATATGGCTTTTCTTCTGAACATTCCCCTATTTTTGTCCCGTCTTCACATTCAAAAATGCACGTTTTCCCCCGTTTCACAGAATTATCAGGACATCCGCAGATGTCCGCACTATCCACCAGGTTCCTGTACTTGTCGCATATTTTTGGCTGGTTTTCCGAGCATTCCCCTACCGGAGTCCCATCACTGCAATGGGTTACCTCTGGTTCTTCCCCTGTCTGGTTTTCCCCGGGAATCTCTTCTTCTGCCCCATCACTTTCCCCTATCTCCCCTTCCTCCGGGAGTTCCTCTTCCGAGACTCCGGTTTCCCCGTTTTCTTCTGAAGGGCACCCGAAACCCAGGAACAGGATTCCCGCAATAAAAAGCAAAAGCATCATTTTCATGTTTTACACATTAATGCGGTCTTTTTTTATGCGCTTCGCAACCCACCGGAAACCACCCCTGGCTTCCTTTTTATGTTTTTTTCTATAACATTATCCTGATGATAAATTCTCTTTCCCTGAAGAACTGGAGAACGCATAAGGATACCAGTTTAGAGTTTGGCAGGGGTACAAACCTCATAATAGGGATAATGGGCAGCGGAAAAAGCGGCGCGCTGAATGGTCTCAGCTATGCCCTGTTTGGCGCTTTTCCTGCCCTCAAAAGGAGGGAAACTTCTGCAGGAGACGTAATTATGCATGGGGAGGAAGAGGCGCAGGTCGGGCTTTGCTTTGCCCAGGGCGGAAAAAAATACAGGATACGTCGCATATTAAGGAAAAAAGGAAACAAGCTTTCTGCCGCAGCAAAGCTTTATGAGGGAGAAAATGTGCTAGAGACCGGCCAGGCCAGGGTAAATGAGGCGGTCTCTTCCCTGCTGGGGATGGATTATGACCTGTTTACCCGGGCAGTTTATTCTGAACAGAACAATATAGATTATTTCCTTACCATTGACCCGGGAAGAAGGAAAAAAGAAATGGACCGGCTCCTCGGGCTGAACCGTTTTGAGACTGCCCGGGCAAACTCTGTTTACATTCTCAACAGGGTTTCCGGAGAGGCGGAATCTGCCTCTTCCCTATATAATCCGGAAGAACACGAATCACGCAAAAAAGAGTATGCTGAAAAGACAGAAAGGCTTTCATTCCTGAGTGAAGAGAAGCAAAGCGCAGAAAAATCCCTTTCCGCACTCAGGGAACAGATAGCCCCGCTTCAAAAGTCCGTTTCCACATTTGAAAAAGCAAGAAAGGAAAGGGAAGCCGCACGGAACCTGCTGGAGCGTTCCAGGGCCCGCCTTGAACAGCTCTCTTCTGAGTTGGATGGAAAGAGCCCTTCCAGGGAATCCCTCTCATTCCGCAGGGAAAAACTGGCCGACCTTTCAAAACACAGGGAAAAACTGGGCTCTGAGATACACACCCTGGGGGAGGAATCTTCTGCGTTTGCCAGCCAGCTTGGGCGGGTTTCTGCACTGCTGGAATCTGCCAAAAGCTCTTCTGATTCACTTTGTTCACTCAAAAAAGAGATCGCAGGATTCAAAAGCCAAAAGGATTTGAAGGCATCTGCTGAGAAAATGGAGGAGCAGCTTGTTTCTTTCTCTTCCAGGTCTGAATCAACTATAAATGAAATATCAGAGCTTGAGGAGTCTGCGGCTGCTCTGCACCCGGAGCAATCAGAATGCCCGCTTTGCGGTTCAGGCCTCCCCCCTGAAAAAAAACAGCGGATACTCCTGGATAAAAAGCGCAAAATAGAAAAAAGAAAACACGAGCTTTCAGAACTCAAAAAAGCCATTCCAAAAGCAAGGGAGGAGCTTTATGCACTGAAGAAATTGCTTCGCAGGCTTGAGCAGTTGCAGGAGAAACTTCCGGAACTCAGGTCCAGGGCGGAGTCCCTTCCTGAACTTGAAAATAAGAAATCTTCACTTGAAAAGAAACTCTTTGAATCCAGGTCTAGGCAAAAAGCCCTCCATGAAAGGAGGGAGCGGCTTGAGCAGGAGCATTCCAGGGTCCTCCTGGAGTACCGGGAGGAGGAATCCCTCCTCCGCAAGCAGGAAGCCCTGAAGGCACGGGAGGAAGAATGCAGGAAGGCGAAGACCGCCCTCGATTCAATCAGATTCAGCGAAACAGAGCTTGAAAATGCAAGAAATTCCCTTGAAGAAGCCCGCATAAGGGAGGAGCGCACCACCTCCCGCCTTGAAATGCTTAAGAAGGAGAAGGAAGCTTCCGGAGAGATGATTTCCGTTTTGCAGGATCGCATCAGGAAAATGGAAAATGCAAAAGAGCAGGCAGCCCATCTGCAGGGCCTAAAACAGGACCTTATCCTATACAAAAACTCACTTCTTGATTTGCAGAGCGAACTGCGCTCTGAGCTTACTGAAACAATAAGCTCTGCAATGAACGAGATATGGCCGGTAATCTACCCTTATGCGGATTACGGGAAAATCAGGCTGGGAGCTACGGAGAAGGATTACTTCTTTGAAGTATATGATGGAGAATGGAGGCGCCTGGAGAAAGTGGCATCAGGAGGAGAGCGTGCCTGCCTTTCCCTCACCCTGCGGATTGCGCTCTCAACCGTGCTTACTCCCGGAGTCGGGTGGATGATGCTTGATGAGCCGACCCATAATCTTGACAGGGATGCTGTCCATGCGCTTTCTGAAGCCCTTGAGAATAAGGTGCCGCAGATAATCCCCCAGTCATTTGTGATAACCCATGAAGAGGATTTAATCAGCTCCGGTTTTGCAAGGAGCTACAAATTCTCAAGGGACAAGGAAAGCCTTGGGCCTACGGTTGTTGAGAACCTCTAGATGGCACTCTGGACAATCTTAATAAATATCCCACAGTAATCTAGATGTGTGGTTTCCATGGATTACACTTATGTGGGTTTGAAGGGAAAAAAATTCCAAGAGGTTGTTCCGGGCTGCAGTTTTTGCAATTTTATCTGCATTTTTCATTTTTGCAGCAGTTATGATGTCAGGGGACATTAGAGATTTTGTCACCTATCTTTTTGTGGTTGGTATAGCATTAATCACTTTAGCTGCTGCATATACAGAATTCACTTGGAATGTTTCTTATCTGGTTACGGAAAAGGGGTTGGTTATGACCCGCCCGATCCTACATCGCAAAGTTTTGCCGTACGCACAGGTGCATGAGGCGAAACAGCTCAGTGCTAAGGAGGCTAGGGAGATTTTAACGGAGCGCTGGAACGAAATCCATAAATAAGATATCAAAGAAACAACCATCGAAAGTCCGGTGGGAGATATCAATGCCCGTTACAAAAATCCTTCAACCCCTGACAGAACGATGAAAGACATGAAGCTTAAGATGGTCGGGAATTATTCCAGCCTCCCTATCCGGTTTGGGCAAAGCAAAAAGCGCAAACTTTCCTCTTGGAAACTGCACCTGGATGTTCCTGAGTCAACATATGTCTATCTATCAGTTGAAGAGGGTGATTTTGGCAGCATGGAATACCTGCTCAGCCCAGATAACCCAAAGGAGTTTTTGGGCAAGCTGAAAGAGCACATAAAAATAACCCAAAGGCGTAGATAGCCTTTTACATAACACCTGCCCCAAGGCCCCGTCTTCTCCATCTTAATGAAAATAAATAAAAATTACTCCTCTCTATCATTATGCAATGGATATCTTTGCAATATCACTCACAGTCCTGGGGCTCATTTTCTTCGAGACCATTACCAGCCTGGACAATGCAGTGATAAATGCAGAAATCCTCTCAAAGATGAGCGAGAGGGCGAAGAGATGGTTCCTCCTCTGGGGAATCCTGATAGCCGTTTTCGCGATAAGGGGGCTCCTGCCAGCGGCAATCGTCTGGGTTGCGAACCCAAGCTTTACTCTGGAGGACGTTTTTGTCGCAACCCTTTCCAGCGACCCCGAGGTTGTAGAAGCAATGGAGGCCAGCGGCCCCATATTGCTTATTGCCGGAGGAATATTCCTGATTTTCCTGTTTTTCCACTGGCTGTTTCTGGAGCCAAAGCATTTTGGGCTGCCCACTGAAAAGTTTTTCCGAAAACAGGGGGTGTGGTTCTTTGCAGTGGTATCCATACTTCTCACTTACATAACCTGGCACGCAATAAACCTGGACCCCCTTCTTGCATTTGGTGCAGTGGTCGGCTCAACCGCCTTCTTCATCGTCCATGGGTTCAAGCAGAATGCGGAACTGCAGGAATCAAAGCTCAGGAAAGGCTCCCAGAAGATGACAGACCTCAGCAGACTGATGTACCTGGAGGTAATTGACGCCACCTTTTCAATAGATGGTGTGGTAGGGGCATTCGCATTCACTTTTGCCGTCCCCCTTATACTTCTTGGAAACGGAGTGGGAGCATTTGTGGTCAGGGAACTCACGATCCGCAATATTGAAAATGTAAAGAAATATGTTTTCCTGAAAAACGGGGCAATGTATTCCATATTCTTCCTGGGAACTATAATGGTTCTTGAGAGCTTTGGAATGCACATACCATCCTGGTTCTCCCCGATAATCACTTTCTCAGTAGTCGGTTTCTTCTTCTGGAAGTCCATATGCAGGCTTAACGGGGAGAAGAACGGGAAGTCAAAAAATAAGGATTAGAACCAGTCTCCAAGCCCCTTCTGCTTCCCCCCATGCTTCAATTCATATTCATCGTACCCAAGCTCCTTGAGTATCTTCATCACAGAAGGCAAAACCTGGTTATCTATATAATACTGGGGGTCGTAATTTTCAGCGAACTCAGCAAGCTCTGCTTTGTCCGAAATGCTTTTTCCCTTCTGGGTAATAACATACGAAATTATGCTTCCCCTGCCTATTTTCCTGCCCCTTTCCATTGCTTTTTGGGCTGCAGACAGCTCAGGCGATTTGATGTCATAGTTTTTGGGGTCTTTTTTCAGCTGGGTGTAGATGGATACTTTTTCCATTGGCATTTTGCCCTTTTTCAGCTCTTCTATGACCTCCTTGACTATTTCAACCGCCTTCTGCTTCCTTCCTTCCTTTAGGATGGCCTCCAGCACCTTCCTCTGGGTTTCCCTTGCAACAGCAGACCAGTCACGCCGAACCAGCTCAAAACCCTTAATCTTGATGCTTCCATCCTCGGAAAGCATTGCATATTTCTTCTTTGCGCCGGTGGCCTCTTTCTGGTGTTTTTTGCTGACAAAAACCCCCCGGCTATAGAAGTCCTCCAGCTCCAGCTCCATCTTCTCCGGGAGCTCGGAATTTATTTCTTCCAGGAACTCAAGTGCCTCCTCTTTGGTCCTGTCTCCAAGCAGCAGAAAAACGGAGTCTGTATCCATGTATAATACGCGAAATCCTGCTTTCTCCGCCTTTTTTTCAAGTTCCTTTATGTGCTGGCGGCCCCATGAAGTAACGCTCTCTGCACAGTTTCTGTTGTACCACCTTGAGCGCGCATACCCCAGGTACCCGTAGAACGAGTTTGCCAGGATTTTAAGCGCATAGCTCCTTGCATATGCCTGGTTGTAGGCAGCAGAGCCCTTCTCCATCTCCTTCAGCCGTTTTTTTATTTTTGCCCGCCTGCCCATAAGCCGTTCCAAAACCCCCGGAATCAGCCCCACAGGCTCCTTCAGGAACTTCGCCCCGGTAGGGGATTCAAAGCTATCTCCTTCCCTGTCCAGCCTGTCCGGGTCTATATTATATGAGCAGATTATGCTCGGGTACAGGCCCCGGAAGTCAAAGACCACAATGTCATCGTAAATCCCGGGCTCGGGAAGTTTTACATATGCTCCTTTAATCGGATTCTTGGCCCTTGCATTGACCGCCGAGCCGCTGGGCTTGGGAGGTATTACGATGTTTTTCTCTACCGCCTCGCTCATGAGGAGCGATTCCACCAGCTGCCCCGAAGTAGAATAAGCAACATCAAAAAGCGGGAGCCGGGTTATCTCGCTAAGTTCCATTTGTATGGGCAGTAGGTGCTTCCCTATTTCATGTGTGCACACTGCATCTGCAAGCGAATACTCTGAAAGCTCTCCAAGTTCCCCGTTATCCCACATCTTCCAGATGTCGCTCCTTTCCACCATCTTCTTTTTCTTCCCGGTTATTGCAGAATATACGTTTTTGAGGGTATAGTCCCCGCTCTGTATCATCCCTGTGAACCCGAAAAACCGCACGGAAGGGTAAAGGTCTATATGCACCCTCCCCCGGATTTTAAGGGGGTTCAGGAGCCCTTTTTTTGTTTTCCTGTAAGATGAGCCGTCCCTGCTCAGCGGAAGCTCTATTTTGTTTCTTTTTGCCCTTTCCAGCAGATAGGGGAGATCGAAGTTGGTGCTGTTGTAGGCCATCAGCACATCCACATCCTTTTCTTCCAACAGCGAACAAAATCCCTCAATCATCTCTTTTTCTCCGTCCAGGGTATGCACAAATTCTTTCCCCGGGACATCTTTGTAGGTAAGCACCCCGCCTTCATCATCTGTGGCATAGCTTACCATAAGTGCGGGGTCTTTTGACTCCCTGGACGCCCCCTCAGGATTATATGTTTCAATATCAAAGGAAAGGCCCTGGAGCAGATGGCCCCCGTTCCCCTCTGAACCCAGGAATTTTTTTATGAACCTCCCTTCTCTTTCATACTTTATTATAGAGAGCGGAACAAGCCCCAAATCCATCAAAAAGCGCCTTCCGAACGGGATGCTGTATTCATAGCAGGCGAACTCTATTTTGTCTTCAAGCAGGGGCACATCCCTCGGGGCTTTGCAGTATATCTTCAGCATTTGCCTTGTTTCGCCATTGAGTGTCCTTTTTACCGGCTCAACTTTCTTCGGAGAAACTATTTCCCCGTCTCTTGCCTTGGCAATTGTGCCCTCTATCTCTTTCCGGGCTTCAGGAGGGGCATAAGCATAGAAATAGGGGTTGTATTTGTAGTAAAGTGCAGAGGCCCGCCTTCCTTTTACTTCCAGCCTTGCATAGGTCTGGCCCTTCCTTAGGATATAGTCAATATTGAGCAGAACGCCTTTCTTTCTCACCATCTGGAAGAATAAGGAAGAAAAAGGTTAAATTCAATAGCTATTCTTTCTGAGCACAAGCTCCTTTTCAATAAGCTCGGAAACCACTTCCCGCGGTATGAATCTTCTTCCGCTTATTTTTACATGGGGAACGCGGTTCCTGTCGAGCCTCCTCTCAAATGCATTTCTTTTTATTTCCACGTTCCTCTGGTGGAGTTCCTTCAGTGCCTCGCTCACAGAGTAGTATTTTTTTGCAACGTGGTTGAGGGAGTCTATTGCCTCCTTTGGTATCAGCCTTTTTGTGCCTATTTTTATTGAGGGGATAGAATTCTTCTCTACCCTGCCGATGAAGGCACGGTAGTTGATGTTCTTATTATGCTTCTTGTATTTTTCATATGCTTTGCGCACACTGTAGAATCTGTTTCCTAGTTCCAGCATGTCTTCAAGGGACTGCACCGGAATGTAGCGCTTTTTTCCTATTTTTACCGAGGGTATGCTGCGCCTTTCTATCCTTCCGCCAAATGCCCTGAATGAGATATCCATGCCCTTTGACCTTAGGAATTCATATGAATCCTGTATTGAGTAAAGACCCCCTTTCTTCAGGGCCTCATCGTTGAGTTTTTTCCGTGAATTCATCTCTTTGGCCGCTTCCATGACTTCTTCTATGGAGCTGGAAAGCTGATTTTCAACTTCGGCCCTTTCTTCTTCTATTTCTCCCATGTCCAGAAACCTGAAGTTGTCTACCTTGTTGTCGTCAATCTTTTTGTTAATAACGATTCTTCTTCCCCTCGGCACATTTTTCACCTTTTTCCGTTTTTATTCACAGTATAATTACGTCTAACAGATTTATAAACCTATCGTTATTCCTCTTCGGTAAGCCCTTTTACGTATCTCCACACCAGGTACGCCAAAATTACAGCTACGAGGGCTCCCCCAACAAAAAGGCAGGTATTGTCTTCCTCCTCAGGAGGTTGCCCCTCCCCGTTTTCCTCTTCTTTACCATTTTCCTCCCCGCTCTCTTCTTCCGGAGTTACCAGATACTGCCCGTTCACTGTATTCATGTTCCCTTCTTTGTCGTAAGCAGTTATGGTAAACCTCAAAAGGGTATTTTCCGGGGGCTCAGGGATGTCCACTGCATACTTGCCGCTGTCTGCATAGGGGACTGCAGTATGGGTAACCCCTTCCAGAGTATAGGTTACTGTGGTTTCTGCAAGGTCGACCCCGCTCGCGTAAGTGTTTGGGTCATTAATGTAAAAGAATATTCTCAGTTCCCCATTCTCCCTCTCCACTTCAGTATCTGTTATCTCCGGAGGAGTGATATCAAATGAAACCGTGTATTCTGTCTGTTCTGCGAGATTTATCTCAGGGGTTTTTTCCATCAGCCCATAAGAAATAACCACGTGTGGGTGCTGGAGGGATATTTCCTCTATATCCACCTCTGCAGCATCAAATTCCATGTCTTCCACGGTTATTTCCGCGGCAAGGGGGTCCCCCCCGTCATCAACAACCTCAAGATGGAGAGGGTAAACTTTCGCCTGCAGGGTGTATGTTTTGTCCTCCATCACTTCAATCTCCTTTGTTATTACTCCATTTTTGTAAGGGACCGCGATCTCAAGTATTCCCTTGTTCACTATTATGCCCACACATCCGTTTTTAGTAGTATTGCGGTACATCTGGTTTATCCTTATTTGGGTGTTTGCAAGGGGTTGCCCGTACCTGTCCACAATACTGAGTGAAAGCAGGTATGCATCTTCAAATCTTACATGGAGTTCGTTGGGGTGGTCGTTTGCCCGTATCTCCCTTTCAACAACCACGCCGTCGTATTCTGTGCGTATTGTGACCCCACACTCAACCCTGCTTTCAAATGTTTCAGTATTCCTTATGGTTTCTTCTACCCTGCCGTCTTCCCCGGTGTATTGGGTGTTGGTGGTCACATATCCTTTCCCGGTGGTCCTGTCCTTCTGGTAGGTAATATTCACCGCTGCCCCTTCAATTGGACGGTATTTGTGGTCAATTACTTTGATGTCCAGGGTATCCACAAACCCCGGTTCGCAGGCAGTCGCAAGGCCCGGTGAAAAAACAAGAACAAAAAGAATCAGGCAGGGAATCCGGCTCAGGATGTTATTCCACATGATATCACAGCTAATGATTTATTCCCCCACCTTTAAAACCCTACTTCTCCTCGTTGCCTGCATCTTCTACCTCTGCTTCTGCCTTTTCCGGGCTCAGGACTGCGCAGGAAGATACCCTTTCATTTTCCTTGAGTTTTGCCACCCTTACTCCCATGGTGTTCCTTCCTATAGTGGATATCCCCTGGGCCCCCATGCGTATTATCCTTCCCCTGGAGCTCACAACCATTATCTCATCGCTGTCATCCACTGCCTTTACTGTGACAACCTTTCCGTTCCTTCCCCCTGTTTTTATGTTGATTATGCCCTTGCCCCCTCTTCCCTGCACTCGGTAGTCCTCAAGCAGCGTCTTTTTTCCATAACCATTTTCGGTGATGGTCAGGATATGGGGTTTGTTGCATATTGCAAACCCTACAACCCTGTCCCCTTTTCTCAGGCGTATCCCCCTCACACCCATAGATCCCCTGCCCGTCTCTCTCACGTCTTTTTCATTGAACCTTATTGCCAGCCCGTTTTCCGTACCGAGCAGCAGGGTCTGGTTTCCATCTGTTTTTCTTACTCCCACGAGTTCATCCCCTTCTCTGAGAGTTATTGCGCGTATGCCCCCTTTTCTGGGCCTGCTGAATGCAGAGAGGCTTGTTTTGTTCATTGTCCCGTTCCTGGTTGCCATAATCAGGTATTCATTTTCCCTGAATTCATCCACCGCTATCCAGGTGTTTATCGTTTCTTCCCTGAGGTCCAGGAGATTCACTATCGGCTTCCCCTTTGAATATCTGCCCCCCTCCGGGACTTTATATGTCTTGAGCCAGTGGGCCCTTCCCTCATCCGTAAAGAACAGCAGGTACTTGTGGTTGGTCGTGACTATGAGGTCTTCTATGAAGTCGCCTTCAACCGTTTCTGCGCCTATTACCCCAAGTCCTCCTCTTTTCTGTTTGTGGTATTCTTCCAGGGGGACTCTCTTGATATACCCCCTCTTGGAGAAGGTAACAACAACTTTTTCATCAGGAATCAGCGCTTCTATGCCTTCATCCTCTTCCCCTTCAATGATTTCTGTTTTTCTGGGGGAGCCGAACTTTGCTTTGAGCTCCTGGGATTCCTGCCTTATTACCTCAAGTATTTTCTGCTCATTCCCAAGAAGCTCTTCAAGCTCCCTTATCAGTTCCTCCTTCCCCTTCTTCTCTTTTTCAATTTCCTCCCGTTCCATGCCGGTCAGTTTCTGCAGTCGCATTTCCAGTATGGCGTTGGACTGCTTTTCAGAAATTCCGTAAATCTTCTCCAGGGAGGTCTTGGCAGATTCCTTGTCCGAAGCCGATTTTATGATTTCAATGACAGGGTTTATGTTTTGCAGGGCAACAATCAGACCTTCCAGAAGATGCAGCCGGTCCTGCGCCTTTTTGAGCTCAAACCTGCTCCTCCTTACAATGACCTCTTTGCGGAAGTTGATGAATTCGCTTATCATCTCATGCAGTGTGAGCTCCTTTGGTTTTCCCCCGACCAGCGCGAGGTTTATTATCCCGAAGCTTTTTTCCAGGTCGGTGTGGGCGTAAAGCTGTCTGAGCACTATTTCCGGGTCCTCCCCCCTCTTGAGGTCCACCTTTATATTCATCCCATCCTTGTCCGAATGGTCGTGCATTCCACTTATCCCATCTATCTTCTTTTCTTTTACCCTCTCCACAACCTGGCGGATCAGGTTTGTCTTGTTAACCTGGTAGGGTATTTCGGTTATGATTATGCGGCCTTCCTCTATCCCTGCCTTTCCCCGTATCTTGACTATTCCCCTCCCTGTGGTGTATGCATCCAGTATCCCCTTCTTTCCAACTATGCACCCTCCTGTGGGGAAATCCGGGCCATTCACTATGCCCAGCAGTTCTTCTTCTCCTGCCCCGTCTATAACTGCAATAACCCCGTCAAGTATTTCTGAAAGATTGTGCGGAGGTACATTTGTAGCCATTCCAACGGCAATTCCTGCGGAGCCATTCACCAGCAGCCCGGGTATTCTGGACGGGAGGACGGTGGGCTCTTTGAGTGTGCCGTCAAAATTCGGCAGGAATTCCACGGTATCTTTTTCTATGTCCTGAAGGAACTCCTCTGCAATTGCCTTCATCCTCACTTCTGTATACCTCATTGCTGCTGCAGAATCCCCGTCAACGCTTCCGAAGTTTCCCTGCCCGTCCACAAGTACTTCCCTGAGGCTGAAGGGCTGGGCCATCCTTACAAGGGAATCGTATATTGCCGCGTCCCCATGCGGGTGGTATTTACCAAGTACTTCCCCGACTATCCTTGCGCTTTTTTTGTAGGATTTGGTATGGGTGTTTCCCAGCTCATACATTCCGTAGAGTATTCTCCTGTGCACCGGTTTGAGCCCGTCTCTCACATCCGGAAGGGCCCTGCTGACTATCACGCTCATTGCGTAATCCATGTACGAGCTTTTCATGTCTTCTTCAATAGGGATTTCTGTTACTATCATGGGATCACCTACACATCCAGGTTTTCTACCTCCAGGGCGTGCTTTTCTATGAATTTTCTTCTGGGCTCCACCGTGTCTCCCATCAGGGTGGTGAACAGCTCATCTGCGAGCATTGCATCCTGTATCTTTACCTTTTTCATCGCGCGGTGCTCCGGGTTCAGGGTAGTTTCCCATAACTGTTTTGGGTTCATTTCACCAAGCCCCTTGTACCTTGTAACATGGGCATTTTCCCCCATCTCTTCTACCAGTTTTGCGAGCTCCGGCTCAGTGTATGCATATTCACTCCTCTTCCCTTTTTTTATCCGGAAGAGAGGCGGCTGGGCTATGTATAGATGTCCCCTGTCAACAATTTCCCTGAAATACCTGTAGAACAGCGTAAGCAGGAGTGTCCGGATATGGCTCCCGTCCACATCAGCATCCGTCATAATCACTATTTTGTGGTAGCGCAGTTTTGAGGCGTCAAAATCCTCTCCGAAGCCTGTCCCGAGACTGGTTATGAGCGCGCGTATTTCCTCGTTTTTGAGTATTTTGTGTATCTGGGCCTTTTCCACGTTAAGTATTTTTCCCCTGAGCGGGAGAACTGCCTGGATTTTGCGGTCCCTGCCCTGTTTGGCGCTCCCCCCTGCAGAATCCCCCTCCACAATAAACAGCTCTGCCTTTGCCGGGTCCTTTTCCATGCAGTCCGCAAGCTTTCCTGGAAGCACACTGCTTTCAAAAACGCTTTTGCGCCTTATCACTTCCTTTGCCTTCTGCGCAGCTTCCCTTGCATTCATTGCCCCGATTACCTTTTCCCCTATTTTTCTTGCATCTCCCGGATTTTCAGCAAGATACTGAAGCAGGCTTTCATAGACAACATGCGAAGTTATTCCTTTCACTTCTGCATTCCCCAGCTTTGTTTTTGTCTGCCCCTCAAACTGCGGCTCCATGACTTTCACACTTATTATTGCAGTCAGGCCTTCCATCACATCATCCCCGCTTATTCTCCTGCCCCTAAGCGCCTTGTTGCCTTTAAGGTACTCGTTTATTGCGCGGGTAAGTGCTATTCTGAAGCCCACCAGGTGGGTTCCACCCTCAATTGTGTTTATGTTGTTGACAAATGAGTGGACAACAGGGGTGAAGTTTTCCGTATATTGTATTGCGTATTCCACATCAACATCCTTTACCTTTTTTGCATAGCTGAAAGTTTCCTGGATTGGTTTCCTTGACTTGTTCATGTATTCCACAAAAGTCTTCAGCCCCCCCTCAAACTGGAATGTTTTCTCCTGTCCGGATGATGCATCCCTGAGGTATATCTTCAGCCCCGCGTTCAGGAACGCAAGTTCCCTCATCCTTTCCTCCAGGTAGTTGAAGCTCAGTTCTCCAGTGAATATGCCCATATCCGGCTTGAACCTGATTATTGTTCCGGTGTAGCCGGTTTCCCCCATTACCTCCACAGGGGTTGTGGGCTTGCCCAGGCTGTATTTCTGCTGGTAGATTTTTCCGTTTCTGTGGACTTCAGCTTCCATCCATTCGCTGAGCGCGTTTACCACAGACATGCCTACTCCGTGCAGTCCCCCGCTTACCTGGTAAGCCTTTTTCTCAAATTTTCCTCCTGCGTGCAAAACAGTGGTCACCAGCTCAAGCGCAGATTTCCCTGTTTTAGCATGGGTTTCTACAGGAATCCCCCTTCCGTCATCTCTTATCATTACCGAACCATCTTTTTCAAGAATTACCTCTATGTTCCTGCAGTAGCCTGCAAGCGCTTCATCTATGCTGTTGTCAACCACTTCAAATATCAGGTGGTGGAGGCCTCTCTTTGAGGTGTCTCCAATATACATTGCAGGCCTCCTGCGGACTCCCTCAAGCCCTTCAAGCACACTGATTGATTCTGCACCATATTCTTCAGACATTTTTACTCACTCCCTGTGTTTTTTGCTTTCTACATCGTATTATTCAAGGTCTTCAATGGTCTTTTCCCATTCCCCGACAACATCCTTTACCTTTGCCCGGTCGGATATTACTAGGGCCTGGTGGTTTTTGTATTCCAGATAAACTGCGGCATTCTTTTCTCCGGAAACCATGAACCGCTTTACCTGGGCCGCTCCCATTTTTTTTGAGAGCACTCTGACATGCTCTTGAAGTTTCAGGAAGAGCACATCAGCAACAGATTTCTTTCCTTTTGGGAAAGAATTATAAACCTCAACGTCTTCTGAAAGGAGGACTGCCTGTTTTATGCTTTTCTTTTTCAGCATCTCACGCAATCTCTTTTCCAGGAACTTGTCCACTTTTATTTCTCTCCTGACAATAACATCTCCCTCAAGCAAATACCCTTTCTTGCGGTGCTCGCTTATGTATTTTTCAACTGCCCACTCCCTCCATTGCATCGGAATGAAGAGCAGCGTGTTCATCGGGACCCGCTCATTTCCAGAGAGGGCCCGCTCAAGCTCTTCCTTCCATTCCGGCCATTTCTCCTCCATTATTTCCACTTTCTCGTCAAGCCGCTTTTCCAGGGTCCCCATCCTTTCTTTGTTAAACCGTATCAGCTGTTTTGCCATCCCCTGTTTTCCCGAGGCAATCATTTGCTCCAGCCTTTCTATGGGAACAGACACAATCATTGCATACTCGTCCCCCACCTTCATCCCTGTTTTGGAAAGGTCTTCAATCCTCATTTTCAGGGCCTGCCAGTGCTCCCTGAGCTCTGCCAGTTCCTCCAGGTTCTCCTCTTTTGTGGCGCCCTTGAGCGCATAGTAGTCGCTACCTGTCATGAAGCCTTTCAGTACATCCTCTACTACAAGGAAGATGATATATACCCCGATTACAAAGACAAGGATTACTATTGCGCCTGCAAAATCTGAGCCAATGGTTGCCATTAGGTTCTCTGCTTCAAATGCCCGAGATTCAACAGGGGCAGTATAGAACATATTTGCCAATACTGCCAGCAGGACCAGGGCAAAACCCACCCCTGCATATATCCTCCAGTCGGACATGGGGGCCCCGTATGCATCAAGCAGTGCCTCTTTTGAATCCCTGCGGTCAATGCCTGCCTTTATTGTGTGGTATATTGTTTCCAGTATCAGCATTGCCAGGAAAAACAGGATCAGCCATACTGAAATAGCCGCCCCTATTGCAGGGTAGTATCCCAGGAAAAGGAAAAGGGAAAACATCCCTGCAGAAAAGGAAAATATAAAGTTCCCGATCGGGTTTTCATAGAATTCATTGAAGTATTTTATCGCGGAAAGTTTCCTTTCCCGGACACCGGGAAATTTCCATTTTCCCATTACTGATTCGTCCGGAGTTGTTTCCGAAGTAAAGCTGTAATACACAAATTTCCCTGAGAAATCCGCCCCTACTTTGTTCCACCCTACGGTGAGCGGGTCCTGCTCATAAATCTTCCCGTTCCCAAGGACTTCAAGGGAAAATGGCTCCACGGAAACAAGCGCAGGCGGACTGTCCTTTATATAAAGCTCAACCGTGTCCTCACTTTCTCCGTTTTTGATGAATATCAATACTTTGTAATCATACTGGGCAGGAGACATTTCCACGTCCCCTATTTTTGAGAGCCCCCCGCTTAGTTTTGAAATATTGTACTCTGGCTGGCTACATGCGCCGAAACCAGCACCGTTGAAAAGAAGGTTTGCCTTCATAGCGCCGGAGATAGCAATCATCGTGCTCAGTTTTCCTGCAAGAACGTCCTTTTTCTCCTGTGTTGCAATCGAGTCAATTTCTCCTATCTCTTCCGCGACCCTGTCAAGTTCATTCCCATAGTGGTTGAAAAGATACAGCTCCCTGCCCAGCGCTTCTTCATTGTATTTTTTTGCGTTTTCGCAGGCCGTAGTGGTGCAGGAAGAAAGGCAGGATTCCTCATCCCGGCACCCATTAATATTCAGTAAGGCTGCGCAGGCAGATTCTCCTGCTTTTCTTTCCTCCTGGAATTCTGCCACGTCCTGTTTGATTTCCGAGAGGTCCATGCCGGTCATGGGTCGGTATCCTGTGATGCCCAAATCAAAAGACACAGGGTATGTTATGACGGTCTTCTGCATATATATGCCCAGGTCCTTATCTATTGATTCCGGGCCGTATTCGTATGTTTTTATCTCCGCTGTCCCATCTCCGTTTATATCCTCTCCTGAAATACTCTGGACCTGCTCGTAACCGGTTATGCTTACCTGTCTCTCTTCAACACACCCGTAAAACAGAAGGGAGAACAAAAGGAGTATAGTCAGCCATTGCATGTCAAAATTTAGAAGATTTAGCTTATAAACCTTTGTTTGTCAGCCCCAAAAGCCCACCGTCGTAAAAACACTCCTATCCACAGGCGTTTCCAGGAACTCCGCTATCCCCTGCGTTTTGCCCTGATTAAAGCATTTAAATTTTGGTACTGTTCAACTTAACAGGATGGACAAGAAGAAGGTACTGGGGAAGATTGCCCCTTCCCGCCAGGAGACTGCCAGGGCAAAGAAAATTGCCAGGGATATCCAGAAAGCCCTGCTGAGGCACCTGCCCGGTAATGTGAAAACTGCGCTTGCCGGTTCAGTTGCAAAGGGCACTTTCCTGAAAGGGGCAGGGGATATTGACCTTTTTGCAGTTTTCCCCAAAACATATACAAAAGAAGGAATGTTCAAAAAGCTGGAGAGCGCAGCTAAAAAGGCGTTTCCGGATGCCCCCAGGGAAACAGGGTACGCAGAGCACCCCTACCTCCGCATCTTTCTTGACGGGAAGCGCATTGATCTTGTCCCATCCTACAAAATGAAGCCGGGCGACAGGATAAAGTCTTCTGTGGACCGCTCCCAGCTCCACACAGAATATGTCCTGGACAAGATGAAGCCCGCTCAGCAGAGGGAAGTGCTTCTTCTGAAGCAGTTCCTGAAAGCGAACCTTCTTTATGGCGCGGAAATAAAGAGAAAAGGGTTTTCCGGCTATCTTTGCGAGCTCATGGTCTTGTATTATGGGGATTTTGAAAAAGTTCTGGAGGCGGCATCAAAATGGAAGCCCCCTGTGGCCCTGGACCCGGAAAACCACTACGGCACTTCCAGGACAATCCCTGATTTCGGGGCTCCCCTCACTGTAATAGACCCGGTTGACCTTACCCGCAACGTTTCCGCTGTAATTACTCGTGATAATCTGGGCAGGTTTATGCTTCTTGCCTCCAGCTACCTGGAAAACCCCTCAGAAAGGTATTTTTTCCCCCCAGCCTTGGGCAGGGAAGAGCTCAGGGAAAAAACAGAAGGGAGGTTTTTGTTTGCCCTGTGTTTTGAAAGGCCGGAAATAGTTGATGACGTGATGTGGGGGCAGCTCTGGAGGGTTGCCGGAAGGCTGGAATCCTTCCTGAAGAAGGCGGAGTTCGTTGTTCTGGGCACACACCCCTACGCGACAGAGTCCGTCTGCCTGCTGCTTTTTGAGCTGCGCTCACCGGTACTGCCCAAAACCAGGATATTCAGGGGCCCGTTTCTGGACCAGCACCAGCACATATCTCATTTCATAAAGAAGCACACACGCCCTTTCTTTTTTGAGCATGGCAGAATCAATGCGATAGAGGAACGCGAGCTCCGGGACATCTCTCTTGCAATAAAGCGGTTCAGAAAAGGGAAGACGTTCCCCTCCCATTTCCAGCCCCTTGTGCCCAAAGCGAAGTTTTTTGCGGTAGATTCAATACTTGAGGATTATCCGGGAGCCCTTGAAGAATACTTCAGGGTTAACTGGGTGCCGCGCTGATTTGTTGTAACCATGGTTACAACTCTCGCAAACCCTCAACTCTTTTATTCCTATTCGTGCAGATATTTCCCAAGGTGAGCAATATGTTTATTTCAACACTGGGAAGCCATTCCGCATTGGATGTTTCAGAGGGGGCAAAAGCAGAAGGCTACAAGTCCCTGGTTGTCTGCAGGAAAGACCGGGAGATTACTTATTCAAAGCACTATAAAACCCGCAGGCGCGGCTCCCGGGAACTCGGAGTTGTGGATGAGGTAATTCTTGTAGACAAGTTCACGGATATGGTGAAGCCCGAAGTCCAGGACCAGCTAAGGGATTCTGTTTTCATCCCCAACCGCTCCTTTTCAGTTTATGTGGGTTATGACAACATTGAAAATAATTTCAAGACTCCAATTTTCGGAAATAAATATCTTCTCCGCGCAGAGGAGCGCACTGCAAAAAACAACCAGTATGACCTGCTTGAAGCCGCAGATATAAATACTGCCTGCACCTTTACTCCGGATTCCATTGATGCACTTTCTCTTGTAAAGGTGCAGGATGCAAAGCGCTCTTATGAGCGCGCCTTCTTTTTCGCAGCATCGCCCAAAGAGTACGAGGAAAAAAGTGCAAAGCTCCTCAAAGAAGGCTTAATAAAAGAGGAAGACCTCCAGGCCTCCCGCATAGAGGAATTCATCCTTGGTGCCCAGTTCAATTTCAACTTTTTTTATTCCCCGCTCCACGAAGAGCTTGAGCTCCTGGGGATAGACTGCCGCCGCCAGACTAACCTGGACGGCCTGCTTCGACTCCCTGCCCCACAGCAGACTGAGGTTCTCAAGCACAAGCGCTTTACTACTATTGAAGCCGGCCACATTGCAGCTACTATGCGCGAATCCCTCCTCCAGAAGGGAATAGAAGCCGCAGAGCGTTTCGTAGAAACTGTAAAGGAATTCTACCCCCAGGGTCTAATCGGCCCTTTTGCGCTCCAGGGCGCAATTGAAGAAAGGGACGGAAAGGAGCGGTTTGTAGTTTTTGATGTTTCCTTCCGCATGCCGGGTTCTCCCGGAACCCGCTTCACACCTTATTCCTCATATCTCTACCGCGAGCCGGTAAGCTTCGGCAGGCGCGTTGCAATTGAGGTAAGGGAAGCAGAAAAGGAGAACAGCATGAAGGAGATTACTTCTTAGGGTTTTGAGGGGTAAAATACTTCCCCCCAGATTCTTTTTTCCTCAAGTGCTTTTGCAACAAGTGTTCTTTCTTCCATTGCCCGCAGGTATCCATCCAGATTTCTGATGTTCTCTTTTTTGTTTATTATTATATCGTCCAGCTCAATCATGAGGGCTTCAAGCTCTTTTATGCTTTTTCTGAGGAGCCCACGCTCTGCAATTTCCACATAGTCCAGCGTATGCTGGATAATCATCCCCTTGTTTCTTTCATGCTGGATTTCATCTTTGCCCGCCTTCCTTTCTATTAGCTCTTCTATAATCCTGTTTTGTGCAACAAGCATCTTGGTAAGCTCTTCTTTTGTTTTTCCAAAAAGCGCTTTCCCGAACTCCCGCTCTTCAATTTCCCTGGCTTCTTTTTCCTGTTCCCCCCATCTTTTTTTCCAGCCCCCACCCACAATTTTTTTCTGGAATTCCACAATATGTTCTATCCTGACCAGGGTTTCCCTGATTCGCCTCTCTTTCTTTTCTTTTGCAATTTCACAAGGGTCTTTTTCTCTTTTTTCTGTTTTGTCTTCTTCCCCCAAACTTCTTTTTCCTGAAAAAACTGCAAGTGCACCAATTCCTGCCGCCAGAACTGCACCGCTCAGCAG
>JBKHJL010000019.1:0-21011 GCA_046538155.1 Candidatus Micrarchaeia archaeon
TCCCCTTGGGCCCATTTTACTATTTTGGTTGCCCGTTTCGGGTTCTGAGAAACCTTCGGTTTCTTCTCGTGAACAAAGTTCACGATTCCGGTTTCCAGTATCTTCTTCTGAAAAATTAGGTTTGGAATTAGCAGTTTTGCTGGTCTTTTCCTGGGGTTTCAAATATCTCGGGTTTTGGGCCCTGCAGTTTCTCAAACTGGTCGGAAAAGAACAGTTTGGGAGTTGTGTTCCACGCAGTGGAATACTCGATTTGAAATCTGGCATATTTTCACCATTATTAGTTATTATTTGTGGTTAGTAATGTTTAAATAGGTATTGGTTAGGGGCGTGTTCATTGTTCTTTGAAAAGAAAGATTGTTTTTTAGAAAAATCAGTTTATTTTTGCATTTTCGTTGCCTTCGTGCCCAAGGGCGCGTTTGTTCCACATCAGGCTGGCAACAACCATTGATGCTTCTACGCGATTCTGGGTCTTCCAATAGGCAATAAGCTTGTCTGTCTTTTCCTTGGACCTGGAAATCGCATCTTTAACGCTGTTTCCTTTGAGCAAGGTAAGAGGAATGGAATTAGAGGATTCAAAACAGGGTTGCGCCAGCTCGTCTTTTAGGGGATGGGCGGCGCCGCGGGCGGGGTCGGAAACGAACATAAAAGGAAGGAAGTAGCCGACAAAGGCTTTTGCCCCTTTCTTGGAGCAGCTCTTTCCAAGCTTCTTTAGCGAAAAACAGCTTCGGGCATATACAATTCTGCCTTTAGTTACTGCTTCATTTTCATTCGTTTTCAGCAATACTTCATCTCCATGGCCGCATATCATGTCTGGGACGCCGTGGCCATTGAACATTATAAATTTTGGCTTGCTTTTCCACACCCTGCTTTCAAATTCAGCCCTATTAGCCTTTTCCTTCGCCAGGTTGACCACAGTAAAGGACCTTGATTGTGCCGCTTCTATGATTTCCTGACTCCAGCTGGAGCAGTAAAACACTGCATCATCGTGTTCAGGAGTAGTTATCAAAAAAGTTTTTGCAGGCATCAGTCAATTTCCTCCTTAAAGGAACGCAAATAAGAGATGTACATCTCCACCACGGTGTCCCCAATTTCGGTGCGTTTTTCCACTTGTTCGATTAGCTGGTCCCTGTTGAATGAGCCGTGCCCTCCGATGTTTAATGTAATTGTGCTGGGCATAGTGCGCAATCTCTCCAGAACAATTTCTATCTCGTCTTCGGAAGTGGGCATACCAACACCAATATCATATTTGCTAAGCGCATTTTAAATTATATCTAGCTTCTTCAGCTTGCTCAATATCGCCTTTCCGCAGGGAGTGCTGTGGACTATCTCGTTGCGGGACACTTCCCAGCTTATAGGCTCATCGTCTATTACAACGACTACTTGGGAGCGCTCTTCGATTGGCAGATTTGCATAAATCTTCAGGAACCTTGCTGCCAAATCGGACTCGCCTTTTTCTGGATGTGACCCTGCCAACTTCACCACGCATATACATCTCTTACAGGTTTTTAACTTTTTCTCAGGTTTCATGAACCAAGCTTTTTCTGCAGATTCTGTAGCCTGTTTAGGAGTTTCCGGTTGTCGGCTCGTTCTATGCTTTCGTAAAGCTCGTCTTTTGCGGTGTGAATGTAGCCCATTGTGACCTGGAGGTTTGCGTGGCGGGCAAACCTGGAGGCAAGCGCCACGTTTCCGCCGTTTTTGCGGCAGAAATTGGTTATTGCGTAGTGGCGCGGGAGTGCGGGCTCCGCTGCTGTAGCCGTAGATTTCCTCCAGCCCTGCCTTCCGCACGTATTCGTGGAAAAGGGTGCGCACGGTCTGGGTGGTCAGGTGGGGGAGGGTTTTCTTGGTGCGCCTGCAGGGCTCAAGGGAGAAGAAAAGGAAGCCCTGGGAGGCGGAGATTTCCTGCTCGTAGTTTCCGATGTATGTGAGGGTGGAACCGAAGAGGGTTTCGGGAATCAGGAGGTAGTCCGTTCTGCTGGACTTTTCGCTGAAGATGCGGAGCTCCCGCGTGCGGAGGTTAATGTCCTTAATGTTTACACGGATGGCTTCGCCTATGCGGAGGCCGAGGGCTGCCTGGAAGCTGAAAAGGAGGCGCATCTTGGGGCAGTCCACAACGCCCATAAACCGTTCCAATTCCTCATCCGTGAAGCCCTTGTTCATTGAGCCGTACTTGGGCTTTTTGGAGCGCAGGAAGCGGGTTTTTCTTGCTGTGGAGGGGATGCCTATTGCCTTTACAAGGTTCCACTTGGTGAGGTGGCGTCCGAGGAATTCAAGCTCCTGTTTTATCTGGGGCCAGTTGCGGGTTAGGTGTTTTGAGATTTCCCTTGCAGAAGCGGGTTGTGCTTTGCTGCAATCGGGAAACCGGGAACCCGATGCGGAAAACCCTTCCGTGCCGCCGGAAATGGAGATTTTTCCATGCAAAAAGGGGGGAAGAAAGGATTAAAAGGCAGAAGTGCAATATTGGATTATGAGGTGGGTGTTAGCGATTCTTGGAATCGTGCTTCTCTTTGCAGCAGGATGCTCCTCACAGAATGATGCAACTACTGTACATGCGCTTACTGTGGGTACTGAAGACCATCCGAATTACGAAACAATTATGGTTGGAGGCGTGGAGCAGGAATACAACGTAAGCAGCAACAAGAGCCTTGTGCTGGTTGTTTCCGGCTCCTATAACGTGGTTTATGTGGATGAGGATACAGAACTGAGCGAAGTTGTGATGTCAGGAAACGGAAATCTTGTCTACATTTCCAGCAACCACCACCCCCGCATGATGAGGAGCGGCCTGAAAAATCTAATACTGCGGTACAACTGAGCCGGAGGGAAGCTTTTAAATTTCCCCTGTGAAATGGGGGCATGAGCGAAAAGGAGCTTCCATTTTTCAGAAAAGACAGGATAAGCACGGGAATACGTGCCCTGGACCTCATGCTTGAAGGAGGATATAAACATCCTGCAACGATAATGCTCACTGCACCATCTGGCCCGGAAAAGCAGTGTTTTGCGTCTCATTTTGTAAACAGAGGCATGGAACAGCGAGACACCATAATCTACATAACCACAGACAATAGCCCAAAGGATATAGAAAAAACCGCGGCAGGGTGGGACCTCCACTTCAAGGGGCCGGGGCAATTATATTACATAAACTGCTACAGCAAGGGAAAAACCACAAAGATGAACAATGTGTATGATGTCAGCGGACCGGGTGCGCTTAACGAGATTTCCCTATACATAAGCGAAATACTCCGGCAGAACCGGGGGGGGCGGATACGCCTAGTATTCCACACCTTTTCCACATTTGCACTCTACAACCAGCAGGGGTCGCTATTCAAATTCCTGCAGTCTGTGGAAGAAAGGGTAAAAAGGGCAAACGGGACAACCCTCCTGCTGGTTGAAGAAGGAATGCACGAGAAAAAGTTCGTGACAACCCTCAGGCACAGCACAGATGAGGAATATCTGCTGGAAAGCAAGGGGAAAAAAATGGAAATGACAGGAAAAAGACTGCCCATACCCGTACCAGTGAAAGTCGGTTCTCTGGGTGTGGAGGTGGAATAAATGCACTACCAAAACCTTCTGGACAAATTAAAGGAAAGAGACATCATGGCCGCGGTGCTTGCAATGGACGGCTCAAGAATCGCTTCTAATTTCGGGATGGAAAGCGCAGTTGAAACACAGGCTGCATCGGCATTCAACGTGGGTGATGCCCTGCTCAGGCAGGCAGGAGAAAGTGCGAGCGAGCTGGTGATAACCACTGATAGGGGAAACCTTGTGCTGAAACGACTGCAGGAAAGTGTGCTTCTTGTGCTCATAAAAAACAGGGAGCAGTACGCATTTTATAAGGGGATTGTTGGAACTGGGACCAGAGGGGCTGGAGAATAATGGACCAGGATGCCATCCTCTCAATTCTTGAAAAAGAGAGTGATTTTTGCGAAGCGCGGGTGGAGCGCCTTGAATTCTCAAACAGCAGATTCAAAGACGGGGAAATCCAGGCAAACTCGGGCACCGAAGCAGGGGCAAGCGTAAGGGTATTCAAAAATGGATGCTGGGGATTTGCCTCCGGGAACCTGAATAAAATGGAAAAATTGCTGGAGAGTGCAAAAAAACTGGCTGCAATGGGCAGGGGGAACCTGAAGCTGGCAGAAAGGGGCCCTAATCCAAAATCAGAAAAGAAAAAACCAAACAATAACCTGGGGCCGGAGGAACTGGTGGAGCTTGCAAAGGAACTGGGAAAAAAGATGGAGGGAGAACAGATAAAAAACCGTACAGTGGGGCTTTTTGAAGAAACCAATGCAGAAGAGTACTACAACTCCCTGGGAGCGGAAATAGCGGCAGAAACCACCATAATGTACGGAAGATTTTCTGCTGTGGGAAAAAAAGGGGAACGGATAGAAGATGGTAGAGAAAGATACAGCTCCCTGAAAAAATGGGACAGGAACAAACTTTTCGGCCATGCGCTGGAAGCAAAAAGAAAATGCGAAGAATCCCTTGATGCAAAACCGGCGAAGCCCGGTGTTTATACCATAATAATGGACAATGACCTTGCCGGAGTATTCGCCCATGAAGCTGTGGGTCACGCCTGCGAGGCAGATGGAATAATTGATGGGGCCTCAATACTGGGAGATAAGGCAGGAAAAAAAATTGGCTCAGAAATGATAACTATCTGGGATGACCCTTCCCTGGAAAACGGATTCGGGAGATACACGTTTGACAATGAGGGGATAAAAGGGGAAAAGGTTGCGCTGATAAAAAACGGAGTTGTTGCCGGCAGGCTGCATTCCCTTGAAACTGCAGAAGAGCTGGGGGAAAGACCAAACGGCCATGCGAGGGCGGAATCATACAGCTACGGGCCGATTGTGAGGATGAGCAATACCTGCATAGAGCCCGGGGAGGAGAAGCTGGAGGAGCTCATGGATGTGGGGGAAGGGCTTTACCTGAAGGGAATGAACGGAGGAAGTGTGGACCCATTTACCGGGCAGTTTATGTTCAGGTGCGAGGAGGCATTCCCCGTGCATAAAGGAGAAAAGGGAGAGCGGATACGCGCAGTATCCATAACCGGAACAATCCTGCAGACTCTGCATGAAGTGGATGGAGTGGGAAAAGACTTTGGAACTTCACCCGGTTTCTGCGGAAAAGACGGGCAGAATGTGCGGGTAAGCGACGGGGGGCCGCATGTGCGGGTGAAAAGAATAAGAGTCGGCTGAATTACTTTTTCTATTGTTTTCCAAGAGCCGTATTGAAAGCAAGGGGAAGGGCTTCCGCAAGGTCAGAAGCGCAGTATGCATATTTTTGCTTTTTGAAAAGAATATCTCCTGCATACCCAGTAACGAATGCGGCAGAAGCTGCTGCAACAAGTGGGGGGTTTTTGCAGAACAGGGCAGCAGTCATGCCGGAAAGAACATCCCCTGTGCCCCCTTTAGTCATTCCTGCATTTCCTGTTTTGTTTTTGATCATTGTTTTGCCATCAGTGATTAAATCAGTTTTTCCCTTCTTCAGAACAGTACAGGAATTTTCCCTGGCAAAGCGCTTCACCTCTCTGGTGGTTGCAGGGGCTCCGGAGAGAGCCTCGAACTCCCTGTCGTGGGGAGTGAGGATGCACCCTTCCAGGGAATTTTTCCGGATTTTCCTGAAGCCGTCTCCATCTATGACGATTTTGTTATAGCGTTCCCTTATCCTTGAAAACGCGAAATTGGAATTTCCCAGGCCCGGACCGTATAGTGCACAATCCGCATCAGGGAAAACAGGGGAAATTATGACTTCTGGGATGCTGCAGATGGAACGGAGAACATTTGGAGCAGGTGAGCCGGGCATAAAATATACCAGGTCACAAAAGCGCTTTGCCGCGCTTATTGAAAAAGAGGGGGCGCCATGATACTCTTTCCCCCCTCCCACAACAAGCAGCTTTCCGTTCTCCCCCTTGTGAGACCCTCGTTTAGGGAAACTGAGCTTCCCGAGAATATCCTTCATGGGCTGGATTCATTCCTATAATTTTTATAACTTGGCCTGGAAAAAAGTGGCAATGAAGCATCCTTTCCTGATTGGTGCAGCAGGCATTATGCTTATTCTTGCCCAGCTTATGGTGTGGGGCGGCCTAACCCTGTTCCAGCTTCCGGGAGTACAAAATGAAATTGTCACTTCAATCAAAATCCAGCTTCCGGAAAAAATCATCCCCCTGGTGCTGAGCCATTATCCAGAACTTGAGGCAATGACCTATCAGAGTTCGGTAAACTATTGTGCATACAGGCAAAACCTGGAAATGGACTTCGAAGCAGAGGGAATTACGGATGACTATGTTTGCGGAGTAGTGGAACAGGGGCTGGTGCAGAACACGGAAGACCTGAGGCACTACCTCGCAAGGAAAGTTGTCTCCCAGAAGGTAGATGAATACAATCTCCTTTACGGACCGGAAATCTCACGCATGGCAGGGGCAGGGATTCCACTTGCAATAATCGGGATGGTGCTTGCATTTTTCGCATTTGCAATTACCTACTTTGGAACAACCACCTTGCCCAAAGGCATATTCTGCTATTTTCTCATGGGCGGGGTATGGGGGATTGGCTTCATGGCACTGAGCATTATCTGCTTTTTCCTGGTTCCATGGATAGTGGAGGGGCAGGCAGAAAATTGTGCGGAAGGAGAATTTGAATTGGCTGTGCTCCGGTCTGCACTTCCCTATGTATATTCTTCAGTAAAGGGGATTTTCATAGTAAATGCGCTTGTGTTTGGCGGAGGGGCATTTATCTTTTCCCTTGTTGCGGCCCTTTCATATATCATGGCAAGAAGCTCAGAATAATTGTGAATTTATTTGTTGCAGGGTTTTTTCTGCTTCCTTTTTTGCCGCTGTTTCGGGCGAGGAGTTCTTCTCCTTTTCATGCGCATATGCAATTGCAGAGGAGGAAGTTACACGGTGTATAAACGGGTTCTCTTTTAAGGCGGAAAGAGTTTCAAAAGAACCGCCCTGTGCACCTATCCCGGGGATTAAGAGAGGTGTGCCTTTGCCTGCAAGCTCTACTGCTTCCGGAACTGCTTCGCTTGTTGCGCCCACAACCAGCCCGGTTCCCCACTCTCCCGCTTTCTTGAATACTTCTTTATAGAGGTCGGGCTCCTGGAAATCCTTTGCACCCGGGTTGCTTGTGCGGCCCAGCAGGTAGGCGAGCTTTCCGTTTCTCAGGAAGGGCTCTACTGAATCCTTTCCCATGTAAGGGGAGACTGTTGCTGCATCTGCGCCCCAGAAATCATAAACTTCAGAAGCATATGCCTCGCTGGATTTGCCGATATCACCGCGCTTTGCATCCAGGATTACGAATGTTCTGGATTTGTAGCGGTCAATCAGTTCCTTTAAGGCGAAAAGGCCGTCAAAGCCGTCTGCCGCAAAATATGCATAATTGGGCTTTATTGCAGAAATCAGGTTTTCTTCCAGGAGGGCATCAGTGATTTCAGAAAAATAGGGAACAATCCCCTCCTTCAGGCGGGACTTTACCGGGTCCATTCCAAAGCAAAGTATGCTTTTTGTTTCTTCTGCCAGTTTCTTGAGCTTTTCAGGAGCCATATTCATCCCTGTATTTCTGGAAGGCTGCATAAAGTTCATCAGTTACATGGACCTTTCCGTTGATTTCCTTTTCTTTGAGGTATTCAAAGCAATCCGAGATTTTTGCAATTGAATAGACAGGGATTCCAGTCTTCTCTGTGAACGCAGTTACTGCACTACTTCGCTTTCCCTTTGGAAGATTGGCCAAAGCCGAAGGCGAACTTAAATCTGTTTCTTCCCGGTCTACTCCTATGACCAGGGACTTGACCTTTGCCCCCATAGATTCCAGGAGCTCTACAGATTCATATTTTGTGCCTCCGGTTGTGAATACATCATCTATAACAATTACCTCTTCACCCTCATCAGGAAGCCTGCCTACAAATGCGCCCTTGTCCCCGTGTACCTTTACCTCCTTGCGATTGAAAAGCCAGCTATTCGGGAAACCGTGCTCTTCTGAAAGGGAAACAGAAGTTGCAACAGCGAGCGGGATTCCCTTATATGCAGGGCCGTAAATTATCGGGGCAGTTCCTGTTTCAAGGGTTTTCTCTGCAAAAAATCCGGCAAGATGGTAAATGCCGGAGCCGCTGCATACCACGCCCGTGTTTACAAAATAAGGAGATTTCCTTCCGCTTTTGAGAGTAAAATCTCCGAATCTGAGCGCATTTTCTTTCACAAGGAATTCAATGAATTCCGGGTTCATTTTTTTCCCTCCCTTACTGCCTTTACGAATCTCTTCACTGCATCCGCTCCGCCGTCCTTCTCAAAAGAGGTCCCTACCTGCACAATATCTGCACCTGCCTTTATTACGGACCTGGCCTCTTCCGGGGTGCGGATTCCGCCTGCAACAATATATGGTACATCAATTGCGGAAGAAACTGCAGTTACCATCTCCAGGGGGATATGGCCCTCTTTTGGGTTGCTTCCCGCATCCGTGATTACAAGCCTGAAGCCCATGTACTGTGCGGCAAGGGCAGTTGCGGCTGCGAGCTTGGGCTTGTTGCGGGGGATTTTGTTTGCCTCCCCTACCCAGCCTACAGTCCCCCCGGGCTCAACAACCATGTAGCCTACAGGAAGGGGCTCAATACCGTATTGCTTAATCATGGGGGCGGCAAGAGTCTGGGCACCGGTAATCCAGTAGGGATTGCGGGAATTGAGCAGGGACATGAAATACACTGCATCCCCGTACTTGGAAACAGTCCCGATATTTCCCGGGAAAAATACTACTGGGATATCCACGCTTTCCTTTACCTGCTTTGTCACCTGGTCAAGCATTTCGCCCTGCACCCCTGTGCTTCCACCTATGAGGAGGACATCTGCACCCCCTTCATCCATGTTCTTTGCGGTTTTTATTGCATCCTTAAGCGAAGGGTAGTCCAGGGGGTCCAGGACCGAGAAGAGCAGTGCCTTGTGCTCTTCAAGCTTTTCGTGAATATAATTTTCCACTTTCATGGTAAACCTCCCTCTAAATTAGCGTAAATTGGATTTATAACTATTTGTTTTGGGTTTTTCTTCCCAAATATTCGGAAACCATCTCCTCAATTCCCCGTTTTATGGGGCGGGGGGAAAAGCCGAGCTCCCGCTGGGCTTTTGAATAATCGAAAACCCGGTCTGCAGAAAGAATGGAGATGTGCTCGCGGGTGAGCTTTGGGTTGCCCCTGAGCTCCTGGAAACGGGCAAGGAGCATTCCTGCCAATACCGGAAGTGAAGATGCTGGAGGGCGCACTCCGAGCGCATGGGCAGCATATGTGTAAACCTGGCGCTGGGTTGCAGGGGGCCCTGCAAGAACGTAGGTTCCGGTTTTCCTGAAAGCTGTGGGAAAAACAGCTGCGCAATCCTCTGCGTGAATAAAGGAGATATGATTGGAGCCGTCCCCGAAAATCTTCATTTTTCCTTTTTCAATCATCCGGAGCACATTGAAATAATCTTCAAACTGGGGACCGTAGAGGGTTCCGATGCGGAGTATTGTGTGCTTTTTCTTATGTTTTACCAGTTGTTCTGCTTCCAGCTTGGTGCGGGCGTAATCTGAATCCGGGTTTATGGGGGTTTCTTCAGTTGCAGGGAGCTCTGCGAGCTCCTTTCCATACACTGAAATTGAGCTTGCAAAAATTATGTGGCAATTCTCAGGGGAAGCTTTTACTAGGGTGCGGGTGAGCCCCACATTGGCCTGCTCAAGGGCATTCCTGTCCCATGTCTTCACTGAGCCTGCCAGATGGATCAGGTGGGTTGCATCCTTAATGATTTTTTTGAGGGAATTCTCGGAAAAATCTGTAATGGTTTCTCTGGGGAGACCTGAAGCCCGCCTTACCAGTGGAACTGCATCAACATGCTGCGATACTGACTGGCCGAGGCGGCCCGTGGCTCCGGTGATGTATGCTTTCACGGGTGGATATGGATGGGAAAAGCTATATAAACTATTTTACACGTAATTATAATTTATGCCACCCCGAAGGAAACAGATGAAGAGGCCATCCCGCCCCCCAAAATCATTAGTGAAACAACAGGAGAAGGCATTTGGAAGGCTGATGAAGGCTTACCGCAATGCATTGGACAACGTTGGGAGCGAAGAAAAGGAAAAAATAGAATCTATGATGGGGGAGATGCGCGGCCTGTTTGAACCTGGGGAATACGGCCCAAGAGGGATAAGAGAGGGGATGGCTGCATGCGCCCTTTCTGCAATGGTGTGCATGGGGAAAGAAGGGGCAGGAAAATTCCTGGAAGAACTGGATGGAAGAATAAGAAGGCTGTTCGGGGATGATGAAATCAGAAAGGCACTGATTTATGCCCGATTCGGGGAAGAGGGAGCAGACGCAAGGCAGCACACTATCCTGGGATACAGAGAAAGGGCAAAATCCCTGTGGGAAAAATACCAGGTGATTGAGGAACTGGACAAACTCAGGGCAGGAGAAGGAGAAAAAGAATTTGGGGTGCTATATGCTGAGCCCCTGCAGGATGGGGAGTTCCCTGTGCCTGTCCTGGTTGCCCGGCAGATGTATGTTAAATATTTTGAAATACGAAAAAACCTGGGAAAGGGGGAAATGCTGGAAACAGCAAATGCCCTGGAGATGGTCCACTACCCAATTGCAGAAACGCTGGGAATGACTGCGGAAACAATCGGGGCAATAGGGAGAGTGGCAACTGAAACCATACTGGAACTGGGGAGATCTAGGGATATAGAAAAAGAAAGGGAGCTGTATAGGGAATGCCAGCAATACAGGGCAGACATTCTTCCATTTGCAAAAAAAGCCCAGAAGATGCTCCTTGGCACCAGGAAGAGTATGCGGAGGCCGCTCAGGAGAACTGAAAAAAAATATTCCTGGAAACTAAGCCTTGAGTCCCAGACAGTTGACCCTGAAGAATGCTCAAGGATAAAATCCACATCCAGGATGTTCCAAAAAATAAAGGAAAGGAGAAAATCTGGAGAGGTAAAGTTTGGCCTGGAACACATAACTGACACTCTTGGGATAACTGTGGTTATGGATAAAACAGAAAAAAACCCCAGAGAGCCACAAAGCACAGATGCTTTTGTTGTGGCAAGCGCTCTGGCAACAGAACTGGGGAAAACTTATGGGGGGAGAATAAGGCTTGAAGAGATTAAATACGGTAAAAGGAGAACAGGATACAGGGCGCCCCACCTCAAAATTAAAATGCTGGTTGAGGAAAACGGAGAAGAACGGGAAGTCCCTGTAGAAATACAGGTAAGGACAAGAGAGCTTCAGGAAGAATGCACGAAAGGGAGGCTTTCCCGGGGGAAAAAGGTAGGAAGCGTTGTTACTGATGCGCTTGTAGAGGCAATGTCAAGAAAGATAGAAGACCTTGCGAACAACGTGGAGGCATCAATAACAAGAAACAGCTGGACTGGTTTTGAGGAAGGCAGCAGGAAGGAGAGGGTAGTGACGGTTGACGTTGCGGACAGGGGGAGAAAGGGGCGGGCTATGCCAAAAAAACAGGCAGTGATAACCAGGCCTGGCGAATGTGTTGCAGGAGTTATTGCTCTCCTGGAATACAAAAAAAACGGCGATTCTCATTTTATTGGATTTGAAGAATACGCGACAGCAAAAGACAAGAATGGAACCCCGCTTGCAATATTTGACCAAGCCCCCTCTCACCTGTCTGTGGAGCTGGGGGGAAAAGAAAGCACCGGAATCAACCGGCCCACATGCACCGCTCTTATCGGAAAAATCACCACCCCCAAAGCCCTTGATATGCTGAGGAAAAGAATCAAGCACCTTAAAACAGCGGAAAGAAAAAACAGGAGAAAAAGGTAGCTATTTCCTGAATACCACTGCGCTTTCCCTGACTTTTAGTTTTGATGGCTTTACATCCGCAGTCCTTTCCACCCAGAGGGGGATTTCATATTCAAAACCTATTCTTTTTCCGATTTCACCCAGTATCCTATCAACTTCTATATGCTCGCCCTGGAGAACCGAATTACCCACGACCAGGGCACCACCCCTCTCTGTGCTTTTGCATAAGTTGAAGAGGACTTTTTCCATGTCTGAGAAATACTCTCCTACAACCGGGATTCTGTGCGCAATTTCCCCTGCTTCTTCAGGAGGTTCGGATTTTCCTGTATCCCTTGTGATAAAAGAGCGCAGGGCTTCCCTGCGCATTCTGAGAGAAGCATTCTTTTCCATGGAGAGCAGGGAAAGCTCCAGGCCATAAACTTTTGAGTAATCTATATTGTTGAGGTATGGGGGAGAAGTGATGAATACATCGTGGAGAGGTGGAGAAAAGCTGCAGGCATCTGCAAGAAGAGTTTCCGGCTCCGGGCCGGAGATGGGGCTGGTCTCTATATCGCTCAGCATCTGCTTTACTTTTTTCTTGAAAGCATTCTTTGCGGGAATGGCGCTTTTAGATTTTTCAGGGCGCAGGACCCCACCATCCTTTATGAAAAATCCGGCCTGGGGAAGAATGGACAAAAGAGCGAGAAGAAACAGGGAGCCCACCTTTTCGTTTTCCAGGTTTTCTATCCTTTCCCGGATGAAGCAGATATCGTTGTAATTGCGCTTTGAGAAGAACTTGCGGGGAGAGAACAGCTCGAAATCCCATTTGAAAGAAGGCTCCTCTCTTTCCTTGAACAGTGATTTGAGTTCCCTGGCTGCTTCTTCCGCATCCTCTTCTGAATACTCTGCGCACTTGGTGCGGGAAACAAAAACAGCAAGTGGGGAGATGTCTATTGCAGTGCTTTTTACTCCTAAGGCTTTGCAGGAAAGCGGAGTTGTCCCTATTCCGGAAAACGGGTCAAACACAGGACCGGAGGAAGAAAAATATTCAAGGAAATAATCAACAACCGGAGGGGAAAAGGCCTCCTTGTAGTAAAACCAGCGGTGGAAAGGAAGGGACTTGGAAGCCTCAAAAGTGAAAAAAGTGCCGGGATCTCTTCTCACCATTTCACCCTATTGCATCTTTTGCAAGCTTGTCTGCAAGTTTGTTCTTGTCCCTCTCAATCCAGGTGTACCTTACATCCAATCCCTCGGAAAGCTCCTCTATCTCTGCTTTGAGCTCCCGGAGGTGGGGCTTTTTAATGCGGAACTTTCCGCTGAGCTGCCGCACTACCAGGCGGCTGTCCGTGCGAATCTCCACTGCCTCCGCGCCAAGAGTAACTGCTTCCTCAAGGCCCCTCCTGACTGCAAGATACTCTGCAACATTATTAGTCCCCTCCCCGTGGTTCTCGCTTACCTCCATGAGAATTTCGCCTCCCTTGTAAATAACCGCACCTATCCCCATAGGACCGGGATTGCCTGAACATGCTCCATCTGTATAAACTATCATTTTGCGTGCACCTGCAATTGTTTTTTATTTGTTTGTTTATAACTGTTTCTGCATATGGTTGAAACTGAATTCGTCGTGCGGCGTTCCGGAAGAAGAGAATACTTCTCAGCTTTTATTGCCGCAGTAGTGCTCAGTTTTCTCCTTTTCAGCCTGAACAACTGGATGGAACTTCCGCTTCAGGTGCTCCTGTTCCTTGTATGGGTGCTTGCGGGGATTTTCGGGATAATCTCATTCATTAAAGCAAAAATCCAGTACATAGACATAGACGATGAGGGAATTACCCTGCACAAAGGGCTCTTCAACAAGAAAACTGTTTATGTGCCCTATGAAAGAATAACCCACATAAACATGGACCACGACCTGCTTGACCGGCTTTTCATGCTTGGGACACTGAAGGTGGATACTGCAGGCACAACAAAAACAGAAATTGTCATGAGCAGCATACCCAATAAATACCTGGAAAAGATGTCTGGGTGCATATCCGGTTATATCAAAAGAAAGAGGGATGAATAATGGGGAGGATAGAACAGGGCAGGTACATGGAAAACAATCCAGAAATGGTTGAAAAACTGGGGCTGCTTGGTGCAGGGAAAGAAGAGAGGGGGGTGCTGGAAATGCCCCTTATTGAAGCTGCCTATTTCCAGGAAAAAGGGAAAATAGAAAGCGGAAAAACCAGCAGGGAGATTATTGAGATTGCCATGGAGAGGGATACCCTGGCAAAGGAAAAATTCCTTGTTTTGAAGAAGCTCAGGGAATCGGGCAGAATCGTGAGGTTCGGGCCAGGGGAATACCTGAGGATTTACAAAAAGGGAATAAGGATTGGGCAGGACCGAACAGAATTCCTGCTCAGAGTGCACAGGACAGATAAAAAACCTTCCCTGCTCGAAGATTTGCGGGCTGCAGGGAAAATGAGGAAGGCCCTGTTTTATGCATTTGTAGACCCAGAAGGAGAAATACATTTTGTAAAAGCTTACCGGGCAGGACTTGAATAAATGCGGCTCACTTCTTTTTTTTAGAAATATAGCGGAAATAAAGCTCATCAACAAAACGGTCGTCTATTTTTCTTCCCCGGTTTTTGTGAGGGACCAGACCTCCTGTGAATTTTTTCGGGATGTGAAGGAGCTCGTGGATAAGGATTTTCTTTTTTTCCTCCTCGGGAAGATGGTCATACTCCTCGCTTACCACTTCTATTATGTAAAAAGGGTTGATTTCCAGGGCATTCCTCCATATCGCAGGGAGCGACCATATGCGGGCATACGCATTTACCTTTGCACCCCGGCTCCTCATGCAGATAATTCTGGAATTTATCACATGCTCAAGCTGGAGCTGCTCCAGTAATTCCTCAAGCACGAACTGCACGTCGGGGGCACGCTCTGATTCCATGGAGGTATTTGGGCGGGAATAATTTAAACTCTTGCAGGTAAACAACAGGTATGGAACTTTCTTGGGACGGAAAACAGGTTGTTGCAGGAGATGCACAAACAATTACGGCACTCGTAAAAGGGCAATATGGGGAAAAAAGAAAGGAGGGAATAGTGCTTGAGCCGGAGGAGGCCCTTTACCTGATTGATGTGAGGGGAGCAGAATGCACTGATTCCAGGGGGAAAGTGTTGGGCTTCAATGAACTGGCAGGGAAATTTTCCGGGAAAAAGCTCCTTGCGCGTTACTTAACTTACAAAGACTGGAGGGACAGAGGGCTGTTCATAAAATCGGAAAGCGGGGAGAAAGGAAACAAAAGAAAAACTTCCTTACAAAGATACAGAAGGGAGGCGATAGAGCTGAAAATGGAAAAGACCAGGGGGATGTTTTTTCTTGACGACCTTGTCTGTACCCTTGATGACCAAGAGGCAGGAGAAAAACTCTACCGGGAATACTGGCTGGGGCAGATGGGGACCTACAAGGCTGCACACAGAGGAAGCATCTCAAAACTGGACGTATTTGAAACCCTCCTGCTGATGGAAAAGAAAAAACTCATTCTGGAAAACTGCAATGCAGATGAGATAAAGGAGGTGGCCTGCAGGAGAATTGAGTATTTTGAAGACCTGAACAATGTTTACCGGGAATGGAGGGACGCGGGCTACATTGTGAAAACAGGATTTAAATTTGGTACACATTTCAGGATTTACCTGCCCGGTGCAAGCCCGGGAAAGGGGCGCGAATGGACACACTCAAAGCACGTGCTGCATGTATTTCCGCGGAAAAGCTCACTGCTTATTTCGGAATGGGCGCGTGCAATAAGAGTTGCCCACTCAGTGAAGAAAACATTCATACTTGCAATACCCGGAAGGGGGAAAATAGAAAGAGGGCATGTGGACTTTGCCCTCTACCACAGGAAAGGGCAGGATGTGGAATCCCCAAAAACAGGGAATCCCTCCTTCCTGATGCTTTCACTTTCCGAGGATGAGTATCTTGGTGGAGAAGAGCTTGCTGCTTCAATCAAAACCTGCTCAGAGAGGGGATTGGACCTGCTTGTTGCAATTGCGGACAGGGAAAGCTCTGTAACATATTATCTGATTAAAAGGATTGAACTGCCTGGGAGCAAATACGAGTATTACGAGATAGAATGGATGCAACCTTGAAATTTTTTACAAATTTTTAAGCCAGGGTTATCTCAATTCTCTCCTTTCCTGAACCAATGTTCTTTCGCTTGAGTTTTATTTTTCCTATTTCTCCCAGGGACTTCACATGGGTTCCGCCACATGGATATTTGAGGTCCATGCACTCCCACCACCATTTTTGGGGATTTTCAGGGTCAGGGTAGGTTCTTGCAGGGTGGTTTTCCTCAATAAGCCTGTTGACTGCTTCCTCAACCGGAGGAAGGAGTTCGGAAACAGAATCCGGGTGCTCAAAATCCATCCTTGCCTTAACCTCCGTTACGTTTGAGCCTATAAGCTTTTTGGGGGCATGTTGCTTGGAAAACACACCGTAAACAAGGTGGGCGACGGAATGGAGGCGCATTATTTTCTTTCGTTTTTCCATGTCTATCTGGACCTGGACCCTGTCCCCTGCCTTCAGGTTGGCGCCTTCTTCAAGCCTGTAGAAAATTTCCGGGCCTTGAGCACGCGCTTCAAGCACTTTGAAGCCGCCTATGGTGCCGGAATCGGACTGCTGACCACCGGAAAAAGCAAAAAATACGGTTTTGTCGAGAGTGACTTCCTGCCCGTCCAAAGATGCCACCGTAGCTTCGCAGGAACCCAAATACGGGTCTTTCCTGAATAATTTCTCAACCATGACAACCACTCCACTAACTTAAAAGAGTAGGGTTTATAAACTTTTTAAGTAATAAACTCTCGGTGCGTTCCAATGGGCAAATACACACTCGCTAGGCAATTGTCAGGAAAAAAGGTCATCACCAACGACGGTGAGGAGTTCGGAAGACTCGTTGATGTAAACATAAATGAGATAACCGGAAAAATCGAGGAGCTTATTGTTGAGCCCAACCCGGATAATCCGCTTGCTGAAGAGATGAGGCAGGAGGATGGACTGATTATGTGTCCCTATGATGCGGTACTCGCAGTAGGGGACTTCGTAATTGTTGAAAAAAGAAGCTTCCATACAGAGTAGGGCTCATGCTCATCTCTGGTGTGGATGAAAGCGGAAGAGGGCCAGTGCTTGGTCCGCTTGTCATTTCCTTAGCGAGTGTGGAGGAGGAAAAACAGGGGGAACTGTCTGAAATGGGAGTTACTGATTCTAAAAAGCTCACTGCCCCCAGGAGAGAAGAACTTTTTCCTGAAATAAAGAAACTGTGCAGGTGCACTTCCAGGGTTATTACAGCTTCGGAGCTGAACAAGAGAATGGGGAGAGAATCCCTCAACCTGATCGAAGCAAAAGAAATGGGGGCCCTCCTCAGGCCGCTGGAAGGGAAACTCTACCTGGACCTCCCGGAAAGGAACGTGGAGCATTTCCTGAGAAAGGCAGGACTTGCGGAAAGAAGGATTTTTGCAGAGCATAAGGCGGATTTGAAATACCCTATTGTCGGGGCTGCATCAATAATAGCAAAAGTTACACGGGACAGGATAGTGCACGAACTGGAAGAAAGGGTTGGGGAAAAAATAGGCTGTGGATATACTTCTGATAAAAATACTATTGCTGCATTGAGCAGTCCGGAGACAAGGAAAAAACTGAAGGGGGAGATACGGGAACGGTGGAGCACAGTGGAGCGCATCCTCCAGCCCAAACTTACTGATTTTTGACTCCGGTCTTCTGCTCTTTGTCCATAATAAAGTAATTCAGGGCCATCTTTGCCTCTGAATCGCTCATCTGGACGGGCGGATGCTTCATCAGATAGGCTGAAGCGGACTCTATTGCGCCCCCACAACTGCGGTCCAGGGCAATTTTTGCTGCGCGCACCGCATCCACCACAATTCCTGCAGAATTAGCTTTGTCATCCACATCCAGTTTCAGGTCTATTTTATAGGGGATGTCCGCCCACTGTCGGCCTTCCATATAAAGAAAGCAGAGCTTTGTATTTTTTAGGAATGGAATGTGGTCACTGGGCCCTATGTGGATATTGTCTTCTGGTATGCGCTTTTTCATCTGGGACTGGACTGATTCAGTCTTGGAAACCTTCTTGGATTCCAGGCGGGAACGCTCAAGCATATTCTGGAAATCCGTATTCCCCCCTACATTGAGCTGGTAGGTCTTGTCCAGCTCTGCACCGCGGTCCTGGGTAAGGCGGGTTAAGACGCGGTGGACAATTGTTGCGCCCAGCTGGCCTTTTATGTCATCACCTATTACAGGGATTCCTTTTTCCCGGAAGCGGCTTTCCCAGTCCGGGTCTGAAGCAATGAACACGGGCATGCAATTTACGAATGCGGTTCCTGTTTCCAGACAGACCTCTGCCCAGAACTCTGCCGCCTTCTGGCTGCCCACCGGGAGATAGCTCACTATGATTTCCGTTCCGGTTTCTTTTATGTGGTCCTTTATCCTTTCCCTCAACTCATCAGGGGAATTTTTCTGCACCGGGTTGATTACGTCCTTTACATATTTGCCTACGCCATCCAGGACAGGGGACTCCTGTACGATTACCTCACTCCTGGGGAGCTTAATCCAGTTCACCATGTTGGGAGCAGCATAAGTGGCTTCATCAAGGGTTCTTCCTACCTTGTTGGAAGCTACATCAAAAGCTGAAACAAATTCAATGTCCTGGGTGCGGTAGCCGGCCATATCCTGGTGCATCAGGCCGATTACCTCCTTTTTGGGATTGTCCTCGTAATAATGGAGACCCTGGTAGAGCCCTGCAAAGCAATTCCCTACTCCAACTACACCGCATTTTATTTTGCCCATGTTGGACACCATTTAGCATTGACTAATGGTTGTTTATATAGTACTAATGAATAAATATGTATAGGTAAGCGGGAGGGGCAAGGAGTTTGATACATTTTTAAACTTTTTTAGACACTAAAAAAATATGGGGAAATTTTTTGTAAAAAAAGGGGGAGAAAAAGCACTGGGCAGCAGAATTTCGGATATAAAAAGGAAGATCACTAGTGCTATTGCCAGATATAAAGAAATCAACCTTGACAAAGAGCAGGCCGTCTGGCTGATGACGCTCAGGAACATGGAGGCTGCAGACGCATCACTAAAGGGGCATAGTGGAAATCTGGCACTGAGCTGGAATGGGAAAAATTGCTTTGAAGTTGAGTTGCTCAACCAGAAAAAAGGAACAGGGAGGGAGGTTGTTACTTCCCCTGACATACTGGGGTATACCCCGATTATCACTTCCCAAAAAAATATGGCAACCAGAAAAAACTATGAAACAGTATTCTGCAGGAACTCGCTTTTCCTGGAATCCCGGGAAAAAATGGCAATGCTCATGTCAGGAAAAAAATATTTTGAAGGTCTTGAAAATATAATGTCTGCGGACCCCTCCTTTGCAGACAAGCTTGAGAGGCCCGGGACCAGGGATTTGCTGAGGGGTGCTGCTTATGGGGGCATAGCCGGGGCAGCTATTGCCGGCATCTCATCAGCCATAATTAATGTGCATCCGGGTTTTGTTGCAGGGTTTGCAGGGACCGCTGCATTAATTTTTGGGGCAAGAAGTTACATGGAACATAAAAAAATGGTCAGAACTATTGAATTCGCCTGCAAGATGGGAGAAGAAGTTTCGGCATCTGCAGAAAAAATTGTGGACGCTATTGAATACAACTCCAGGGAATTGCTTAAGCTAAACAGAGAACTTGAAAAGAGGGAGGCAGGGATTATATCGGAACAGCTCAACTTACAAGAGCCTTTAACAAAGTCATGAGCTGGGGTCTTCCTGCAACCACTTTTGCAACCGGGCCTGCAAATTTCCCTGCCATCACATCATTGAGATCCTTGTCGGTTATTGTCTTGAAAATGTAGTTAAAATCATCGTCTGAGGCAGATTCCATTACCTTGCGCAAAAGAAGGCGCTTGGCAACTTTTTTTCCGGGACCTTCCCTCCATATGGTTTCGTATTCCTTCAGTCTGGCTTCGGAGTAATCCCTGGCTTTGTGGGCCTTGAGAATAGTGTTTGCAGCCATTACCCCGGATTCCATTGCGAGGGCGATTCCTCCCCCATGGATAGGGTCGACCTGGCGGGCTCCTGTTCCTACCACCATGAAATTGTCTTTTACAAACAAGTCAATAGGCGCACCTACTGAGATTACCCCCCCGAAATCCTCAAGGGTGGAGGCATTTTTGAGCTGATTGTGGTTTTCTATAAACCGGTCAAGGTAGTCCTTGGGTGTGGCGCCCCTTATTCCTCCCTCTTTTTCACCGGTTTCCAGGTGGGCGCCTATTCCTATTCCTACATTAGCTTTCTTGTCTGCCTTGGGAAAAATCCATACGTAGCCGCGGGGCGAAACCGCGTTTCCAAAATATAACTCTATGAGATTTTCGTGGTCATATTCCTGCATTTCATACTGGTAACAGGTATCAACATCATAGAGGGTGGAAAGAGCGCGGAAGCCTGCTTTCCTTGCAAGGGAAGCCTCCATCCCCTCTGCAGAAATTACCAGGGGGGCGGTTACTTCGTAGGGGTCACGGTCACCATGGGTTACCTTTACACCGGAGGTTTTCCCTTCTTTTTTTACTAGGTCAAAAACGCGGGTATAAGACTGGACACGGGCACCTTTATGGACTGCCTGCTCCATAAGCCACTTATCAAACATTTTTCTTTCAAGCACCCAACCGGTGGTTTCCTTGTCTTTCCAGACAATTTCGGAGCCATCTGGTGCAACAACCTTTGCGCCATGGATATCTGTGGAGATGCACTGCTTAGGGATATCTATGCCCTGGGCAACAACCTCTCGGGCCCCAAGGCCTTCGCCACAGCGCACCGGTTCCCCAAGCTCCTTGCGCTTGTCAAAAACCATCACATCCAGGCCCTCTTGGGCAAGAATGCGGGAGATCGTTGCTCCGGTTGGGCCTGCGCCTACAATGATTACATCGTGGTCATAATCCATGGAAATCACTTCTGCCCTTCTTTCTTTTCCTCCTGCTGTGCCTTTTCCTTGGGGATGAACCTGATTGCGTTTGCAGGGCAGGCCCTTGCGCATGCGCCGCAGGAAATGCACTTCTCTGGGTGGAAAACCATCCTGAGGCCATCTAATTCAATTGCCCCTGTTGGGCACACTGATGCGCATCCGATGCACTGGATGCATCTGGAGTGATTTATTTCAATAGGCATGCTTTGAAAATGTCGGGTGAAGATTAAAAAGTTAGCGATGAGATAGTTCTAAGGAGAAAAGGTGGCCAT
>JBKHJL010000020.1:0-20872 GCA_046538155.1 Candidatus Micrarchaeia archaeon
GGCCACAGGATTGGTATGGGAAGGGGATGCTATGACTACTTTTTGAAAAACAAAAAATGCGTAAATGTTGGGGTTTGCTTTGGTTTTCAATTAGTAGATAAAATTCCTGAGGAGCCTCATGACGTGGCCGTAAATATTATAGTGACTGAGCACGGCGTAGTTCGTATGTAACCATGGTTACATATACTTCAGTGGAAACCTACCTTAAAACTATTTTTAAAGCTCAGCAGATAAGTTACTAATATAAATTTATGTACATCCAATATACATTGGTGATACATTGAATATACATATGCACTTGAGGGGAGTTATGGAAACAATAGTAGAAAACGCAATAGAAAAGGGATATGCAACTTCAAAATCAGAAGTGATAAGGATGGCCCTGCTCAAGCTCGACGAAGACCTTAGTCTATCGGATGAATCCGCGTACATGGCACTTTCAAAAGAAGCTATGAAAAAGGTGTGGGACAATCCAGAAGATGAGAAAGCATCAAAATTCCACCTAAGGGAAAAGAAATGAGAAAAGGGGATTTATGCCTGGTGAGGGTTGACTTTATTGAAACATCAGAAAGCAAAGTGCGCCCCGCCATTATCATCTCCAACAATTCATACAACAAATCCCACCCGGACCTGATTATTTGTTCTGTCACAACCAATTCTTCCCATGACTGCTTTCTGGAAATCAAAAAAGCAGATTTGGCTTCCGGCCAGCTTTACCCTGGCAGCGGAGTGCGCTTTGATTCGGTTACCAGAGTTGATAAAGAGCGGTTTGGGAAGAAAATCGGGAAAGTTACTCCTGAGTTTCATAGTGCCCTAGTTAATAGAATCACTGCCCTGTTTTCTTGAATATGAAATATCTTTAGTGTAACCATGGTTACATAAAACGCTTGCCTACTTCCTTGTATGCATCACGGAAGGGCGTACCTTGTTCTACTATTTTGTACGCCTCTTCTGTTGCATAAAGCTCCCTGCTCATAGCTGCTTTCATTTTTCCCTCATCCAACTCCAGGCCAGCAATTATCTTCTGCATTACCTTTAGAGAGCTCAGGGTTATTTTCATGGATTTGAGCGCAGGCCCCTTTGTAAGCTGGAAATCACGGTGATAACCGCTAATCAGGTTTGAGCAGATTCCCTTAATCATTGCTTCGTATCCGGAAACAACATGGTAGTTTGCACGGATTAATTCCAATGAATCAGGATTAACTTTCTGGGGCATAATAGAACTCCCGGTGCAAAGCTCCTTTGGAAGCTTGAAAAATCCAAATTCTGGTGTGGAAAACAGGATTAAGTCGCTGGCCATCTTGTTCAGGTCCAGCATCACGGAACCAAGCACATTCACTGCCAGGAGTTCGTATTTGCCGCGGCTATTCGCGCAATGGATTGGGTTCTCCTGGGTTTTTGCAAAGCCCAGTTTCTTGGTTGTGGATTCCTTGTCTATTTTGAGCGGGACTCCGTAGCCTGCAGCAGAGCCAAGCGGGTTTTTATCCAAAATTTTCTTCACGTAACGGAGCAAAGCCAAATCATCCTCAAGCATATCCACATACGCAGAAAACAGCATTCCAGACGAGCTGGGCATTGCTTTTCTTGTATGCGTATAGCCAGGCATTGGAACATCTTTTTTCTTTTCCAGCTCTGTAATCAGCGCAGTTATTTCGGTTTCCAGCTTATGCAGGTGGTCCTTGAGATAAAGGCGCATCGCAACAAGGCACTGGTCATTTCTTGAGCGTGCAGTGTGGATTTTCTTCCCGGTTTCCCCGAGCTTTTCCACCAGGTAATTCTCAATTGCAGTATGTGAATCCTCATCTTCTTTCGTTATTTCCAGGCTTTCAAGGTTTTTGAGTTCAGAAACTATGGATTCCGCTTCTTCCTTAGTGAAATAACCGCATTCCGAAAGCATCTCCGCATGTGCAATGGATGCCTGCACATCATGAGGCAGGAGTTCCTTGTCCAGCAGGTAATCCTCCCCTACTGTGTATTCCTCAACCTCTGCATCCAGCTCATAGCCTTTTTTCCAGAGCTTACCCATCTTCAGACACCACATATTTTCCAAGGCCGCTCTTGTCTATCAGTGCCTTGTGCGCCTTGAGGCGGAGCCCGTTTATCTTGATGAATCCTGCGGAGTCCTTCTGGTCAAAGCCCCCTTCAATATCCATGCTGGAAAGCTCCTTATCGTATAGTGAAGTCGGGGATTCACGTGCAACAGGCATTACGTTTCCCTTATAGAGCACAAGCTCAACCCAGCCATCTATAAGCTCCTGGGATTGGTTGAATGCAGACATCAGGAAGTCCATTTCCGGGGAAAACCAATAACCATTGTAGATTAGTTCAGCAAACTTCGGGACCAGGGAATCACGCAGGTGCATCACCTCCTTGTCCATTGCAATTCCTTCTATATCCCGATGCGCGGCCCAGAGAATAGTTGCCCCGGGGGTTTCGTAAATCCCGCGGGACTTTATCCCAACGTACCTGTTCTCCACAATATCCAGCATCCCGATTCCGTTCTCCGCACCAAGCTTGTTCAGGTACTGGAAAAGCTCCAGGGGTTTTTCCACAACAACTCCTTCTTCTAAGTTTTCCACCTTGACCGGAAGCCCGTCCTTGAAGTGGATTTTAATCCTGGTTTCCTTGTCCGGTGCATCCTTGGGAAGTTTCACCTTGCTGTAAACATTCTCAGGGCAGGAAGCTGCAGGGTCTTCAAGCATACCTGATTCGTGGCTGATGTGCATCAGGTTGTCATCCTCGCTGTAGCTCTTCGCATGAGTTGCGGTTACGGGGATTTGTTTTTCCTTTGCGTATTCAAGAAGGTCTTTTCTTCCCTTGAACCTGTCCAGGAAAGACTTTGTTTTCCAGGGCGCAACAACCTCCAGAGAGGGATTCAGGGCAAAATAGGTAAACTCAAAGCGAACCTGGTCATTCCCCTTTCCTGTTGCTCCGTGGGAAACGTATTTTGCGCCTTCTTTCTGCGCAATCTCCACCTGCTTTTTTGCAATAAGGGGGCGGGCAAGGGCAGTGCCAAGGAGGTAGTTGCCCTCGTATACCGCGTTCCCCTTAAGAGCCTGGAAAATATAATGGGTTACGAATTCCTCTTTCATATCTTCGATGTAGACCTTGGACGCGCCAATCTTTAGCGCCTTTTCCTTTGCAGCATCAAAGTCTTCCTCTTGCCCTACATCCGCAATGTAGGCAATTACCTCGTACCCTTCATCCATAAGCCATTTCAGGATGCAGGAGGTGTCCAGCCCTCCCGAATAGGCCAATACAACTTTCTTATTCTGACTCATAGGAACCACAGGGTTCTTGGGAAGGAATCATATATTTAAACTCTCTGCTCTAAACGTTACAAATATAATCTATTTGTTCCAAATATAACTTATGGAAAAGCTGAGCGAACTTGTATGGCTCTATGTAAAGGGGCGGCCGTCACTCCGGGAGGGGCTGAAATATGGAATAATAAACCATAGTGCGCTTGCGCGCATAATCATTGAAGAACTGGGCTTGCCTGAAGAGAAGTTTGATGCGGTGAAGGTTGCATTAATCCGCACCTCCAGAAAGCTCGCGGAAAAAGAGATTGGGGGAAAAGAAAAAATACTGGATGTGCTGAGGGGAAGCTCAATCTCAATTCAGACTAAGGTAGCTGCGGTTGTTTCCAGGAAGGAACTGGACCTTAAGGCGATTACCCATGCAAAGAGCGGGAAGTACATTACGTATATTATAGAGGAAGGCGAGCTGAAGAAAGTGCGCAAGGAGCGGGGAATCAAACTGCTTACAGAGAAACTCAATCTTGTAACAATCAGGAGCAAGGAGGAGATTGAGGAGACTCCGGGCGTAATTGCGTTTATACTGAATGCGCTTGCTCATGAAGGAATAAATGTGGTGGAGTTTATTTCATGTTATACTGACACAATACTGGCAATAAAAGAGCGGGATACCTCCCGCACTTATGAATTGCTGTCTTCGATCCTGGAATGATGTATGTAACCATGGTTACAACATCTAAAGTGTTTAATTCCCTTGTTACCTAACTAAGGTTATGATACGCATAGGTGTTCTTGCTTCGGGCCGCGGTTCCAATTTCCAGAGCATTATTGATGGAATAAAGGAAGGTAATATAGAAGGGGAAATCGTAATTCTGGTTACGGATAAGGCAGATGCTGGGGCAATAGAGCGCGCAGAACAAAACGGGATTCCTTCAGAAGTAGTGCTCAGGAAGAATTTTGAATCGCGTGAGCACATGGACAGGGAAATCCGCAGAATCCTGGATGAAAAGCAGGTGGACCTGGTAGTGCTTGCAGGGTATATGCGCATCATCAGCTCCGAACTCCTCGGTCCATATGAGAACAAGATGATCAATATCCACCCCGCGCTCCTCCCTTCATTCCCAGGAACAACTGGCGCAAAGGACGCATTTGAATACGGAGTAAAGGTTTCCGGGTGCACTGTGCATTTTGTAGATGGAGGAGTGGACACCGGCCCAATCATAGAGCAGACCTGCGTGCGCATAGATGACTGCAAAACTCCTGAAGAGGTTGCAGCGAAAATTCTTCCTTTTGAGCATCAGACCATGCGCAGTGTTGTTGCCAATTTCTCAAAGGGAAGATATGTGGTTGAGGGAAGAAAGGTCCGGTACGAAAGGCAAAAGGATTAATTTATTCCCCCCGAGTGCACTTTTATGTACGAGGTATGGGGCGGCTGGGTTATCACTTCAGAAGGGATAAAGGAAAACTACTCACTTGCAATTGAAAAAGGTATAATCAAAGACATGGGCCCAAAGGAAGAGATGCGCAAAAAGTATAATTTTGAGGATTCCATAGGAAAATATTCCCGCATTGTCTGCCCAGGGTTTGTGGATGCGCACATGCATTCTTTCCAGATTGCAACCAAAGGCCTCACAGCAGACGAGAGCCTGTTGGAGTGGCTCAAAAAATACATCTGGAAATGGGAGGGAGAACTCACAAAAGAAAAGGCAGAGGCATGTGCAGAAGCCGCATACCTCCATATGCTTCACTGCGGAGTAACCTGTTTTTCCGATTATGCTTCTGTGCATCACGTGGATGAGGCTTTCAAGGCAGCAAGGAAATTCGGTATGCGTGCTGTTATAGGAAAAACCCTTATGGACCGCAAGTCCCCCCCTGAACTCCAGCAGGATACCGATACCTGCCTGAAGGAAACCAAATCCCTATTAAAAAAATGGCATGGGCAGAAAAAAGGGTTGCTCAGTTATGCAGTCACCCCCAGGTTCTGCATAACTGCAACCGATGACCTGCTCCGGGGCTGCAAAAAAATCTGCGATAAATACAACGTGCTCTTCCGCACTCACACCGAAGAGAACATGAATGAAGTGAAATGGGAAAGAAAAGAATATGGAAAAAGCAGCATCCGGCACCTGGACAAGCTCGGGCTCCTGAACGAGCGCACCCTGCTCACCCACTGTGTCTGGACTTCCAAAAAAGATACCGATCTGATGGCAAAAAAGAAGGTCTCAGTTGCACACTGCCCGGGTTCGAATATGCTTCTCGCAAGCGGGGCAGCTGATACTCCATATATGCTAAAGAAAGGGGTCAATGTCTGCCTTGGGACTGATGTCGCAGCATATTATAATTTCAGTATGTTCGAGCAGGCAAGGCTTGCCTGCCTGATGCAAAAAGAAGAGAGGCACGACCCCCATGCAATGGACCATCTGCGGGCATTCTATATGGCAACAAAGAACGGTGCAAAGGCTCTGGGGCTCAAAGACACTGGAGAAATTAAAGTAGGCAAAAAAGCAGATGTGATACTTTTATCCACAACCCATCTCGCATTCTCTCCATTAAATGAGGTAATCAGCCAGATTGTCTACTCCGCCTCCCCCTATACAGTTAACTCCGTGATCTGCAACGGGAAAGTGCTGATGCGGGAAAGGGAAGTGCTGGTTACAGATGCAAGGAAAATAATGTACCGCTCAAAGGAGATATTGGGCGTGAAAAAATAGCATTACACATCAAATAGGATAGTGAGGTGCCAGTCCCCGTTTTTTTTCTCTACCTTGAGGCGGTGGTAAGTTACGGCCTTTATTTCATTCGGAGGAACTGCATGCTCCCCCCGCACTATTATCCTGGCCATAGGCTCCCCCTCATTTACTTCCATCACCTCAACGCCAACAGGAGAAATCTCCCTTATCTCGCACTGGGCAACAACCTGCTGCAGCAAATCCACAACCAAATCCTTAAGCGTGGGGGAATGCACCTCCACTTCAAAATCCGTTTCCTCGTTTTCCCCTTTTCCAATAAGCTCAAAAGACCCCATTACTGCATCATGGAGCGCATCGCTGAGCGTGGGTGCCTGCACTTCAAGAAGCTCGTCTGCAGTGTGCTCAAGATAGCGGTACATGCACAAAAAATGGAAGAAGGAGTTTTTAAGCATAATACCAGCTAAATACCATCATGAGTTTCAAAAAAGCCAGCGAAGGGGACATATTAACAGACGCAGAATGCATAATTTCCAGAAAAATAAGGTCAGGAGGGCGTTCCATTTACAAAATAACAGATGGAGAAGGCGAACTGGAGTTTGAAAGCGGTTCCTACTTCCCTGTGGGGCAGGGTCTGAAAGTTTCCGGTAGAATATACAAAGACCGGGGATTCCTTAAGATAAATGTGGCTTCCCTCCAGAAGGCCGATGGGCTTTACTCAAGAATACTGCAGAAAATTGAAAACGGTGTGAAAACAAAGGATGTGCCTTTTCTTGCTTCCGGGGAAACAATGGAAAAGCTCAGGGATGGGATACATGCATGCGCAAGGAAGCTCCTGACAGCAAAAAAAACCAGAAGGTTCTGCCTGCTGAGGTTCCATAATGATGCAGACGGAATATCCGGGGCGCTGGCCCTCACAAAAGTAATAGATGCTTACACATCCCAGCAGAACTCTGCCACATATTCAGTATTTGATGCAATGCGGGATATAAATACCCTCCAGGGGGAAGAACACCCCCTTGCGATACTCCTGGATTTTGGCTGTGGGGGAGAAAGCAGGGAAGGGCTCGAGCTGTTGAAAGCCAGTGGTGCAGAAGTGATGGTAATAGACCACCATCCAGATACAGGGAAGGCAGAAGATAATGCAGATATTTTCCTTAATCCTTGGGTGATAAACAACTCAGAAAGCGCTTCATCATATACAGCAGGATACCTTGCGGTGGAGATTGCCCGGGCCTGCGGCGAGCCCGAAGCAGAGTCCCTTGCCCCGGTCGCATGTGCAGGGGATAAGAGCACCATCATAGAAATAAGCGAAAAAGATGTGGAAAGGGCCCTGGTAATGGACTACATGGCAACTTACGCCGGTTTCAAAAACAAGCTGGAGTTCTACAGAAATGCACTGGAAAACCCGGACCTGTATTCGTCTGTTCTCATCCAGGCAAAGGAAGCCCTTGAAAAGATTACAGAAGATGTGAAAGCAGGCATGAAAAAAAGGCTGGACGGCCCGGTATGCGTCTATACAGTTGATACAGAAAGGGTCAAGAGCAGAGAATTTCCAGGAAAAGGAAAAATAACTACCCGCTGTTTTGAGCTGGTGGGGAAACGGCCCGCGGTTGTGCTGGGATTCTGGAACAGGGGCCTTTCTTTCAGAATAAATGATGGGGCAGTCAGCAGAGGGGTGGTGGCTGACGGGATGATAGAAAGTTTGAAAGAAGAGATGGGGGATTTTGTCCTTGGAGGGGGAGGACATGCAAGAGCCGCTTCAATAAGAATAAGGGGAGGGTTCGTGGACAGTGTGATGGAAAAAATAATTGAAATGGTAAAGGAAAAAGAGGAATAGCATTCAAGCACGAATTTTTAAATACTTGTAACAACATAATAGAAAAATGGATGGAGGGGTCATGGCGTAACCTGGTAGCGCGGCAGGCTCCAGAGGGGCTAAGCCCCAAGAGAAGAAACCTGCATGTTGGGGTTCAAATCCCTATGACCCCATGATGGAAGATGGTATAAGCACAGAAGGGAAACGGAGGACACTTTCGGAAAAAGAATCCGAGAACATAGAAGAATTGCTGAAAGGCGAGCCTTTATATCATCTGGACCCGGGAGTCAGAATCTACTGGTCCATAGGGATGATTGCTGCGGGTCTGGTAGTCTGGATAATCCTAATGGTGGTTGCTGGCTTTACCATGGATTCCCTGCTCGGCATAAGCAAAGAAATGTTTCCCCTGTTCTTCTTTACTCTGGTTATAATACTCCTGCTCCCTTATATGGTATGGATAGAGCTCAATTACCATAATTACACTTACCAGTTCAGGAAGAAAAGGATTGTCATAAGGAAGGGAGTGCTCAATAAGGAGCGCACTGTGATTCCCTATACCCAGATACAGAACATAAATATAAACCGAAATGTGCTCCAGAGGGCTCTTGGAATAGCGACCATAAAGATAGAAACCGCCGGAACAAACCCATGGGAATCTGAAGGAATTATAGACGGCATAGGAGATTACCACAGCTTTATACAGCACACTATGGAGCTGGTTGAGTTAAGCAAGCACAAGGAGGCAGAGAAAAAGGATGATGGGGAAACAGAAGAGGGGGAGAAAAAGGATGAAATATTCTACCTGAAGCAGATTCTCGTCCAGCTGTTAGAGTTAAAAAAGGTTATGGAGCTTAAAGATAAGCCCGCAGAAAAGGCTGAAAAGCCAAAGCTCAAGGAGGAAATCGGAAAGCTGATGCGGGGAAAAAAGAAAAAGAAGGGTTGATTCCTTGGAAAATCTCAACAAATTTGAACTCGCAAGAATAATTGGTGCAAGAGCACTCCAGCTTTCGCTTGGTGCTCCTCCTCTGGTAAAGGGCATTGCTGAAATGAGTTTTATAGCAGTGGCCCAGGCAGAATTGGAAAAAGATGTTATCCCCCTTGTTGTAATTAAGTAACATTATCCGATTTTTACGGGCTTGTAGCTCAGTAGCAGAGCGATCCGTTCGCATCGGATAGGCCGGGGGTGCGACTCCCCCCAAGTCCATGCCAATTTCTATGGTCGTTTTAAGCTATAGTGAAAAATTTACTAAAAAACATGAACCGTGATAAAATGAAGACAGTTCTTTTTGCCTTGCTTTTGGTTTCGCTTTCCTTTTCCATGGTTGCAGGCCAGCAGGACACGCCTGAGCCCAGAGTCGTTTCCTGTGAGGGCCGCCGGCAGCTGGACCAGGTTTTCTATGATGTGCATTTTGTAAATGATGGCGGAGTGCCCAGCAATTTCCGGATTGGAAACAAATATTCCAAAAACATAAATCCCGGAGAAGAAGGAATAATCACTATATCCTATCCTCTCCCGCTTGACCAGCACCACCACTCAACAAACATAGAGTTGTGTGCGGGCGGTTACCTGTCTTACGAAAGATGTGTATCCCATACCTGTACTTATTCGAATGGGCCTCCCCCTGAACCAGATGACGATATTTTCAGCACAGAAAAGCTGGAAGAAGTATGCCTTCCTGCTTTCATCCTGCTTGGAACATTTTTGGGATGTTTTAAGAAGCTTTAATTAGTTTTTGCAATAGTAAATAGATACTCGTTTGCTGGGGTCGCCTAGTCCGGTAGGGCGGCAGACTGCTAATCTGTTTTCCGCAAGGATTCGTGGGTTCAAATCCCACCCCCGGCGTTTTCATTTTTCACAAATTTTGTATAAAAATATAAAGAGAAATAAGAGAGGGCTAATGCCTTCTTGAAAGCGCAATTGCCCCGGCCGCCGCAAGCGCAAAAACCGGCCCTCCACAACAGGAAGATGAGCTTCCGCTTGCAGAGGAATATGCCTGCTTCATTGAGGTTTTCAGGGTAGCAAGGTCCTGTGCATCATAATATGAGCCTCCACCCGCAACTGCAACAGCTTCCATGTCCTGCTTTACATAATCATCATAGAGCTGGAACCCTACTATATTTATTATCTCCACTCCATTGTTCGCTGCAACCTGTGCAAGCTCCTCCGGATAGAGATAATCGCATGTTTCCTCCCCATCGGTAAGCAGCACGATTCCCGCATTCCTGCCGGTTGAGCCGACATACGATGCCCCTTCCTCAATTGATTTTGCAATGGGGGTTCCTGCATCAGGGGTTATTGCATCTATCTCCTGCTTGAGAAGCTGCTTGTCCATGGTAAAGTCCACAACAACATGTATGGGTCCTGTATTTGGGTTCCCGTCCCAATCGCAATCAGTATACACCATAAGGGCAACTTCATCTGTTGCTCCGTCCACAAGTTCCTTTGCAGCAATCTTCGCTGCTTCAATCCTGGTCATTCCGCTGTCCATAGTGTCTTCCATGCTCCCTGAAGCATCTATTATAATCAGGGTGGGCCTCGCAAAAGAAAACGACAGAAGAAGAAGCACCAGAAAAATTCCTGTTTTAATCTTTGCCATACAACCACTTGAATAGCAAACCAGCGCTTTATTTATAAATCTCACTTTTGAGTAATTGGTATGGGCAGCCACAAGCAGATTATTGTTCTCGGGGCAATTGCAATCCTCGCCGCACTGTTGGTGGTGGGTTGCATGCAGGCAGAAAAAGAAGAGGGGGCAAGGGGCGAGCCCCCCTACCAATACAATCAGCTAAGCTACATATATGAGGAGCTGGTGCAGGAACCAGAGGATTATGAAGAAACATACCAGTGCAGCCCCCCGGAAATGGAGAATTATTGTGACGAAAGAACCCGGTATTTTAATTTTGTATGTGTGGATGGGGAATGGGAATATGACACAGAAGAATGCCCCTACGAATGCCATGACGGGGTATGCATAAATACGGGGTGTCCCCCCTGCGATGACGGAGACCCCTGTACAACAGATCTCTGCTCAGGCGCGCCGGATTATGAGTGCCTTCACATACCCATAGCAGGATGCGGAGAAACCGGAGGCCCGGCAGGCACAAAAGCATGTGTTCCCACAGCAGGACCAGGAAGCGAGGTCAAGATAGATGTTTACTCTGCAGGAACCCCCATCAGCTACCAGGGAGAACCCTACACGTCTCAGGTCCTGAATCCCGGAGAAAAAATGCAGGTTGATGAGGATGACAGCATAACCTTTTCCGGATTCTGGCTTGAGGGGAGCTGCCCTGCCTGCTTCAACGAGCCCATATTGAAATTCCCGCCTGAAGCAAAAATCACCATAACAAAGGACCTCTCAGGCACAATGGCCACATCCTACAAAGGGGAGGGGGAACTGGGCTACATGTGCATAGAAGGAACCTGCAGGGAAAAGGATACTGCAGGATGCATAGAATATGTTTGCAACCATTCCATGAGGTTTGTGATTTCTGAAATAAATGCTGACCTCACCTGCAGCTGATAGAGTTAAAAGGGGTTTCGGACAATTCAGATATGGGAGGAAATAATATGAAAGAATTGAGCATTATCACGGACAACAGGATAGGTACTCTGGCAAATGTGGCAGAAGCCCTCGGGGGTGTTGGAATAAACATAGAGGCAATTGCTGCATATGAGCAGGGGGGCAGGGCAGTTTTCCGCATACTTACAAGGGATGCGATAAGCGCGAGAAAGGCCCTGGAAAAGGCCCCCGGAGTAAAGGGAATTGTCGTTTCAGACGTATTGGTAACAAAAATGAGCAACCGGCCGGGTGAACTCGGAAAGCTTACCCGGAAAATGGCAAACAGGGGAGTAGACCTGGAAAGCGTTTACATAGTAAGCAAGAAAGACGATTACACTGAAGTCGCGGTCAAGCCAGTGGAAGAGCATCTTCCCAAAGTAGAGAGTCTGCTGAACATCAGGCGCTGAATTTTCCTTCTTTTTTATATCTTTTTATTCTGGAAGCAAGCTCCTCTTTTTTCACCCTTTCCTGTTTTCCGTCGTTTCTGAATCTTATTGTGACTGTGCCGTCTTCCAGTGTCTGATAATCAGTAGTAACACAGTAAGGTATGCCAGCTTCGTCTGCCCTTGCATATCTCTTTCCTATTGAGCCAACAGCAGAGAACTGGGTGTTTATTCCCTCCTCCCTCAAATCAGAAGCAGTTTCTTTTGCCGGTTCCCTGAGCTCCGGCTTTTTCATCAGGGGGAAGACTGCCACTTCATAAGGGGCAACTGCAGGGGGAAAACCAAACCATTCCCAGTCCTTGTCTTCGCTTTTTTCCCGGAAAGCATGCTCAAGGAGGCAGAACAGCATCCTGTCCGTCCCCATGGATACTTCAACAACATGGGGAAGCAGCTTATCTCCCTCCTCCTGCACAAATACTCGCAGGTCCTTCCCTGAAAACTCCTGGTGGCGGGAAAGGTCATAATCGGTCCGGTAGGCATTTCCTGCAACCTCCACTACGCCATAGGAGGACTCAACTTCAAGGTCCACGTTGCTCTTGGAATAGTGCGGAGTTTCGTCTTCTTCAAGGTGCCTGAACCACATTTTTTCCGGGTTAAGCCCGGCATCTACGTAATACTCCCATTCCTTGAGAAGGAAATAGGTCATTATCTGGTTGGCTATTCCCTGGTCAACAATCTCTTCCCCTGTCATCCAGGCAGGCTCTTTTGCTCCCCTCTTAACCATCCTGAGCTTCTTTTCTTTTGCTTCATCAAAGGCCTCAAACTCTGGTTTGGAAGGATTAAAGAAATACTCCAGCTCCATCTGGGTAAATTCCCTCATCCTCACCAGCCCTTTCCTGGGTGAAATCTCATTACGGAAGCTCCTTCCTATCTGCCCTACTGCAAGGGGGAGCTTTGCCCCCTGGTTGCGGAATACCCGGGGAAAGGAGGTGAATATGCCCTGGGCAGTTTCCGGGCGGAGAAAGGCCTTTGCATAATCTGCCCCGATTCCTGTTTCAAACATCAGGTTGGTATTATATACATCTGAAAGCTCCCCCCCGCATGATGGGCACTTGAGATTATTGTCCCGGACAAGCTTGTCTATTGATTCCAGCTTCATGTCCCACTTCACATTCAGCTCTTTTTCAACCAGGTGGTCTGCTCTCACCTTTACTCCGCATTTGTTGCAAGATACCACCGGGTCGGTGAATTCATCAACGTGGCCGCTCGCCTTCAGTACGATTTCCGGGGTAACTACTGTGCCCTGGAGTTCAAGAAACCCTTCCTCCACTATGAATTTCCTTCTCCAGAGTTCCTCAAGGTTCCTTTTTATCTGGAATCCAATCGGGCCATAATCATAAAAGCCTGAAACAGAGCCATAAACCTCATTTGAGGGCATGAAGATTGACCTGTTAAGTGCAAGCTCAAAAATTCTCTCGTGAAGCTCCATAAACATTACCTTGAAGTAGACTTAAGCAAAAATAGTTAAAAAGAGCACTAAAAATCCGTAAGGCTCTTCTGCCCTTCCACTGAATAAGCGGGCTGCTCTATTTTGCTGAAAGAAAGTTCCCCGAATACTCCATCGTACCCCGGGCGCCAGTATACTTTGCCCTCCCTTGCATTCATGATAGCCTCGGCAAGAACCCGGTCCATGGCAAGGTTCAGGGATTCCCGTGATGCTTCAAGTGTAGCAAACTCGCTCCCGAAATAATTGATTAGCTTGAAGTATTCATCCTGAACTGTCTTTGTCTGCTCACCCCTGCCCCTCACTACTGATATTATTGTGGAAAGCGGGACCAGGCTCGTATAGGGCACAGCACCTTCAGGCACATATCCCATTTTACGGTCCGCAAGTTCAACCACCCTGTGCATAACTCCCAAAGTAAGCGGCTTCCCGCACCTCGGACACCGCCTCCCCTGCCCCATGGTTTTTTTCGGGTCAAGCCATACCCCGCATTTCCTGTGGCCGTCCCAGTGGTATTTTCCTTCTTCAGGGTAAAACTCATAGGTTTTTGAGAAGCCCTTCCTGGTAATAATCGCATCCCTTACAGCCGGGTATGTTACTTCAGGAAGCTCAAATACGTTCGCCTCCCTTGCAATTTTCTGGGGAGAGTGGGCATCGCTGTTGGAAACAAGGGAAACTGAATCAAGCGGGGAAAGCATCCAGTTCATCTCAGGGTCGCTGCTGAGTCCTGTTTCCACTGCCTTTATGTGTGAAGCCTTTTTCCCGAAAGCCCCTTCAAGTGAATCAAACCCTCCTTTTGAGCCAAAAAGGCCAAACCACGGAGTCCATAGATGTGCCGGAATAAACATGATTTCGCTGGAAAGCGATTCGGTTGTGTCAAGAAGCTCTGCCACATCCATCATCAGGGTGGGCCTCCCGTCCTCTTTAAGGTCCCCGTATCCGGAAAGCTGGTCGTTCAGCTGCTCAACCAATTCAAAAGAGGGTGCAAGAAGCAGGGTATGTATTTTTCTTGTTTTTCCCTCTACCTCAAAAATATTGCTTACTTCTGAAGTAAGCATAAAATTTATACCCTGGTGCTGGAAAAGGCCGTCCTCTGCCGGCTTGAGGCATTTTTTAAGTTCCTTGAGCCATTTAGGGTGGGTAAAGTCTCCGGTCCCAAGCAGGCCAACGCCTTTTATGCGTGCCCACTCCGCAAGTCCCGCCAAGTCAGAGCGGGGACTGGTGGCGCGGGAGTATTTCGAATGAAGATGCAAGTCTGCTATGATGCGCATGTTATCCCTTAAGCGGGTTTTGTTTAAAAGAGGTGCCCTCTACAATCTTCCCATGGCATTCAATCCTGAAACTTTCATTCCTGAAGCAGTGGAAGAGATAGAATCCAAGGTTGGAAACAGAAAAGCGGTAATTGCAGTATCCGGAGGTGTGGATTCCATGGTTGCTGCAGCCCTTGCGGCAAAGGCAGTCCCGGACCAGCTTACTGCGATATTCGTGGACACTGGATTCATGAGAAAAAACGAAGTGGCACAGGTAAAGGAAGCTGCAAAAACTGCAGGAATCCCCCTACAGATAGTTGATGAATCAGAAAGGTTCTTCGGAAAGCTGGAGGGTGTTTCAGACCCTGAGCAGAAAAGAAAAATAATCGGTGAGCTGTTCATCCGGGTGTTTGAGAAACATGCAAAAGAGGTAGGGGCGGAAATGCTCATACAGGGAACAATCGCCCCTGACTGGATTGAAAGCGGGGGTGCAGGCAGGGACACGATAAAAAGCCACCATAATGTAGGGGGGCTCCCTGAAAAGATGGGCCTGGGGCTCTGTGAACCCCTTAGGGAGCTTTACAAGCACGAGGTAAGGATGGTCGGGAAAGAGCTGGGCCTCCCGCGCGCAGTGTTTGAAAGGCAGCCGTTTCCCGGTCCGGGGCTGGCAGTAAGGGTAGTCGGAGAGATAACCAGGGGAAAGCTTGAAATCGTAAGGGAAGCGTGCGCAATAGTTGAAGAGGAGATAGATACTGCAGTTGCAAAGGAAATGATGGAAAGGCCGTGGCAGTATTTTGCAGCTGTCCTGCCTTCAAAAACAGTGGGGGTTGCGGGGGACGAGAGGATTTACAGGCACACAGTTGTAGTAAGGGCAGTGAGAAGCCTGGACGGCATGACTGCAAATTTTTCAAAAATCCCTCCAGAAGTGCTGGGCGCAATATCCACAAGGATTACAAACAGCATAACGGGGGCAGGAAGGGTGCTTTATGATATTACCAACAAGCCCCCCTCAACCGTGGAGATGGAATAGAGGACTCATGCGATTTTTTCCAGTGCTCTCCTGAAGTTCCTGAAAAGTTCCTTTTTTGGGGTATGTGCCCCGTGCTCATAAACAGGAAGCGATTCCCAGTTGTGGGTAAGCTGGATATCCCTCTGAGCATGAAAAGGATGAGGGTGGTGGGTTTCCGCAGATTCAGCAACCCTTAGAGAGCGCCCTACTGATTCCACCGCATATTCTGAAGAGGAGTAGGGGGTTTTCCTTGGAACGGATTTCAGCTTTGATTTCCTGCTTTTTGAAACCATAATACCACTTCAACTCTTTCATTTATATTAGGTAGGGAAGAGTTTTTAAAATCCCCACTACCTTCATTTATAGACCACAATGCTCCAAATAGCCCTGCCCGGATTCGAACCGGGGTCACAGGATCCAAAGTCCCGCATCCTTGACCACTAGACTACAGGGCTGAAAGTGTTTCTGCTCCTTAATTTAAGCGCAACATATTTTTTAAAGGATGAACTCCCATCTACTTCTATGGAATCAGTGCTCAAAAAATTCAGCGAGGGGAAGCTGGAGGAAGTAAAGAAATCCGCAAAAAAGAGAATTTCAAAGAACAATGAAGATGCTGAAGGGTGGTTCCTCCTGGGGTTGGTTTCCCATGAAAAGGGAAATGAATCTTATGCGCTGGACTGCTTTGAAAGGGCAACTTATCTCAAAAGCACAGAAAAATACCACAAAGCCAAGGGTATGGCACATATGGCGCTTTTTGAATTTGATGAGGCAGCAGAAGAGATGAAAGAGGCCCTTGAGTTCAAAAACGATGCAGAGTCCCATTTTATGCTGGCAATGGCCCTGATGTTCCTTGATGATGCTGATGCTGGAAAACACCTTGAGGAATCCCACCGCCTCAAACCCAAAAAAACCAGGAAAATGCTAAGGCATTTTTATGAAACTTTCTTCAAGGAAGACCCGGATATCCCGGAAAGGGAAAAAAAGATGCTCAGGGAAAAATTTGGGCTTTAGTGCATAAATTATAACAAAAACATCCTCAATTAAGTATTTTTCCCCACATATATTATAGTGGAGGTGGTGCCCATGACTCCACGAAGGAGGCTGAAGCAAAGGCCAGCGGAAGCATCACCCGGTTCTTCCGGAAAAACTCGCAAATTCAATCCCTTCAGGGAAAAGAAGTTCAAGAATGCCCTGGAGCTGGTAAAGCTCCTCCACCATCACAAGGAGATAAAGAAAATCCAGAAAAATGGGACTTCCAACGAGGAAACCCTGGAAGAAAAGCTGGTTGATGCAGGATGGGGGGTGATTGTCGGCTCCATGAAGGTGCAGAAGCGGCTGGAGGAAGAAGGCATAAAGGCCACCTATAATCCGCTTGTTGCATACAGGAATGAGATAATCCTTAACCGTGCAAAGGATTTTTCCGGTTCTAACTTTTTCGTTTACATAAAATTTACCAATTTCAAAACAACGGCGTTTTTTACCGACCCTTCTGCAGGAGAAGGCGGACGCGCGCTTACGAAGAAAAAGCTTATGCGGAAGCGCTCTGTATATAGGGGCAAAAGCAAGTGGGCCGAGAAAACCGCCCTTGAGCTACTCCGGGTTTCCCGGAGAAAACCGGATGATGCGTTCTATGCCTGCATCCACGGCCACTGGGGAGAAAACCATGGAAGGGATGACGGGATTTCACCGAGAAAAGATGTCATCAGGCAGTTAATACTCTGGCATTATGATGTAGATGCCACAGGTTACCACAACTGGATAGATGGGAATGTAATGGCGGATATTGCCCGGACTGAAAAATCCCTTGGCATGCTAAAGGTCCTCTCAACAGAATTTACTTACCGGTTCCGCACATCTACATGCGATAATGGCCCCCATCTCAATCTCTGGTTTGCAGATGAAGAGACTGCAGGCGACTTCCAGAGGAGATTTCTGAAGGGGAAAGCAAGAAAGATGCCCGGCCTTGCCCCCAGCCAGGACAAGGAAGATGTGCTCGCATACATAAGGAGAAAGCGCCAGGAAAAGAAAATGGCCCTTGGGGTTGCTCATCCCTCCTGTCTCCTGAATCTGGGGGGGAGGCGCCTGCCTGTGGGCCTGATAAACATGCTGAACCTCAAGAATGAAGATGGAAAATACTACAAATGGGCATCCATCGTTTCATTTATTCAGCGTAATGCTGACGGCATCGGCGCCTTCAATCCCACGGTAGGAGGCATAGAAGTCCAGTTCAGAAACCCCAAGGTCCAGAAACAGATGGAAGAGCTTGTTACCGAGCTCGTCCCAAGATACATTGGGGGGGAAGCCAACCTGGATGAAAACAACATAAACATGGCTCTCGCGCTTTTTGCCAGGCATACAAAGGATAAGTTTGCATATTTTGACCATGACATCCACAATTATGCTTCTACAAAATACTATCTGAGGGCTGTTTCTCCACTTTCATATGGAAGAACAGTTTTCCATTTTGACCGGGAAAGCTTTTCCCTGCTTGAGAAGCGGGGCGGGCTCTCCTCAGAGGACGTAATACGCATAATGCGCGGTAGAGGGATTTATTCTCCCGAAGTGGACAAGGAAGCGATAAGGGGGCTGTTTGAAACAGGGGATATTGAAAGGGGAACGGCTTCGCGAAAGATGAGTGAGGGCAGCCGCAAGGCAGGAAAAGTGAAGATTTCCATGGATACTTTCCTTGAGCTAAAGGGGGAAGCTCTTGGACCGGTAAAGCAGAGGAGGAGCACTCTCCACAGCATACTCAAGGCGCCAAATGACATAAGAAGGAGCTTACAATACGTAAAGCTGGTCTGGAGGGAATGGGTACGCAGGACGAAAAGTATGTGGAGGCCTTAGGCTACATCTTTATAACCGATTCTGCCCACTAAACCAAATCAATGCGAATAACCCATTTTGAACGCAAAGAAGGGGAAATGAGGCTCCACCTGGAAACACTGGACGACCTCTGGCACCTTGAGAGGGTGCTGCGGGAAGGGGACAGGGTTGAAGCCAGGACCACCCGCAGCGTTAAGTTTGGGGAGGGCAAGGAGGAGCGGAAGCCGGTAAGGATACTCCTGGAAGTGGATAATGTTGAGTTCGCAGAATTCGCAAACCGCCTCCGTGTCGGGGGAAATATAATAAGCGGTTCGCCTGAGGAGTTCGTCCAGTTGGGGCGGCACCACACTTTTGACCTGGAGCCTGGCAGCAGGGTAAAAATCATAAAGCCCTGGAAAGGTTATGAGGTAAAAAGAATTGAAAGGGCGGTGGAGCAGTCAAGGCGCCCCCTGGTGCGAATCATAGTAATGGATGAGAATAACGCCACTACTGCAATCCTCCGCGGATACGGGGTTTCCTATGGCCCGGAAATTTCCTGCACCGGGAGCAAGCGCGAAGGAAACTACGAGGATAAAGTCCGCCAGTATTATGGAGAAATTGCTTCCTACATATCAAAGCACCCGGAGCGGTTTATTGTTGCGGGCCCGGGATTTGCAAAAGACGGGCTGAAGGATTTTCTTAAAGAAAAGTATCCTGAACTGTTGGAAATGGTTTCATTTGAATCCTGTTCTACTGCAGAAAAAAGCGGTGTAAACGAACTTCTGAAAAGAGGAGTAGTTGCAAAAATATCCGGGGAAGCCCAGCTGGAGAAAGAAGAGAAGCTTATTGAAGAGTTCATCGCCCACCTCTACAGGGAAGACGGGCTTGCCTCATATGGAATTGAAGAAGTCAATCTTGCGGTGGATTCCCGCGCGGTCAAAAAACTCCTGGTCCTTGATGAAAGCCTGCGAAAAGATAAGAGAATTGAGGAAATTGCGGAAAAGGCAGAAAAAGGCCGGGCTGAACTTGTGTTTTTTTCTTCCCAGAGCAATGCAGGGCACAAATTAAAGGGATTTGGAGGAATAGCTGCCCTCCTTCGTTTCCCCCTGGGATGATTGCTCAGTTGGGCTCATACCAGTCTGGTGCATTCCCGCTGCACCCAGGCAAAGCATACTTTCATAATTGATACAGCAAAGGGTAAGATAGGTGGCTTCAAAGCGAAGCCGAAAGCATCCTCAGATATGCCTTTGCCGCATTAAGGGTGTCTTTCCCCTCCTTTGTAAGGGTGTAGTACTTCCTCCTCCCCTTCTCGCTGGATTTTATCAGCTTCTGCCCTTCCAGCATATGCAATACAATATATACCATAACTCTGCTGCAGCCGAACCCGAATCTCCTTTCCATCTCATCCGGAAGGGCATATGCATAGGCCTCCCCATCCTTGTTTATTATGGACATTATCGGGAGCCAGAGGTTCTCGGATGTCAGGTGCCTCTTAAGGCGCTTGAAAGGTTTTGTTTCTTTTTTCATGCATTGTCACCTTTTTTTCCTTTTCTTTTTCTGACCTGGGGGGAACCATAACCTGCTGCGGTTGTTCGGCCTCTGGCCCTACGCAGAGATTCTTCATATTCCCTCCTTGTTTTTTCTTCTGCACTTGCCAAGTTTGCTTCTACCGTATGGTGACTATCATGATAAATTCCTTGTGATTGTTCTTCCGCTATTTGTTCTTTTTGTCTTTTTATCCACTCGGCTCGCTCTCTAAAGGCATTCATTTTCACCCGGGCCTCTCTTCTCTTTATTTCTTTGTCTAATATCCTTTTTTGCACTTCTTCTGGTCTTTCAGATTCTGGAACCATTTTTGCTCCATATTCCTGCAGCCTGTTTACTCTTTCATCAGTAATCATACTTCCTGCACTGTGATGATCTGAATACTTATAATCGCCAACAACCTCTTTTATTTTTGACACTCCTTTAGCAGGGTTGTTGGGATTGTAATGTTTTACGGTATCGCTTGCAGCCTGCTCCGCGCTATGACGGATATTGGCTATATTTATATCTGCATCAGGCTCATGAATATCATAATAATTTTGAAGTTTCCTATCTACTTCTTCCTGGGATACTGTCGGGTCCTGTGAGCGAATTATTCTTTCGTGTTCAGAAGGCAGGGTTTTTGCTCCATGGATTGTTTTTGCAATGCTGTCCATGTAGGATTTTTCCACATATCCTCTGATTTTATCCTTTGCCAGTTCTCTCTCAGTTGGGGTGGATTTGGGATCCTCAAGGGCATTTAAGGGCAACCTTGTAGAATCCACTTCATTCACGAAGGCGCGATAAGCATACTTATATCCTGCGTCTCTTGCATCATCCCTGAGCTCATCTACGTCTACCCCCACTTCCGGCTCTTGGGTATTATAATATTCCTGCATCTTAGTATCTATTCCATCTTGCGACAACTCTGGATTCTGGTATCTTATTTCCTGTTCAAGCTCAGAGGGTGGTTTGGATAAGCCTAATTTGGCTGCTTCCTCATCCATATGTTGTACTCCAGCCTGAGAGAAATATTTTGGAGTACTATGGATAACATGGTAAATGCTTCCATCATCA
>JBKHJL010000021.1:0-20160 GCA_046538155.1 Candidatus Micrarchaeia archaeon
CTTTGATTCTTACCCTGTTTTTCCCTACCTTCATGATGTCTGCGGCAAGCCGTTTTAGCGTGTCTGCACTCATTTTTTCACCCCTTTGTTGAGCACCCTGAGATTCATCTCTTCTGCCTTCTTGATTATCTCACCCCTCTTTCTTTTTCCGACTCCTGCTGCAATTCTTACCAGGATTTCTTCTGCTCCCTCAAGCTCTGAAGGGTTGCTCACAAGGATTTCAGGCAGCCCAAGCACATGGAGGCCCCGCATCTCCCGGGCATTCTTGTTGCCCACTTTCGGCGAAGCTCCGAAAAATGCCTTTTTCTGCCTTTTCTTGTTGTCTTCTCCCCTCTGCTTTCTCCATCTGGGTTTTACGCTTTTCATTCTGCGTTTTCCTGTTGAGTTTGGCACGTAGAATGTTTTCTTGGGCTTCTTCTTCACTGAATATCTTTTTGCTTTTTCTTTTTTTCCTGCGTTGGAAGCAGAGGGTTTCTTTCCTTTTTCTTCTGCCATGAATACCACCTATTCTTTGACAGGATATATCCCATCCTGGAATATCCTGTTGTCATGGGTTTTGATCTTGGTTGTTTTCCTTATGTTTGCAACCGTCTGACCAACCGCTTCTTTGTCCGGACCGGAAATTATCACTTTCTGCCCCTTCACTTCAACCTTTGCATTTCCATGGACCTTTGTTTTCCGTGGCTTCCTTTCTCCAATGAAGTTGGAGATAACTATGTCCTTGCCTCTCACTTCCAGGGTCATGGGAAAATGGGCGTACCGGATTATCATCTTTCTTGTAAATCCTTCGGTAACACCTTCGAACATGTTCCTGAAATGTGCCCTTACGGTGTGCTCTATGGCCTTGTTCTTGCCCTTTATTGCAAGCTTATCGCCTTCGAGCCTGAGGTCAAGGGTAGTTCCTTTAAACTCCCTTTCAACGGAGCCATTCGGTCCGCTGACAGTTGCCTTGTTCCCTTCCACGGCAACTTCGACACCTGCAGGTACTTTCATTTCTATCATATTACCACTTCTGGTTATCATCATCTAGTATACAAACGCAAGCAGTTTTCCTCCAACCTGCTTCTCCTGCGCTTCTCTGTTTGTGATTATTCCCGCGGGGGTAGAGACTGCTATCATTCCCACTCCCACTCCGGGGATGTGCATCTGCTCCACTTTTGCCCAGTCCCCCCTTTTTACGGCCATCCTGGGCTTGATTACTCCGCAGTTGTTTATGAATCCGCCCAGCTTCACTTTGTAGTTTCCCCCTTTGCCGTCATCCACGAATTCATATTTCTCTACGTATCCGTTTTCCTTGAACAGCTTGAGTATTTCACCCACGAGCTTGGAGGCCCTTACCGTGCATTCCTCTATTCCCTGCCTCTCATGGGTTTTTATCGTGTTCATCGCGTCTCCAAGAAGGTCTATCGCCATGTATATCACCTAATACTGCCGGAATCCCACGGATTCTCCGACTTCCCGGAAGCACCTCCTGCAAATGTAGAGGTCGTATTTCCGTATTACTGCTTTTGCAGTTCCGCATATCCTGCATTTCCTTTTTCCTTTTCCTTTGTATTTTTCATCAGGTGGAACTTTTGCCATATGATCACTCCAGATTAACATCAAGCTTGGATGTTGCAAACTCTATTGCTTCTTCTTTTGAGAGCATGTGGCCCTTTCCTTCTTTTGAAGTGTTGAGGGCGCGCTTTTTTACTCTGCTCCCCCGTCTGCCCAGCGTAACGCACACATCAAAGCCAAGCATCCCTATAGAAGGGTCATATTTTGCTCCCGGAAAGTCAATATATTCCTTTATCCCGAATGCAAAGTTGCCCCTGTTGTCAAAGTTTGATTCACTGAGCACCTTTTTCTTTGCAGTTAGCGCCTTTTCAAGGAAAGTTATTGCATCCTTCCCCCTGAGGGTGGTTTTTACCCCGATTGGAAGTCCTTTCCTGAGCCTGAACGTGGGGTTCCTCTTTTTTGCAATTGTTTCCACCACTGTTCTCCCGCTGAGGTTCTCCAGGAGCTTTTTTGCGTTTTCCAGCGGCTGCCCGGGTTCCCCGACACCCATGTTCACAGTAACCTTCTCTACGATTATTTCTCTCATGGGGTTCTCTTTTTCTGCCATTTTCACTCACCCACCACAAACAGGTACTCTGCAAGCGTCCTGAAACTTTCGTTTCCCTCACCTGTGCTGACCAGGGCTTCTGCCGGCCTTCCTGTTTCACTTGGGAACAGCTCTTCCAGAGTAACTTTTGTTCCTGAGTGCTTTCCATCAGTAATTATGCATTTTGCACCCTTTTCAAATTTATGCACTTTACCCATTTTCTTTTCATCAAGAAGATATTCTACAGTGTCTCCTGTCTTTACATTGTTGTCTGCAATCATGTTCCTTCCGTCATGCAGCCCGATCACCACACTGTTTCCTTTCTCCGTTCTCTTTTCCGTAATTTTCAGCAGCTTGACCGAAGCCTGTTCCTTTTCAATTTTCTCCGGAAACAGCCTGCCTTTTTTCACTGTTATTTTGTAATGCTTGTCAGCGAGCGGAAGGGAAACGATGTCCATGAATCCTACAGGGGACCGGTGGTCTGTCCTTGGAATTCCATCCACAAGTACTTTCCTCTCGTTAAGTATTGTTTTTACTTCTGCTGAAGTTTCTGCCACTCCGAGAACTTCCCTTAGCAGCACAACAAGAGGCATGCTCTTCTTTTTTGAATGGGAACCCGGCCTGGTATTCGCTATCCAGAATGTTTCTTTTTTGTCATGGACGGGTACCGCTTTTGGAACCGCTATCCTTTTAGTGTGTCCTTTTCTTCCTCTTTTGCCCATTTTACTCACCTTTCACCATACCCTTTCTGTGGGCGGATTCTTTCATGGAAATCATCTTGAGGTTTGAAGGCGGGAATGGCACAAGGCTTTCCACGCCCCTTGCGTTCCTCAGGGTAATTCCTTCAAGGTAAACTTTTCCCTTTGTGTGGCTCACTTTCTGCACCTTTGCGCTTTTTCCTCTGTGCGCCCCCCGCATTACTCCCACTGTGTCTCCCTTGTTAACCAGCACAGACCTTCTGTCTATCTTTGAGCTTTCTCGGAGTTCTCTGGGAAGGTGCACTCTGAGCCTTGCCCGTTTTTCATGCAGTTTTTCGGTGTAAATTTTTCTCCTTTCTTTTCTCCTTTTCATGATTATCCCTCATACTACTCCCGGCGCTATCGCAGCAACCTTTGGGAATTTCTCGGCAATTTCCTTGGCCACGACACCTTTGATTTCTGTGCCAGTCGGGAGGTGTTCGTCATTTACCAGCACGCATGCATTGTCTTCAAAGCCCACGTGCAGCCCGTTCGGCCTGCCAATCTCTTTCTTCTGCCTTATCACTATTGCCTTAACTTTCTTTTTCACCATATCCGGCTTTCCCTTTTTCACTGAACCTATTATAGTGTCCCCCACCCCTGCCTTGGGGTTTCTTCCTCGCACACCGCGGTATCCGGCAACGCCGATTATCTCCAGCTGCTTTGCCCCTGAGTTGTCATGGCATATCAGTCTGCTGCCGAGGGTAAGTGTTTTTGGAATGTGTGAACCAAGCCCTTTCATGCTTCCACCTCTTTTGCCCTTGAGATTATTTCAAGCACTGTCCAGGACTTTGTCTTGCTTATTTTTCTGGTTTCCCCTATTCGCACGGTATCTCCCACCTTTGCACCTATCTCATCGGGGTTGTGCGCCTGGATTCTTGAGTGCCCCCGCGCCATCCTTTTGTACTTCTCTATTTTCTTTATCATGTCTTTCTCAACAACAACGGTTTTCTTGTTCTTGTCACTGACTACTTTGCCCACTAGCCTTGCTCCCCTTACGGAGAGGGGGCGCTTTTTTCCAGTTGCTTTTTCTTCAGCCACATCATCACCTTATTTTTTTTCTGAGTTTTTTCGGCCGTTCTTCGGCCCTGAACATTACATCATCGCCGCGGATTTTTTTCCCTCCGATTTCAAAGACCGAGCCTTTTTTTGGAATCGTTTTTTCCTGTTTCCCGGCCTCAATCACGAAGGTGTTTTTTGTTTCATCCACGACTTTTCCTTCTTTTCCACGGAAGCTTTCAACAGGGCTTTCCAGCACCTTTAGGTGCTTTCCGATGAACTCACCTGCCAGGTGTAGCGGCCATCTGGCCGCACGCCCATCGCCGTCCATCTACTCCACTTCTATGCTGTCCTCCGGATATCCCAGTTTCACAAGAATATTCTTCACTTTTTTCCTGTGGTTTCCCTGGAGCACAACCGCTCCGTCTTTGGCGCTGCCTCCGCAGGCCAGGGCCTGTTTAAGGGATTTTGCCGCTTCGGACACCCGGTTCTTGTCTATGCCTTCAATCACTGTAACCAGTTTTCTGAATTTTTTCTTGGTTACGTAAACCCTTATCTTTGTCACTTCTTCCTTATCCAGAATCTCGCATGCGCAGAGATCCTCTATCATTCCGCATTTGGGACATATCTCAGCCAATTTGTTTCCCTCTTTTATATTTTCTTTTTCTCATTCTGGAGTGTTTTTATTCTGGCAATTGCCTTCCGTATTTCTCTGTTCTTCTTGGGGTTTTCTTCCCCTGCCTCAAGCAATGCAAGGTTCAGTTCATCAAGTTTCTTTTCAAGTTCTGAGTTGCTCAGCCCACGCAGTTCAGATATTTTGTACACCGCCATCATTTCACCTCTTTCTCAGCCTCAGCTTTCTCTTCTGATTTTTTTACGGGCGTTGCTTTTACATCTTTAGGGGGCCCCTGCACTCTCTCGGTTTCCTGCTGCCTCCTTCCTCCCCTGTCTGTGCGTTTCACATACCTGTCCTCGTTTGTAATTCTTGAGCATATTTCCGCACCTTCGGGCTTGTCCGGAAAAACGGTTCCGGGGGGCGCAACCCTCACCAGTACTCCGATTACCCCTGATTTGGTGTTTGCAGATACGTGTGCCTCGTTAACCAGCCTTGCCGGCTCGCCCGCCTTGGGTATGTAGCCATCTGCAACCCTGAGGCTCTTGCTTCTTGCCCCCTTTGCCCCAATTTTTCCAGCAGCAACAATTTCTCCCCCAAGCGCACCGTTCCTCATGATGTCCTTGAGCAGGAAGTGGAGTACCGCTCTCACTTTTTTGCCCATTTCTATGTGCCTTGCTGCCTTTTTCGCTATAAGCCTTGGCTCGAGCGCCGGATTCTCCACTTCAACTACGCTTATCTGCGGGTTGTCCAGCTTGAATTTTTGTTTCAGGGTTTCTGTAAGCTTGTTAATGGTTTTACCCTTTTTTCCGATAACCCTCCCAGGATTGAGCACTTCAATTGCAATCCTGGTGGTTACCGGAGTCCTCTGTATTTCTATGCTGGCTACTCCTGCCCGGTCCAGCTCCTTTTCCAGGTATTTCATTACTTTGTACCTTTCTATGGGATTGTCTATGAATTTGTTTTCTATAGTCATCATTTCACCCCTTCTTTACCCCTGTCCTTTTTTTCAGGTTTCCGGGTTTCGGTTTTGGGTTCTTCCTTCTTTTCCGGAGCCGCCTCTTTCTCTACTTCAGTTTTTTCCTCTTTCTTCTCTCTAAGTTCCGGGTTTTCGGTTTTGGGTTCGGAGTTCTTCTCAGCCTTCACTGTTTCCTGCATGGCCTTTTCTTCTTCCGGCGTTGCAGCTTTTTCTTCCTTTGTTTTTGGAGAGGGCTCTTCTTTTTTCTGGGCCGCCGCCGGCTTTTCCGGTGCGGGTTTTATTTCCTTTTTCTCCGCTGCCTTTTTCTGCTCTTCCTTCTTTTTCTTCTCTTCAGCAGCCTTTTTCTTTGCCTCTTCTTCTTCCTTCTTTTTCTCTTCCTCAAGCCGCTTCTTCTTTCCCTCTTCCTTTTCTTTCAGCACAATCTCCACACGTGCTGTTTCAAGCCTGGAGATATTTCTCCTTCCCTTGGAGGAGTAGCGCATATAGGAATGCTTCTTGTTTGCTGATGCATGGACAACAACAAGTTCTTCGCTAAGCCCCTTCTCTTTTGCGTTCGCAACCGCTGATTCAAGGCATTTAAGCACAATCCCCACACATTTTACCGGCCACCTTCCTTTCTGCCCCTGCAGTTCTTTTCTGTGGGCCATCCGGGTATTATGAGCGCGGTACAGTATGGGCCTCTTCCTTGCTTTTGCTTCTTCCAGCAGCTGAAGGGCCGCTTCGGCCGGTTTTCTCCTGATGTTGTAGCAGACTTCTGCAAGGTCCTTGGGCGAGGCATTGACATCTTCTACCCTTGCCTTGGCAAAGTCCGACTCGTTTTCAATTTTGTATGAATAACTCATTCCCATCACATCATTTCAGGGGCACGAACTTTGAACCCCTTGTGGCTCCCACACCCGGTCCGGAGTGCATAACTCTTCCGGTGCTGTGCGAGAATTCACCAAGCCTCTTTCCGAGGTGCTTGATGGTTATTTCAACCCTTTTGAATTCTTTTCCGTTGTAAACCCCAAAGGTAAGTCCCAGCCACTCAGGGATGATAACTGCTTCCCTGCAGTGTGTCTTTATCATTTTTTTCGGGTCCTTTTCCTTCACCTTCCTTGCTTTTTCTATAAGGTGCTTTAGGCTCGGGTTCTGGTTAACCCTTTTTAAGGTCCTTCTTTCCCTTGAGGCAATCATCGGCAGGAACTCCTCCATGCCAATCTCCTTGATTTTTTCTTCGTCCATTCCTCTGAAAAGGTCTTGTTTAACCATTCAAATTCACCCTTTTGTTTTCCTCCCGGTTCTCTTGGATGCAACATGCCCGACTTTTCTTCCCGGGGGTGTTCCCCTCGCCACACTGGTGGATTTTCCTGCGTGGTGGTGCTTTCCGCCGTGCGGATGGGTATATGCGTTCATCGCCACACCCCTTGTCCTGGGCCACAGCCGTGTGCTCTTTGCTTTGTGCTTATAATATGCTTTTCCTGCTTTCTTCAGGGGCCTCTCCTTCAGCCCCCCTCCGTTTATGACACCTATCTGCGCCCTTGATTCCGACGAAACAGTTATGGTCCTTTTGCTGGGAAGCTTTATGGAAATCTTGTTTCCTTCTTTTCCAACAACCAGGCCCGCAGTGCCAGGTGCACGTATGAATTTTCCCCCGTCTCCAGGCACTTTTTCAACATTATATACTGCTGTCCCCTCAGGTATCCGGTAAAGGGGCAGCACATTGCCGAAAGCAAGCTTTGCCTGCACCCCAAGCTCTACATAATCTCCTTCACATGCTCCTTCAGGGGCTATGAGATATCCCTCTTCATTATTATCATATTTTACTTTCATCAATATGGCATTTCTTGCAGGGTCATCCATGAAGCCGGCAACCTGCCCGCGAATCACACCTGTTTTCTCAACATCATCATATGTCCTGTACCTAAGCTTAACCTTGTACCTGTTCTTAGCGGACCGGTATCTGGAACTTCCGGTTCCTCTTCTTTGTGACCTCAGTCTTTTACCCATGTGAATCCACCTATGCCATCTTGAGTTTGGATGAAATGTCCTCGGCCTTATGGCCTTCCGCAAGTCTCACTACCGCCCGTTTTCCTCCTTTGGGCGCAAGGTAAGTGTTTACTGATTTTACTTTTACCTTGAACAGCGTTTCCACCTCGTTCTGCACGTCTTTCTTGGTGGCCCTCTCGTCCACCCTGAAGGTAATGGTGTTCTCAAATTCTATTTTTCCAATCGCTTTTTCCGTCTTTATTGGTTCTTTTAATATCATCTTAATCACAGCTCCCCTATTTTTTTGAGCGCGGCTTCCGTGTAAACTGTAAGCCTTCCCGGATGGGTCCCAGGCGCAAGATGCTTCACTTTAAGCTCGTCCACGCTGACCACGTCCACCCCGGATATGTTCCTTGCTGATTTCAGGATGTCTCCGCCGCTCACCACTATGAGCGCGCTTTTTGGTGTCCTGGTGCCCGCCTTCCTTTTACGGATTCCGCTTCTTGGCTTCCGGTTGTTTTTTGCTCTGTCCAGGTCTTTTCCTATAACCGGTACCAGCGCATCAAGCACTTCTTTTGTTTTTTTGGCTTTCTCAAGCCCGTCTTCAAACACGATTGGTGCTTCCTTTTCAAAGAGGTGCCCCCTTGCTTTTACCAGCTCAGGGTGGGCGGTTGCTGCTATTGCGCTGATAAGCGCCTTCCTGTATTCTTTTTTGTTAATGTTTTCCACAATTTTCTTTTCCGTCTTTGGCGGGTGGGCCCCCCTTCCGCCTTTTGCAGACGGGATTTTGGCTACCCTGCCCATAAGCCCCTCTGGCCTGACTTCTCTCGGGAGCATTGCCTGGCCCCTGTTTTTCAGTGAGCCGTATGCGCCCTTTCTTCCCCGGTATTTTGCGGAGGTTTCCATTCCTGCGAGCCGGTAGCTTCCCTTGGGCTGGTATTCTTTGCTTTCATCACTAAGAACTGCCCTTTTTATCATCTCTTCTCTGATTTCCTGCTCAAACTGGTTGGGCAGGTCAATTTTCTTTCCAGGAGTTCCCTTCATTGTATAACTGTCAGTTTTCATCTATTACACCTTTGATTCCACCGAGATGGATGTAAGTTTTGGCTCCTGCACCTTTTCAGGTGCCCTTGTGCCCAGCCTCAGCCTGACCATTCTCTTTACCGGCCCGGGCACAGAGCCCTTGAGCAGCACATAATCGTTTTTCACGAATCCGTAATGCGGAAATCCTCCTTTGGGATTCACTTCATCCACGTTCTTGCCGATTTTCATGATTCTCTTGTTTGTTTCGGTTCTTGTGTGGTACCCGAGCTGGCCTGCTCTCCTTGCAGTGTAAAGTATATATGCAGGGTGCCACTGCCCGAGCGTACCTGAATGCCTCCTCTGTTTTGTTGCCTTTGGCCTGTGCAGGGCGGTTCCGAACCTTTTCCTTGTTCCCTGCCAGCCCTTTCCTGTTGAAATTGAGATTACGTCAAGGTATTCTCCCCCCTTGAAGATGTCTTCTGCTGTCAGCTCCTTCCCGAGCATTGACTGCGCATACTCAATTTTTTCCCCGATTTCCGGGCCGCCCACAGGAATTTCTATCTTTTCCGGGTGCTTTTTACCGATTCCTGTTTTTTCCGGGTAAAGGGCCACAAGCACGGAAACCTGTGAAATATTCTCTCCACTGAACTCAACTGCCCCAGCGTTCTTCCTGCTCCCCTCCTGCTTCCCGATTCCGAGCCTGCTGAGCATTTTGGTGTCTTCAACTAGCTTGTCCCTGATTATTTTCCCGTTGTTATATCCCCTTACCCCATAGACATATAGGGGGGGAACCTCAATCACGGTTACTGCAGAGCACACTTCCTGTCCTTTTGTGGGGCCATCAGTGTCATCGATAAATGTCAGGTGCGTCATCCCTGCTTTGTATCCTGCAAATCCGAGTAGCCGCACCTCACTGGATTCAGCCCAGTGGCTGACTCTGGGCACCTGGCTTCTTGCCCTGCCTCTCGGCCTGTATGCTAACGAACCCTTTCGGGGCTTCCAAATATCCGTCATAAATTTCCCTCTTTTGCGTAGCCCTTCCCTTTGAAGGGACGCGGTAAACGAAAGAAGTAGCACTATTTATTATAGAAGTCTTTAAATAAGTTTCTCTTCTGCACAGCCCAAAAATTCCCCCTCCGCCTCCAGAAAACTATTTATACTTTCTCCCAGTAGTAGGCTGCGGTGTGGGAATGCAGAACAAGAGCATACTACTGGTATTTTTAGGAATTGTACTGCTTTCTTTTGTGCTACTTGCCGGATGCCCCGGAGGCGGGCCAGAATCTACCGGCATTACCGCAAAAGCTGTTGCAGGAGGCATTGAAGTCAGCTGGAATCCTTCCCAGAAAGCAGATGTCACAGGTTATAACCTCTACCGGAGCACAACTTCCGGGGAGCTGGGGACTAAGATAAATGCCGTCCTCCTGACAACAACATCGTATACAGATGATGATCTCCAGGATGGTGTCACATATTATTACACTGTCCGCTCTGTCACATCAGGCGGCACAGAAGATGCCAGCACAGAGCAGGCAAGTGCAACTTCAGAGATAAGTCCGCCCTCTGGCCTCCAGATACAGATAAATGACGGGAGCCAGTATGTCAACTCAAGGGATGTTACGCTCACTCTTTCAGCGACCGGAGCATCAGAGTGCAGGGTTTCTAACGAAAAGCAGACCTGGAGCAGCTGGGCCCCATACGCAACTTCCATGAGCTGGGAGCTTTCTGAAGGAAACGGCCACAAGGATGTCTATTATGAGTGCAGGGATTCCACAGGAAACACAGCAATCCCTGTAAGCGCTTCCACATACCTTGACACCGAAGGCCCCTCAATTTCCCTGGCATCACCTGCCCAGGGCAAGACCTATGGAACCCAGTTTACCCTTAAGTTTACTGTTTCCGACCCGATTTCCCCAACTGTTACCTGTACAGGGGAGGTTGATGGCTCCTCCATTGCAATTGGAGTAATTGACACCGGAAAGGAGGATTCCATGAAAGTGAATGCAGAGGAAGGTGAACACACCCTTAAGCTCCAATGCGATGATGGGGTGAATACCGCAGAGGAATCTGTGTCTTTCTCAGTTGCAGACACCCCGGATGTTGAGCTGCACATTGAAAGCGGCTCCGGCTACGTGGACACAACCCACGTAACTCTGGATGTGATTGCAGATAATGCAGCAGAGTGCAGGTATTCAAATGAAAACAATGGGTGGAGCAGCTGGAGGCCCCATGTTGAAGAGGTTGAGTGGACGCTCAGTTCAGGAGACGGTAAAAAGACGGTTTATGCAGAGTGCAAAAGCGAAAGCGGGCAGGTTTCACCAACTGTTTCCGATTCTGTGCATCTTGATACTCACAAAGGCCCCAGGATTTCAATTGAGATAGACAATGGGGATGACTGGACAAATTCAAGGGATGCCAAGCTCGGCCTTTACTGCTATGCAGCAGACCAGTGCAGATACAGGAATGAAGGCGGAGACTGGAGCGGCTGGAGTTCCTACAAGACAAAGAAGTACTGGACTCTCTCTTCAGGCGAAGGGGACAAGAAGGTGTATTACAACTGCAAGGATTCCAGCGGAAGCGACCTGGGCACAGCCCACGCGGAGATTACTTATTCCAGGAAAGAGCCCAACCCGCCTTCCGAAATGAGAATCCGCATAAACGGAGGGGATTCGTACACGGGCAGCAGAGATGTATCCCTTTCCCTCCGCGCCCACAATGCAGATGCATGCCGGCTGAAGAACAGGGACGGAAGCTGGTCTTCTTACCACAGTTATACAACTCACATGGACTGGACGCTTTCCAGCGGAAGCGGAAAGAAAACAGTTTATTACCAGTGCAAGAATGACTATGGAAAAGAGAGTGACCATGCGTCAATCTACCTTGACACCAGCCCTCCCGGACCGGTCCGTGGCCTGAGCGCCTATGTTGACAGGAACAATGTGGTGCACCTTTCCTGGTCACGCCCCAAGGGAAATATCCATGACTATGAGATATACAGGAGCAATACCGACCTCGGGCTGTTTGATAAGATAGGCAGCACCCGCCACACCACATATCAGGATGATGGTGTGAGCCCGGGCAACTATGCCTATGAAGTCAAGGCAGTGGACAAGGCAGGGCATGAAGGGGAAGCATCAAATACCGCAACAATTACTGTTCCGGATGACACAAGGCCGGGCGGAGATGAGGATTCCCATGGCTGCAAAGAGTCTGCAGGATACAGCTGGTGCGAATCTCTGCAGAAGTGCATCCGGTCCTGGGATACTGAATGCCCTGAGGAATAAGCGTAAACGGGGTCCAGGCCCCCTTTTTTTTATTTTTTAAATTGCCCAATGGATAGCAATTTAACTTTTTTCCCCGATTTCAGTCCAGGTGGGCAGATGAGAAAAATTTTGTTGTTCCTGCTTTTTGCAGGCCTGGCGTTTTCAGTTACGGAGAATATAGACAGTTGCACTACAATAGATAAAACAGGCACATATTATCTGGTTTCCGATCTTGAATACACGGGAGACAACAACTGCATAAAGATTGATGCGAGCAGCGTAACCCTGGACTGCGGGAACCACCAGCTCCTTGGCAGTTATTCTTCCACAGGAATAAGAATCCTGGAGAATGAGAAGAATATTCACCTGAAAGACTGCAAAGTAGGGTTTTTCAAATACGGCATTTATACTGAAACGGGGGTAGGCAGTCTCCACCTTGAAGGGCTGGAAGCAGATTCCTGCAAGGAGGGGGTTTCCCTGCATGAAGGCAGGGATGCAGACATAACTGATGCCAGTTTTACCAATAACAATATCGGGCTCCGCCTTGACAACTGGGCAGGTGGCGAAGTCAGCAACAGCTATTTTTCAAACCGTGATTATGGGGTTTACGTTACTTCAAGCGGTGGATACAACATTATTTCCAATGAGTTCACCGGTTCTGAGTTCGGAGTTTATACCGAGGGTTTCTGTAAGGAAACCAATATTTCCGGAAACGATTTCCATGCTCTTGTCACTCCCGTGGACCTTTACGGAGTTTACTTAATTGTCCAGGGCAACACTTTCCACAACAATGCAGGATACGCAATACTCATAAGGGAAACAATGAATACTTTTGGAAACAATTACATATACGGGCAGCCCCTGTTTTTTGCGATGCAGAGCAAGGCCTTTACTTTCACAAACTTTACTCTGGGTGAAAAAGGCACTCCTGGTTCTGCAACTTTTGGCAAGTTTTCTGCCCGCAAGCCACACACCACAACCAGGTTCTATTATTTCAACAGCACCAACATACTTCTTGAGCCAGAGTTTGTTTCAATAGATGCATCAGGCACAGTCCCCCTCTCACTTGAAGATGTAACAGTGTATATGGAGGACCCGGAGGTTGAAAATGAAATCGCCGTTTTCCATGCTCCCTTCAACTACACAACAAGAGAGTCGGTCATTAACTCGGGCACAGCACTTGATTCTCCTGTACCCAAGGAATATTCACCCGGGATAATGGAGTTCATCCTTCCGGTTTTCAATGGTTCATATGCGCTGGGGGAGCGCCCCCCGGCCCCGGAACCTGAAAGGTATGTTGTGGTGATTATGCTGGAGGCCCCTACCTATGCTGAACCTGGCGAGAACATAACCGTCCGGGCAATGGACCAGGATGGCGAGCCCCTGGGCGGTACGGCCATTTACTATTTTGAAGACCCCTCCTTTCCCTTCCTTGCAGGCTACACAAATTCCGAAGGCAGCCTCACATTTCCAATTCCTTCGGAAGGGGCCTTTGTAATACAGGCGAAGTATGGGGATGTTGCATCCCAAAGGGCCATCAGCGTATCAGAACCCGAAGAGTCCTCTGAATCCCTGCCTGCCCCGGAGCCCGAGGTATCACCTGTTGGAGAAGAGCCGGCACCCCCTGAAGAGCAGCCGCCCCCCGCTCCAGAGGAGGAGGAAGAGGGGCCCAACATGGTTTTCATCGTGTTTGCAACAATACTCGTGCTTCTGGTAGGAGGTTCAATGTTGGGCTGGTACCTGGTGCTCAGGAATCCCCCCAAGCCCCCCAGGAAAAGCGATAAGGAGATAATGCATGACAGGCTCAAAAAATTCAGGGAGAAGAAGGGCAGCTGACCTTCACCCTTTTATTATTTTCTTATAGTAATACCCCTATGTTTGCAAAAGAGGAAATCGACCAGATTTTGGATTCCTATGAGGATTTCAGCATTGCAACAATATGCTCCCATTCTGCACTCCAGATTTTCCACGGGGCAAAGCAATATGGCATAAAAACAGTTGGAATATGCACTGAAGAGTCAAGGGAGCTTTATGAAACATTCCCCTATGCAAAACCGGATGAGCTGTTAATTGTTGATGATTATTCCCGGATTCCGGTGGATGAGCTCAGGAAAAGAAATTCCATTCTGATTCCCCACGGTTCTCTTGTTGAATACGCCGGAGACAGGATAAAGGACCTTGCCCTGCCGATTTTTGGAAATAGGGGCTCTCTGCTTTTTGAGCGCGACCGAAATAATATGTTTGACTGGATGAAGAAGGCCGGGCTCAGGATACCCAGAATACTCCAGCCAGAACAGATAGATGGCCCGGCAATAGTTAAGTTTCCAGGGGCAAAGGGGGGAAAGGGCTACCTGGTTGTAAACAGTCCTGACGAGTATTACCAAAAGGTCGCGGAAGGTGCAAAAACTATGATACAGGAGTTCATAGTTGGCGTCCGCGCGTATGCCCACTATTTCCATTCTTTTGACGGCGATGCAGGATATTCCACTAATTACGGCAGGGTGGAGATGCTTGGTGTTGACCAGAGGATGGAGACAAATGCAGACGAGATTGCCCGCCAGCTTTCTGTGGGCGCAAATATTCCAATCTCTTTCACAGTAATGGGCAATCAGGCATTGGTATTGCGCGAATCCCTTCTTCCCAAGTATATGGAGATGGGGAGGGGAATCTGCAATTCCTCCAAGGAGCTTTTTGGCGGAATCCACGGGCCATTTTGTGTAGAAACAATTATTACTGATGACCTGGACATTTATTCATTTGAGATTTCCGCAAGGATAGTTGCAGGCACCAACCTCCTGGAAACACCATATTCTCTCTACACGCATGGAACTGATTATACTACAGGAATGAGGATTGCAAAGGAGCTGAAGGATGCATTCCGCAACAGAAGCCTGAACGAAATCATTTACTGAGATTCAGCTTTTTGCTGCTTTTCCAGAGCAGCTCAAAGTAGTTCCTGAAGCTTTCTGATATTGTCTTGTCAGTAATTGCAATAACCTTTATTCTGTCTGAAACCAGGGGCATCACTACCCTGTTTCCGTAGATTTCCACCCAGGCAGGGGAGTTGTTTTTCGGCAGGCATTTGACCTCAGTATGTTTCCATCTCCCCGCCCTCTCCAATCTTTTTTTTTCAACGTCCCGGTTGTAGAGTATTCTCAGCTTTACCCCCTTTGCTATCCTTTTCTGGTGAAATTTGCCGAAGTACTGCACAAGTTCGGGCCTCATTTTTGCCGGGGAGCCTATTATCAGCATCTCATCCCCTTTTCTGAGTTCTGCAGTAAAGGATTCCTTTATGCTCTTGTATGCCTCCTCCCCGTCAAGCACTCTTACTGTGGTTTCCGAAGGCCTCAGGATGCTCATCTTCTTTATGTATTCAATTGCTTCGTTTGCTTCGTTCATCTGCTTCACGTAAAGTCCCTTCAGCACTGAAGTTCCGGATGAGTAGTATCTTTTTGTTTTGTCCCTGCTTATGTGAGACACCAGCCCAATTGCGCAGAGCCGGTCAAGCGCTTCATATGTTTTTGACCTTGCTATCCGTGTATGCCTGGATACAGTTCCTGCTGTGCTTTCAGGGTTTGCAGAAACGTACACATATATCTCTGCTTCTTTTTCGGTAAGCCCTATTGATGAGAGCGCGGTCGCTATCTTTGTTTTTCCCACAGGACATCTTTTATTTAAAAGATTTTAAAAAGCTGTCCTCCTCCACCGGACAGCGAGCCTTTAAATATAAAGCCCCTGAACTCATTCCGGGTGGTAGGAATGGATGCCGAAAAACTGGCTAAAAAGGTTTCTGAAAGACTGGGAACCTACGAAAAAAGAAGTTATTCAGAAAAAGCAAGTGAAAACTCCGACCACAAGTTTATGAGGTGGCGGAGGCCACGCTCTATCATGTGACCTAGATAAGCAGTGCCAAATAGGGGGGCGCGCCGAAGAGGCCGCCCTCCAGTTTTTCTTGTTTTTGGGCGAGCTTTTTAAACTAATTTGAACATATCTCCTCCTATGTCTGCTGTCCGCTCCCCCATACTTGTTTTGTTGGGGCATGTTGACCACGGGAAAACAACTCTTCTTGACAGGGTGAGGGGCAGCGCTGTTGCTTCCAAGGAGGCAGGTAAGATAACCCAGATGATTGGGGCAAGCTATCTTCCCACTTCCGTGATAAAAAATATTTCATCTTCTATAAAAAACATCATGGATACAAAGCTTGTGATTCCCGGCCTGCTTTTTATAGATACTCCGGGCCATGAGGCATTTACCAATCTCCGTGAGAGGGGGGGCTCACTTGCAGATATGGCCGTGCTTGTTGTTGATGCCACCCAGGGCTTCCAGCCCCAGACAAGGGAAAGCATAAAGATTCTGAAGCATTGCAAAACCCCCTTTGTTGTTGCGGCAAACAAAATTGACCTTATCCACGGATGGAAAAAACAGGATACTAATTCTTTCCTGAAATCCTTCCGGATGCAGCCGGAGCACGTGCAAAAGCTCATGGATGAGAAGGTTTATACGATGATGGGGCAGCTTTCTGAAGAGGGCTTTGACTGCGAGCGCTTTGACCGAATGTCCGATTTCACAAAACAGATTGCAATCGTTCCCATAAGCTCCAAGAGCGGAGAGGGCCTTGCCGAGCTTCTGCTCCTGATTTCCGGAATGAGCCAGAAATATCTTGAAAAGCGGCTCCACATAACGGGGGAACTTGCAAAGGGCTCGGTTATAGAAGTAAAGGATGAGAGAGGAATGGGGACCACCCTGGATGTTGTCCTCTATGATGGGGAGCTTGCCCAGGGGGATGATATAATATTTCTTACACGGGGCGGTGCTAGGAAAACAAAGGTCCGCGCACTGCTCGAGCCCAATCTGTCTCCCCGCAACCCCCAGGAAAAATACATAAATCTGAAAAAAGTCGTGGCTGCTGCAGGGGTAAAAATTGTCGCCCCCTCTCTTGAAGGGGCAATTCCTGGTTCTCCTTTTGTGCAGGTTTCGGATTTTGAAGCCCAGAAAAAAGAGATGGAAACCCACCTAAGTGAAGTGCTCCTGGATTCCAGTGAGGATGGAGTGGTGGTTAAGGCGGATTCTCTGGGCAGCGCTGAAGCAATCCTCAACCTTTTCCAGAAGCATGGAATCCCGGTAAAGCGCAGCGGGATTGGCCCGGTCACCAAAAAAGACATACTCACAGCACATGCTGTTTCCGAATCTGACCGCTACAAGGGCGTTGTTTTTGGATTCAACGTAAAAGTGCTTGATGAGGCACGCACCGAGTCTTCAAATTCCGGAGTCCCCCTCATCTGGAGCAGGGTTGTGTACAAGCTTGTTGAGGAATATGGGGAATGGGTTGAGGAGGAAAAACAGAAGGAAAGGAAGCAGCTTGAAAGCTCGCTTCCCTGGCCCGCCCGCCTGAAAGTTCTTCCCGGATGCATTTTCCGGCTTTCCAAGCCCGCAGTTTTCGGGGTTGAAATCCTTGAAGGCCGCCTTCGCAAGGGCTCTTCCCTGATGGATGAATCCGGCAAGGTTCTTGGCGAGGTTAAGAATATCCAGGCTGAGGGGAATTCGATTGAGGAGGCAGAGAAGAAGGCCCAGGTTGCAATCTCTTCCCCCCAGGTAATCATGAACAAGGATGTGCATGAAAGGGATATTCTCTATGTTGCAATGAACAGGAAGCAGGTTTTTGCATGGGAAGAGCGGAAGGATTCTCTCTCCGATGAGGAGCAGGAGATTCTTGAAAAAATAAGAAAGATTGTTATTTTCTGAAAAAGGGACCCTTGAGCTGCCCATCTTCCCGGACATAACCAAAGAATTACAGGATGCCTTGGCTGCCTCCTCTGTTCAACACGGTTTATTTTTCTGAGCGGTTCTCCAGTTCTGCCTTTCTTTCCTGGTCCACTTTTTCTTTCCAGAGCAGCCGGTCCCACTTCTCATCCACGAGTGCCTGTATTTCCCCGATATCCTGTTCATTCAGGTGCTTGAACCTTTTCTGCCCCTTCAGGTAGGTTTCCACCGGCTTTCTTTCCGGCTTCATGTTCAGCTTGAGGAAACCGCCTTCTATTTCATAAACCGGCCACACATGGGTGTCCACAGCATCTTTCAGGTACTGCATGCTCAGGGCAGGTTTTGTTCCCCAGCCGGGCACGCAGGTCATTAGCACGTTCAGGAATTTCGGCCCCTTTATTGAAAGTGCTTTTTTTACTTTTTGCTGGAGGTCTGTGTAATGGGCGCTTGTTGATGTTGCTGCGTAGGGTATACCGTGCGCTGCAGCTATTTCCGTAAGCGGCTTCTTGAACTGTTGCTTGCCCCTTCTCTCGCTCCCTACCTGGGAGGTGGTTGTATACGCTTTCCATGGAGTTGCCCCGCTTCTCTGCACTCCTGTGTTCATGTATGCTTCATTATCATATGAGATGTAAAGTACATCATGGCCCCTTTCCATCATCCCTGAGAGGTGGCCAAAGCCAATGTCATAGCTTGCCCCGTCTCCTGAAATCACAACAACTTTTGTATGGTCATTTCCCTGTGCCCTGAGCGATTCAACAACTCCTGCAGCAACCGGCGCTGAATTTTCAAACACGCAGTGTATGTACGGAACAGCCCAGGCACTTTTTGGGTAGGCAGTGGTGAATATTTCCACGCATCCTGTTGCATTCACGATTATGCAGTCTTCTCCAATCGCTTTCATTATGTGTCTTAGCCCGACTGCCACTCCGCATCCTGCGCAGGCAGTGTGCCCGCTCTTAAAAAGTTCTTTATTTTCCAGTTCGCTCATTTTACTCACCCCACACTATCTTGACCTGGCTTTCCTTGGCCTTTTCCATCATCTCTTCTATGTGCTCCACTGTTATGTCCTTTCCGCCGAGCCCCCCCATAAATGAGGAAAGCGGGGTTTCAACCTCCTTCTGTTTTGCAGCAGAAGAGAGTTCTGCATAAAGCGGTGCATCCGCACCCATGCTTACATCCTTTTCAAATACCGCAACTCCTTTTTTCCCCCTGAAAGTTTCCACAACTTCGTTAGGGAATGGCCGATAGCACCTTATCCGCACAAGCCCCGCTTTTTTCCCTTCTTTGCGCATTTTTTCAACTGCCAGCTCTGCATTCTCCATTACGCTTCCCATTCCCACAAAAAGGTATTCTGCATCTTCTGCATGGTACTCTTCCCAGAGCCCGTTTCCATATTTCCTTCCGGAGTGCTCCCCCCATGCTTCCATTTCCTTCTTCACATTTTCTTCTGCCTTAATCACATCTTTGTGCAGGTCCATCCTGAATTCCTGGTAATGGGTTGGCATTGCATACATTCCCATGGTAATCGGGTTTTCCGGGTCCAGCTTGTATTCAGCATTTCTTTTCGGGAGGTATTTTTCAACCATTTCCTTTTCTGGTATGTCCACTTGCTCAACAAGATGGGTAAGGTAGAATCCGTCCATGCACACCATCACGGGTATGTTGGTTTCTTCCGAAATCTTGAAGGCCTGCGGAACACTGTCCAGCACTTCCTGATTGTTTTTGCAGTAGATCTGAATCCACCCGGAGTCTCTCTCGCTTATTGTGTCCTGGTGGTCATTCCAGATGCTCAATGGGGCGCTAAGCGACCTGTTTGCAGCCACAATCACCATCGGAAGCCTCATCCCTGCCGCTGCAAAAATCACTTCATGCATCAGGGCAATTCCCTGCGAATCCGTTGTGGTGAATGCCCTGCCTCCTGCAGCGCTTGCCCCCACAAGCATGGATATTGCCGAGAATTCGCTTTCAACTGCTGTGTAGCTTTTTATTTTCCCGTCTGTATACATTTTGTCCAGTTCTTCGGCAATGTGGGTTGAGGGGGTAATCGGGAAGCAGGCAACTACGTCCGGGCTGCAGTTCTTGACAACCTCTGCAACCGCAAAGCTCCCTTCCATCGTCTTTTTCATAATATCACCTATTTCTCCTCCGTCTCCATCTTTATGCATTTGACCGGGCACACCTGCGCACAGATCCCGCATCCCTTGCAATAATCATAATTCGGCTTTGCGCCTTCTTCTGTTACGAATATGCATCCGTCGGGGCAGTTTAGCTGGCACTGCCCGCATTTTATACACTTTTCCCGGTCCACGACCGGCATCTCTGTTCTCCAGCTTCCTGTTTTGTTCTCCATGCTTTTTCCGGGTTTTCCGTTTGCCGGTTTCATCTAATCACCAGTTAGCGTTTTTTCGCAGCAGCCCATCATCACATCTGCGTTTGTTTTTCCGAGTTTTTCCCCGAAATGCTCCATTACTTCTTCAACCAGGCTCTCCATTTTCACCACTCCGGTTATTTTTGAGAGCGAGCCGAGCATTGCAGTGTTCACAATGGGTTTGCCTATTTTCTCCATGGCAACAGAAGTAGCATCAACCGTGTGCACACTGAAGTTGTCCCCCAGCTCCAGCTCCTCCGGATTTTTCCCTGTATTTATGATTACTTTTCCTCCTTCCTTAATGCCACCGGTGATGTCCACCGGTCCAATCAGGCTTGAGTCCAGCACGACTACCACGTCCGGCTTATAC
>JBKHJL010000047.1:0-4429 GCA_046538155.1 Candidatus Micrarchaeia archaeon
GGGCATTCCCTGGGCCGGAATATGCAGTTGAAACCGGACTGGATGAGCGGGAGATGTACTGGCACAAATCCCTTTTTCGCCTCAAGTTGGAAACAGAGAATGCGCTGGAAACAGCGAAGAGCAAGAAGCCCAACATCCTCCTGATGGATGGCTCGCTCTGCCCCCTGATGTCCGACCGCCCTGCAGAAGAGTCCAAGCTGTTTCCTGATTATATGGGTCTTCTCAACAAATACAAAGAGCTCTATTCTTTCTGCTCAGAAAACAATGTTCTGCTGGCAGGCATAATAAAGGACTGCCGCTCAAGGAGGTTCATGGAAATGTTCCCTGAAACAGGGGAGCGCGGCTCGGACACGGTTTTTCTGAACCACCTCCTGAAAGAAGGCGAAAGGACTTTCTCATTCAGGTATTCGTCTTCCCCACAGAAGCACCATGTGCTTAGGGAACTCGGGGAATGGGGCGAGAAGCTCTGCGCAACCTACCTGAAACCTGTCCAGGGAGACAGGCCCCTGAGGCTGGAGTTCTTGAAAAATCAGGGAAGGGCAGGTGCACTGGCAGAAATGGTTTTTTCTCTTTCTTCAATAAACCGCATATATGCTTACCCTGCAGTGTTGATAGATGCAGACCTCAGGGCAATGATGAATCCCAACGAACTGGAAAGAGCGAAAAAATCCCTTTCAATCTTTACTGGTCCGTCACTGTTGGATTTAAGGAGAAACTCACGGCCTTTCAGGTGATTTTCTTTTGATTTTCATAGGCCTGGTCGGCTCGCCTTTAGGTTTAGGTGTTCCCCCCAACTTCGCTTTTCTGTTGGTCATAATATCAGGAATAAGGGATGTTCTGGTTGAGGCCCTCAGCTCCTGTGCAGCCCTCCGCGCTTTCTCCTTCACATCCTCAGGCGCCTTAGGGTGGATGGACGTCCTTTCAAGCGTCTCCAGCGCTTTCTTCCTGTACTGCACATTCATCCCAACCCTCCGTATAGTATCTATTGCGCAAACCAGCACGTTCCTGTCCATATTCTCTCCTATATGGCCCAGCCTTTTCAGGCTCTGGAGCTTTTTTGCAATCGGGGGGAGGATTATCCCGCCCAGGTCTTCCAGTAAGTGGGTTTCGTACGCTCCGTAAACCTGCCAGGCAACTCCCTCATCCCTCCTGTTCGCCCCTTCACTTTCTCTCCGCGCTGCTGCAGACTGCTGCAGATATCTCCTACGCACAACATGGTTGAACGAAAGCCCGATTAGGATGTTTAGCCGCGTATTTATCCCAGTTGCCCTCTTTTTTCCTGAAGCATCGATTTCTGATTTTGTTTTTTCAAGTGCAATGCATGTTTTTGCGATGAAATCAGCTTCCTCTTCAGGGAGCTCCTCCCCTTCTTTCCCGGTAAATGCAATTTCCCCGCTCTTGAGCTCCAGCCATTTCATTGCCTCTTTCTGCAGCCCCTCATCATCCCTCAAAAGCAGCCTGCAGACCTGTTTGTAGATTTCCAGGTTTGGCCTGCTGGAGAGGTTATCAAGGGTTGCCCTTACTACTGAGGGCTCAGAGTGCTCAAGCAGCTCGCCTATCGCCTCTGTTGCCAGCCTGCTTTCCATACCTTTTGCTTTCTGCCCTGAAGCAGCATAAAACGAGAGCAGCTTTACCGCGTTTTCCACCCGCCCGTCAGTTTCCCTTTCTTCTATTTCCGGGTATGTTACAACCGCCTTTGCTGCAGCAACCCCCTGCTCTTTCCAACCCCTTTCCATGCAAAGGCCAATTAGTATCCTCACTGTTCTTTCATTTATTTCTTCTATTGCCCCATGCACTACATTTTCCATGTCTTTTCCTGAAAAAGTCCCGATGTCAAGCTGACCGCTTATGATTCTTTCCAGCAGCCTGGCTTTTCTCCCCATAATTATTATTTGTATTGCTTTATTCTTTAAAAATGTGTGTTCCGCTGGTTTGTTTTTTGCACTCATCTCTATTTTCAAACACTCCCCCAAAAATGCAATAACTGTCCCAAAAATGTGGATTTAAAAGACTTCCTATGGGAATAATACTTTCATGGGTGGCACTGCAAATTCCATAAATCCAGGAACAAGGATAAAAAAATCCCGGGCTGAGATGGACCGGCTTGCTGAAAAGCACGCACACTGTGTCAGGAACGGGCTCAGTCCCCAGATCAGGGAATCCGCACTTTTCGGGCTTATGGATGTGCTGCTTGCTGATTCCTCCCAGATAAGTGAGGAGAGGGTAAATGCTCTTACCTGGGCTCTAACCGACAAGGAGGAGAGGGTTTCTGTAACTTCTGACCTTGCTCTCACCATTCTTGTAAAGGACTACCCTGACAAGGTTTTCCCTGTCCTGCTCAAGAATGAAAAAAGTTCGGGACCAAAGCTTTCCCGCAAAATTTCAGAAACTATACGCTCAATTTACGCCCTTTCTAGCTTCAAGGACAGGGTAAAGCTCCAGGACCTTGCAAGGAAGCATGGCAAAGAACTTTCAAAAAAGACAAGCCGCGACCGCCAGAAGCTTCGCAGGGTTGTCTGATTTTTTCTAAAAATTAAAAAAGAAAATAAAGCAGCTACACCGTAGCATGCTTATTGATTCCTTTCTGGATTAGATACTGTGCAATCGGGAAGAACACAATCCACGCTATGAAAAGAACAAGCTGGCTGTACTTGTTCTTCAATGCCTTTTCTGCTTCCCCTGAGTATTTCCAGAGAACCCAGAGGTTCACAAGCGGTATGAACAGCCCGATAGTCCACAGGAGAGGGTTTGTGTCGCTCCTGTTGATTTCTCCCAGTTCCCTGGTAGTATGGTAGAACCAATAAATCCAGTAAATTCCCAGAGTAATGAATCCCGCGAGAATTACGAATATTGGCCCTCTTTTCTTCACTGCTATAATATCACCATGCACAGCTTCGGAAAAAAGGAATTTAAACCTTCTCTCACTGGAGCTGCACCAGATTTATAAACTTAACTAACCATATATTATAACACATGAACCCGGAAACAGAACCCGCCCTTAGGGAAATCCTGGGCAATAGGCTGGACGAGCTTAATGAAACGGCCAGGGATATCCTTCTAACCAGTTCAGTAGAAACAGTAAGGAAAGCATACTCAAAACTCATTGAACTCGGGCTTACGCCTGAAAAGATTGCCACCCTGGCACATCTTCTCGGCATGAACCCGGAAACAATCCAGAGGAATGCAGATTCCCTGAAGGAACTGGGATTAACCCCTGAAAAGATTGCCAGCCAGGCACAGCTTCTCGGCAGGGACCCGGAAACAATCCAGAGGAACTACGAATTCCTGAGGCAGTTCCTTCCCAGGGAGGCAATCCTGAAAAACGCCAACTTCCTTGGAAACTCCCAGAAAACGATTGAGGGCTCAGTCCAGTGGATGAGCAGCATGGGGGTTGATTATTTGGGGGCAATCCGATGCATGGCCACAACCCCGAACTGCAAGAGGAAGAAGGTGCTTGCGCTTGCAAAAGCCCGCCATGGGTACAATGGAAGCCTGAGCGATGCAGACAAGAGGGACCTGATAGACAAATCCCGCAAATTCATAAGGAAAAAACCAGGAATCCTCTTAATGGGCGAGAAGGCAATCCAGAAGAAATACGCAAAATAATAGGCATTCACCGGAAACCCACCCTCCAACTATTTTTATACTCCCAATCCCAACCATTTCCTTGCATAAAAGTTATAAAAGGTTTGTTTAACATGTTAAACATGGCGGATTTCTTCGCAGTAAGAAACATGGATGATGCAACAAAAGAGTTCATTTCCAAATATGCGAGCGAGCACAACCTAAGCATGGCCGAAGCAATAAGGGAAATTTCCCTCCTTGCGCGCGAAAGGATGCAGGAAAAGAAAAAAACAAAGAGGGCAAGCATCTTCACCGCATACGAAAAGATAAAATTCGCAAGCGGAAACCCAAACCTGAGCAGGGAAATAGACAAGGTTTTGTACGGGAAGCGTGGGTAAAATGATAGTTTTGGATAGCTCCTTCCTGGTTGCGCTTTTTGACGAGAGTGATTCCTTCCATAAAAAAGCAATAAAAGATATGCAGGAGTATGAAAAAAAGGGCGAGCAGTTTGCAATCAGCGAATCCATTTTAGGGGAAACCGCAACCGTAATCCTCTACCATTCAGGGCTGAAGCAGGCATCGGCTTTCCTTGATTTTGCAAATGAAAATTTCAGCATTCTCTGGACAGATGGAAAAGAGGAGCTTTCCGGCATAAGCGTGGTTTTTAAAAACCAGAAGCGCCAGCTGAGCTATGCAGATTCCTCAGTGGTTTATTTCTGCAGGAGGGCAGGGGGAAATCCCGCCACATACGATAAAAACATACTAAGGGAGCTGGAACCCAGGAAAGTTTAATCCACCGGAAACCCAATATCTTCCCGGCGCGCAGAAATGGCCGCCCTCCGGTCGCCTGCACACCGGAAAGCCA
>JBKHJL010000002.1:0-61195 GCA_046538155.1 Candidatus Micrarchaeia archaeon
TCTTCCCGGCGCGCAGAAATGGCCGCCCTCCGGTCGCCTGCACACCGGAAAGCCACCCTCAATTTGTTTTTAAATACCTCTAACTAATTCTATATTTATGCAAAGGCCTTTAGGAACGGTAATCTCCACGGAGGAGTCCCCCACCACGATGCAGTACGCATTCGTGCTGGATGAGGGCTCCCCGGTAAAGAAAGGCCAGTTTATCCAAACCACCTCCGAAGAGGGCATAATTTTTGGATATGTTTCTGAAATTACAAGAGCAAACCGCTATTTCGAGCGCGCAGAGTCAGTAGCGGAATATGAACGGGAAACCCCAATCTCAACACATTTTCCAATAAAGAGCTGGGAGTACGCAATTGCTGAGGTCAGGGTGCTGGGAAGGATGCGAAAGCTGGGGGACAAGTATATACAGTCCAGGGTTTCTCTGCCCCCCTCACCCGGAACAAAAGTAATAGAGGCAGATGAGGGGATGCTTAAGGATTTTGTGGGTTTTGTTCCCAATGGCCTCCTTTTCGGAAAACTCCAGAACCATGAAGTGGAAGCAAAAATAGATATGACCAGGCTCCTGCAGAAGCACCTTGCGATACTTGCAATGAGCGGTGCAGGAAAATCCCACCTAGCTTCAGTTATGCTTGAGGAACTGCTTGACCGCTCCAAGGAGGATGGGAGGGTTGCCATGGTCATAATAGATATTCATGGGGAGTATGCAGGCTTCAGGCAGGATCCCACGTATGGAAAAAAGATAAGGGTAATAAACGGCAAGGATGTCTGCGTCCCGTTTCGCAGGCTTACTTCTCAGATGATTTCCTCCTGGGTTTCCATTCCCCCAACAGGCCAGAGGGAACTGGAAAAAGTGCTGAGGGAAATGAAGGGCGAGGAAAAGAACGAGCGTTCCCTCTTCTCTGTAAAAGACCTGATAAAAAGAATTGAGGAAGAACCGATGAGCAACACCATAAAGAGCCCACTACTACGCTCCATTTACGAGCTCCGCAACCTTCGCCTGGTTTCCCAGTCCAAGGAGAATCCTGACCTCAGGAAAAATGTTTCACCCGGGGAAATGCTTGTTCTGGACCTTTCCGATCTTGACGATATGCGAAAAAAGAAAGTAATAGTTGCGTATATCGCAGACAGGCTCTTTCGCCTGCGCTCAAAAACCCAGATTCCACCCACATTCCTTCTGGTTGAAGAGGCACACAATTTTGCCCCTGAGTTCGGAAAGTCCGAGCATAACCCGGACAAGAGGATAATAGAGAAAATTGCAAGGGAGGGAAGAAAATTCGGCCTTGCCCTGGGAATGGTTTCCCAGCGCCCGGTAAACCTCTCAACTACTGCCCTCAGCCAGGCCAATACACACATACTTTTGCGGGTAACCAATCCCAATGACCTGAAGCACATTGAAGAATCTGCAGAGGGAATTGACTACAGGATGGCCCGCTCAATAACTTCCCTGAACGTTGGGGAAGCTATTATGGTCGGGGAAGCAGTGCGCTATCCTGTGTTCCTTGAGGTAAGGGACAGGAAGTCCAAAAAGGTAGAGAGAGGAAAGCCTCTGCATGAGCAGGCAATTGAATATGAAAACAGCTCCAGAAAATCCGAAGAGGAAGAAGAGGAGGAGCTGGAAGCCTTCCTCTAATCGTTTTCCACAACATAATTATATAGCATAATTTCTCTTGCCAGTTCAGGGTCCAGGCCATTAAGGCCCGTTTCATGCTCCAGGTCCGCCACCACTTTCCTCCCAACGCTTGTGGCCCCATCCAACAGGTCTTCAGTTGTGCTGTCCTCCAGGCTCTCCCCGCCAAGGCCCCGGGCAAGCTTTTCAGTAAGCACAGGAGAATCAATAGTAGTCAGAGCTCTTCGGGCAGCTCCCTGTACATACGGCTCTTCGCAGGAATAAAGCAATATTAAAGCATCCGCCATTTTCCCCTCAGCCCTCTCCATTCTTTCAAAATCTCCTTCCTTTGCAGGTCCGGAGCCGAGACTGCGCTTTATTTTCTCATGGACTTCGCTCAGGGAGTTGATTGCCTCCACCCGTACATCAATCCTGTTTGTGTTTCTAAGCGCAGCAACAGACAGCACTTCCAGCGTATCCCAGAGGCCTTCCGTATCCAGCCTGTCCGAGATTTTCATCATTGCCTCAATTGCTGCATTAACTTCATTTCCTTTTCCGAATTCAATGGAAACCAATGCTTCCTCAAAAGTCGCATTCAGCGCAATTCTGTCCTCATTAGCTTCCCCTGTCCTGTTTGCAACTATCCGTGTGCTTATCTCATCCCGCCTTTTGGGGTCCACCGGGCGCATCTTACCGTCAACTATTGCACTGGGCATACCACTCCTTCCCCTAAACCCTCTTCCCGGAGGATTTCGGGGCGGAACAGATGACGAAGTCTGCACCTGCGCTCTTTGCAATGGCCTGGTCGCTGCCATTGTACTAGAAGATGTAGATAAAATATAAAAAGCTTCCGATTTACTCCACCTGTTGGACAGTCTTATTAATTTTTCCGTCCAAATCTCCAATTTAATGAGGCTTAGAGAATTATTAATCCCAGCCAGGGTTTCCCCTCAAAGGAAAAGGATATCCCCCGGGCTTTTTGAGGACCCCCCGAAATTAAAGTTCCTGAATCAGCTCATATCTAAAGCTTACCTCACTCCCAGCAGGTTCACGGTTAATGAATTGCGCACGATGTCCAGGCTGTCCAGGGAAATGCTCAGGGAGGGCCCTGGTTCTACCACTAAAGAAAAACTGGAGTTCCACAGGACCAAGCTTCAGTTGTTCTTTTCTTTTGCACGGCTTTCCTGCGCTTCCAGAAGCAGAGGAGTAAGAAATCTTGCCGAGCGCGAAATGCAGAACGCAAATTGGGATATGAGGGTTTCTCTGGAGAGTATATCTGCCGGGCATGCTGGAAAGGTTTAAATACATTCACATCCACAAAAGATAACACGCAGGTGACCCAATGCAGGACCAAAAACCTCTTTCATCTCCGGGCAGGGTTCGTCCTCATGTTTCAAGGAGGCCCTGGCCAGGGCCCAGAACAGAATCCAGGATGCAAAGCCGTTCCCTGGAACTTATCCGCTCTCCTTCCCGGGTGGAAAGGCTTAATTTCAGGCACCAGGCCTCTGCAGGAAAAGTCCGGGAGCTTTCTGATTCATGGATTTCGTTTATGGATGATGCAACGCCCGAAGAAAGAGATGCGGTCCTACCTTCTTTTGGAAGGTTTGTTGATGAAATCCTGGAACTTATACACAGGAATCCCGGAGGAGAGGTTGCAAAGAAATTTCTTGAAAGTATCTGCCATCTCTCCCAGGTCGAGCCCCGGGAACCGATAAAGGCCCTGCTTAAGGTAGCAGAGAGCTATCGTGGAAGGGAGATTTATGATCTTGCAATAGAAGGGGTGGAGATGAATGCACATTTCCTTTTTTCAAGCCCGGAGAAAACCCCATATGCACTGATACGCACATTGCTTTCCATTTACGAAAGCGACCCCAAACAGCTTCTACGGCCTTCGGCAGAAGGCACTGCAAAGTCCCTTTCCGGATTTCTTTTTTCACACAGCAGTTGCCTGATACAGAAGGGGGACAATGATCTGCTCGCGTTTGCCCTTTCCTGGGGCACAGGGATAGATTCAGAAGACAAAATAAAGCTTATGGAGAAAATCTCTGATTCCCTTGACCACAAATCCCAAATAAATATTTTCACCCGGATGCCGTTTCTTTTCAATATGATGCCAGTAAACTCCAACTGCGCAAGGGGAGGGGTTTTACCTGAAGAGATGGAAAAGCGCTTCCCTGAGCTCAAGCGGGTTCTGGACAATACTGCTGCCAATTCTATAGAAGATGAGATAAATGAAAGACAGTATCTTCTTTATACTGCAATACAGTGTATCGAATCCGCGGGAGCCAATTTTATGATTTATCCTCATAGGGAGGACCAGCTCCATTAGCCCTTTTTAAGCTGCTCGCCCATATTCCCGCGGTGAGCATATATGCAGAAGCGTAAGGTACTTATACTCGGGGCAGCAGGCCGCGATTTCCACAATTTCAATACTTTTTTCCGAAACAATGAAGACTATGAGGTAGTCGGATTTACCGCAGCCCAAATCCCAGGGATAGAGGAACGGAGGTACCCATCTTCCCTTGCGGGCCCCATCTATCCGGACGGCATCCCTATATTCCAGGAGGAGTATCTTGAGGACATAATAAATGAAAAGGGCATAAATGATGTTGTTTTCTCCTACTCAGATGTTACACACGAGCACGTAATGCACCTCGCCTCCCGCTCTATTGCTGCAGGCGCATCCTATATTCTCCCCGGCCCGAATGATACATGCATCCGCAGCATAAAACCAGTGTTTGCAATCTGCGCAACCCGCACAGGTGCAGGAAAGTCCCCGCTTTCCAAACTCCTCTCCAAAACCCTGGTGGAAGAAGGAATAAAGCTCGCAGTAATCCGTCACCCCATGCCCTACGGGGACCTGGAAAAACAAGCAGTGCAGCGCTTTTCTTCCCTGGAGGATTTGGACCGCTACAACTGCACAATTGAGGAACGCGAAGAATATGAAGGCCACATTGAAAACGGAGCCCTGCTTTTCGCGGGAGTAGATTACGAAGCAATCCTCCGCAAAGCTGAAAAAGAAGCAGATCTTATCATGTGGGACGGGGGAAACAATGATTATCCCTTTTATTTCCCGGAGCTGCAAATCACTGTTTCCGATGCCCTACGCCCGGACCACGGCTACCACTACTTCCCGGGTGAGGCAAATCTTCGCATGGCAGATATCGTGCTGATAAGCAAGGCATCCCAAAACCCCAAAGGTGCGGAGGAGGCAGCAGTTCTTGCCCAAAAACTAAACCCGGATGCACACATCCTGCGTGCAGACATTGAAGTTTCCTCTCTGGAAGGGCTGGAAGGCAAAGAAGTGATTGTAGTTGAAGACGGCCCCACCCTTACCCATGGAGGAATGGAATACGGCGCAGGCCTGCTCGCAGCAGAAAAAGCAGGAGCCAAGCCGGTTTCCCCTGTCCCATATGCAGTTGGCTCAATAAAAGAAGTGTTCAGCAAGTATCCCCACACAACAAAAGTCCTGCCGGCAATGGGTTATGGCAGAAAGCAGATTGAGGAGCTCCAGAAAACAATAAACTCAATGCCCCCGGATACGGTGGTTTCCGGCACCCCCATGGATATTTCAAAGGCGATAGCCACAGAAAAGGAGATAATCCAGGTGGAGTATTCTTACCGGAAAAGCGAGGTTGAGCCAATCCTTGAGAAAATCAAATCTCTGCTTTAATACATCAATTTTTAAATATATCTAATTTTAGATATATACTAATGCCTACATATGAAGATGTTTTCTCCCAAATACCCAAATCAATAAGGGACATATTCCCCCATCCGGAAGGCTGCAAGCATCCCTCCCTTATGCAGATGCACAAGAAGGTTGCCATGACATATATGCTCTGGCTGATAGAGCGGGAACCAATGACCGGCTACCAGCTAATGAAGCTCCTTAAAGAGCACCACCACAGGGCAATGGCCACCCCATCCAGGATTTACCCCCTCCTCTCCCGACTTGAGGATGCAGGGCTCCTCCGCTCAAGAACCCTTAAAAAAGGAAAAAGGGAAAGCAAGCAGTATTCAATTACCAGTAAAGGAAAATTGGTAATAAAAACAACAAGAAAAATACTTTCCAGAATGCTCTGGGGGGAATTCCTCCAGGATATCTCAAAAAGGTAGTGCTCATGCCGAAGAAGAAAGAAGAGGAAACAGACAAATGCCCGGTGCTGCGTCTGGATAATGTATGGAAGACATATGAGATGGGGAAGGAGAAGGTTCACGCCCTGCGGGAGTTCAGCCTGATGGTTGACGATAATGATTACATGAGCGTAGTAGGCCCGAGCGGGAGCGGCAAAAGTACCCTGCTCCACATGCTTGGGCTCCTGGATGTTCCAACCAAGGGCAGTGTCCAGATGGATGGAAAAGATGTTTCCAAAATGAGCACAGATGAGCGGGCAGTCCTCCGCGGAAACAAAATCGGATTTGTTTTCCAGGTATTCAATCTTGTCCCCTCTCTCACCGCGGTGGAAAATGTTGCCCTTCCCATGATGTTACAGGAGGTTGGAAAGTCCGAGCGGGAGGAAAAGGCAGCAAGGATATTGGATGATCTGGGAATGGGCAAGCGCCTTGATCATCTCCCAAGCGAACTTTCAGGAGGCCAGCGCCAGAGGGTTGCAATGTCCCGTGCCCTGGTAAATGACCCCGAGCTAATCCTTGCGGATGAGCCCACCGGAAATCTTGATTCAAAAACAGGCCAGGATGTGGTGGAGCTTTTTGACAAGCTCCACAAGGAGGGCAGAACGATAGTTGTAGTTACGCACGATGAGTCAATTGCAAAGCATGCGGATGAGCAGGTTTACATAGTAGATGGAATGGTTAAGGAGTGGAAAGGCCGCTCCCACCCAAAGTACACAAGATGCATTTCAAATGGAATGAAGTAGTTTAATCAGGTGAATTGAATGGAGATTAGGTATGTGCTTTTTGCGCTTATGGTATTTGGATTGGCTTCCGCGGGTTTGAGCATAAGTGATTACACTCTTTCCCCGGAAGTGGTTGAGCCCGGAACTTCCGGATTTCTCAAGATAACTGTTTCAAACAGTGCCCAGACCGACACGGTTGAAAATGTAGTATTAGAAGTTTCTTCCGTAGAAGCATTGGGCATAGACCGCAGCTTTTTGGTTGGGGACTTGGAAGCAATGTCTTCTGTAATGGTTTCCCTTCCTTTTTCTGCTTCAGAAGACATCTCAAGCGGCTATTATACAGTTGAAGCAAAGGCAACCGGAAGGACCAAGGATTACTATCTTGACAGCGACAACAAGTTGAAATCAAATACAAAATCATTTACAAAGCGCGCAACAATTCCGGTAGAGGTTGTTGAGCAGCCGGTGATTTCCGTTTTCCTTTCCGAAGAAAGCATAGAAGACCTGACCCAGGAGATGTTTACATTAACAAACGAGGGAGGAACGGCAAAAAGGATAAAGGTGTCTATCCTTAATGAGGGCATTGGATTCCTCAGCCAGGACCAGCTTTATCTGGAAGAGCTGGAGAAGTCCGAAACACTAAATGCAACTCTTGATGCACGCGGCTCGGATGAAGGCGCAGCCAAGCTCCAGCTCCAGCTCATTTACCAGAACGAGCTCGGAACCGAGGTAACCGAAACCAGGACAATACCTGTCACAGTGAAGAAAGGCAAGGGCAATTTTGTTTTTGTCCAGGAAGAGCCCATAGTTACAGGGGAGGGGGACAATCTACAGCTCACTCTCACAAACGAGGGGAATGCAATCTCCGACCTCCGCTTCACTTTCCACTCAGATGATGTGCGTCTTCAGGGGCTGAATGAGTTTAGGGTGGGCGACCTGGGCAAGGATGAAGCAATCAGCCTGAGCGTTCCGCTTGTTGCTGACCTGGAGCCGGGAACGAAGAATGTTGCCCTTGACTTGACATGGGAGGAATCAGGGGAAGACCGCATGGGCACAGTAACAATGCCCCTGAAAGTAATCTCTGATTCAAGCGTGGGCGTTTACCTTGAGGCAAACCCCGCCCCTCTCATATCAGGGAATGAACACACTCTTTCAGTAACCGTTTCCAACCTTGGCTCCTATGGTATTGAAGGAACCACTGTTGAGGTTTCCAGTGAAGCGTTTGAACTCCTTACAGTGCAGCCCCAGCAATACATAGGTGGCCTGGAAAGTGACGATTTCTCCAGCGTCCAGTACAAGGTGAGGGTAAAACAACTTGAGCCCGGAAAATATCCTGCTTCTGTAACTGTGTTGTTCAAGGATGCTTCCGGGGAATGGATAACTGTTGAAAAAGACATTGAGATACGGATTTCCGAGCCTGTTTCAGAAGATGATTCCCTCATTCCGCTTGTAATCGGGATAGTGGCAATTGCAGCAGCAGCTTACTGGTGGTTTAAGCTTAGAAATAAAGGGAAGGAAAACAAATGAGGTTCTGGGACGTTGCCAAATATTCATTTGGCCACCTGAAGCACAGAGGCCTGCGCACCTGGCTCACCCTTCTCGGGGTAGTGGTGGGCATAGCGGCAGTTGTCCTGCTTGTGGGGCTTGCCCAGGGCCTCCGCGCAGGCGTTTCAGAGGAGCTTGAGCTCTTCGGCCCGGACCTCATCGTGGTCCTCCCCATAAACCTGGAGGGCGGGGCATTTGCAGGCCCAACTTCTCTCCGCCCCACATCAGGCAAGCTTTTTGACAAAGATGTTGACATAGTAAAAAAAACTGAGGGGGTGGACGTAGTTACAAGAGCAATATACACAAATGCAGACTTGAAATACAAGCGGGAAAGCGTAAGTTCTACAGTATATGGGATGGAAACAGACACCTACCAGGATACCATGGTCCTGAGGGAGCTGGATGAGGGGCGCCTCCTTGAGCCGGGTGACCGCAAGGTAGCGCTTATAGGCGCAACAATCGCCTATGATACTTTTGATGAAGAACTGCGCGCAAACTCATTTCTGGAAATTGCAGGGGAAAAGTACCGGGTAGTGGGCATACTGAGCGAAACAGGGAGCAGCTACTCAAACGTGGATTCCATGATAATAATACCCTTTGAGGATGCCCAGCGCATTGCAGGAAACACGATTGCCGACCGCGAGGTGAGCGCAATCCGGGTAAAGATTTCCGAAGGATACGAGCCGTTTGAAGTGGAGGAAAATATAGAATGGGCCCTCATGAAGCACCGCGGCATAACAGAAGACGACAAGGATTTCAGCATGATAAGCGCCCGCTTCATACAGGAGCAGGTGGATTCCATACTCGGCGCCCTGACTGTTTTCCTGATGATTGTTTCCGGCATCTCCCTGCTTGTGGGCGCAATAGGAATCTCCAACACAATGTTCATGAGCGTTCTTGAGCGCACCCGGGAGATAGGCGTCCTCAAGTCCATAGGCGCAACGTCCAGGCAGATACAGGATGTTTTCCTGATGGAGGCTTCAATGGTAGGGGTTTCCGGGGGAATCCTTGGGCTGGTTGTGGGGGCGCTTCTGGTCGAGCTTGTAATATTTTTTGGATTTGATGCAGTGCTCTCCATTGAAATGGCAGCAATTGCGTTCATGGTTTCTGTAGGTGTGGGAATATCTGCCGGGACGATTCCCGCAAAGAATGCTTCAAAGGTCCCGGCGATAGAAGCACTGAGGTATGAATGATGAAGTTCACTGATGTCCTTGGCTACAGCATTGAAAACATGCGCAGGAAAAAGCTGCGCTCCTACCTCACAATCTTAGGCATAATTCTTGGAATCGCCACAATCGTAATTCTTGTTTCAGTTGGGGAAGGAGTCCGAAAGGACATAAACGACCAGCTGGAGATGTTCGGGGCAGACATGATTACAATAATGCCCTACAGCATAGAAGATGCCGCAGGCTCCTTCGGTCCCGGAATGTCCTCATCCGGTAAGCTTTTTGAAAAGGACCTTAATTATGTTGAGCGCGTCCCCGGGATAGAGGATGTAGGATATGGAACATTCGGAAGGGCAAGCCTCAGGTTCAAGGACGAGGAGATTGCTGCAGTGATTTTTGCAGCAACTCCAAACCTGCTTCCCATGTATGAAGACCAGTTTGGGATAGAGGAGGGCAGGTATATCCAGAAAGGGGAAGAGCACGTTGTTTTCCTGATGAACGATGCGGCAAATGAGCTTTTCGGAAAAGAGAAAATCAAGGTAAATAATTACTTGTACATAAATGAACAGAGATACAGGGTAGTGGGGATAGCGGAAAAGATAGGCACTTCCATGTCCCAGCAGGATGATTCTGCCATCTATATCCCATATGAAAGCAGCGATGAGGTTTTTGGGGACACTATTGCAGAAGATGAACTCTCCTTTATTTTCATAAGGGCCCAGGAAGGCGTGGACACCGAAGTCATGGGAGAGAGGCTGGAGCAGCAGCTTGCCGCCTCCCACCGTGTATCTGTGGATGACAAAGATTTCAGCGTACTAACCGCAAAGTCCATCCAGGAAACAGTAAACCAGATTACAGACCTCCTTACAGGTTCTCTCTTCCTCATCGGCTTAATCTCTGCAGTAGTTGGGGGAATCGGTATTGCAAACACAATGTTCATGAGTGTGCTTGAGCGCACCAAGGAAATCGGAATCCTGAAATCCATCGGCGCAACCTCCTGGCATGTTGTTGCATTGTTTGTAGTTGAGGCGGGAATTATAGGGGGGGTTGGCGGCCTTATTGGTCTTGCCCTCGGATTCCTTTTCATGCAAATCATTCCCTACTTCGGGATAATCCCCTATCTTGCTCCTGAAATCGCAGTAGGGGTAGTTATTTTCGCAATGGCAACAGGAATGATTGCGGGCATAATTCCGGCCCGCAATGCTTCAAAAATACCTGCAATAGAAGCTCTCCGATACGATTAGCTCTCCAATCCCCCTCCTTCCCCTGCCAACCCCATCCTCCCCCAACCTACCTTTAAATCTCTTCAGTTGCCTATTTATTCATGGATGAGCTGAAGAAAACTTTTGTTGCAACCCTCTTTTTTGGGTTCATAGCCGGAGCTTTGGCTGTGTCCATGCCCCTTTTTCTTGATTCCCAGGGTTTCTCCCTTTCAGGGATCGGCTCAATTCTTGCAGCCGCTACTCTCATCGGAGGCTTAATAGGAATATATATAGGCGCCCACACGGATATTGCAGGAAGGAAAAAAATGCTCTCTGCCCTCACTTTCCTACAGGCAGGGGCAGCTATCCTCCTCGTATTTTTCAAGAATGCATTCTCTTACCTCACTGCAGAATCCGGGAGGAAGTTCAGCTCAAACACAAGATGGAGCCTGTTTATCTCCCGCCTCACTGACCTCACTTCCAGAAAAGAAAGGGGGAGGTACCTGGGCTATTTCACTGCTGCTTTCGGCCTCTCTTTTGCATTTGCCCATCTTGCCGCAGGATGGGTTTTCCAGCAGTTCGGGCCGGACCTCCTTTTTCTCCTTGTTTCCGCACTCTCTATTCTCATGGGGGTTTTCATCCTCACTTTCAAAGAGGCCCCTGCAAAAAGCACAGCTCCCAGGCCCCGCCTTTCCCTGGAACTCCTCAGGACCCGCAACGGAATCGCCAATGCGATAGTTTCTTTCATGAACGGAAGCCAGCGGAGCATAATCTATGGGTTTGCAATCTACCTTTTCATGTCCCACACTTATTCCTTCACTCCTGGGGAAATCGGCCTATATACTTCCATCTTCCTTGTTGTATGGGGGGTTTCCAGCTATTTCCTGGGAAAGCTGATTGATACAGGAGGCACCCTGAAAACCCTTCTCTCCGGCTCCGCAATAAATGCCTCAATCTGGGTTGCCGCAGCATTTTTCCAGCAGTGGGAAATTTTCTTTTTGCTCATGCTTTTTGAGAATCTTATTTACCCCTTACATGGAGTATCCACAATAAAGATTTCCTCCATTCTCGCCCACCGTGAAAATACCGGCAGGGATATGCAGGTATTTGGGTATTTTGACATTGTGGGCGCAATGTTCGGGGTATTCATCGCAGGCCTGCTTGCAGAGATATCTTTCTCATATGTCTTCCTTATGCGTGCAATCATGACGATTTCCTTGGCATTAGTTGCATACATTTTCATAACTCTGGAAGATTGAGCAGCATGCAATTCTGGGAATTCAGTGGCCAGGCTGCACTTCTGGCGCAACTTTAAATTTCTTCTCCTCCAAATCCTTTTCAAGGTGAGTTTTTCATGTACCAGGTTGATGAGATTGGCCCAGAGCGGGTGTTTGAAGTTTATGACCAGAAAACAGGAATGCACGGAGTTGCGGTGATTGACAATACTGCCCGCGGCCTTGGAAAAGGTGGAATCAGGATGGTAAAGGATCTTGCTACTTCAGAGGTAATGGGCCTTGCACGTGCGATGACCTGGAAAAATGCAATGGCGGATATTCCTTTTGGGGGTGCAAAAAGCGGAATCCGTGCAGACCCCCGGGCAATTACTCCCGGACAAAAGGAGGCAATAGTCCGCTCCTTCGCAAGGAAGCTTGCCGAACTCATGCCCGAACAGTATATTGCTGGTCCGGACATGAACATGACCGAGCGGGAAATGGCATATATTGCGGATGAGCTCCAGGACCCAATGGCGACTACTGGAAAGCCTACCCAGATGGGCGGGCTCCCGCACGAGCTCGGTTCCACCGGATACGGAGTGGCCCTCTGCACAAAGGTTGCAATTGAATTCAAAGGCGAATCCCTTGAAGGAAAGACAGTAGCAATTGAAGGATATGGAAACGTGGGCACGTTTGCCCATCAGTTTTTGGAGGAATGGGGCGCAAAAGTTGTAGCGGCATCAGATTCAAAAGGTACAATTTACAATCCAGAAGGCCTTAAGCACGAGGAGCTCATGAAAACCAAGCAGGGGCAGGGCACAGTAATTGCCCACCAGGGTGAAAAGAAAGAGGGGAAGGACCTCTTTGAACTGGATGTGGACATTCTTGTTCCAGGCGCCCGCCCTGATGTAATCACCCCGGAAAACGTGGAAAACGTAAAAGCCGGATATGTTGCAGAGGCAGCAAACCTTCCTATAAAGTATGAGGTTGAGCAGGTCCTGATGAAAAAGGGTGTGGTTGTGCTCCCGGATTTTGTTGCAAATGCAGGGGGAGTAATTTCATCCTACTGCGAAACAATGGGCTGGAACCCGGACACCATGTTCAAGACAGTAACGGACAAAATTACCGCAAACACAAAAGTAATGATGGAGCGCGCCCAGGAAGACAATGACACACGAAAGGCAGCAAAGGGCGTTGCAATGGAGCGTGTAGAGGAAGCAATGGACTTCCGCGGCTGGAAATAGTTCAAATCCAGGGCTTCATTTTCTTTTCTCTTTTTCTTCTTTCCATTTTATTTTTCCTGCCTCCACTATCTGTTCCCCCACCCATTTTGCCTTGAACACACCTCTTTTTGGCACGCTCAGCACATCATTCAGGAAAATTGTGGATTTTCTGTGGTGGTGGAATCCATATGCAATAAAAACAAGGGAAACTGCAATTGTTGCGTATCCGATATACATGAATGCACTGCCCGGAAGGAAGTATCCAATAAAAAAGACGCCTCCCAGAAGCAGACTGAAACCTGTGCGTATGTATGCAAGGTCTGTGCGCTCTTCCGCAAGCCTTGTTCTCTCTATTGCTAAGCGTTCTTTGGTCTCCTGATTCATCTCCATACTACTCCTATTCCTGAAAACAATATAAGCATTAAGGCTCTCTCAGGTGGTTTCCCCCTGTTCTGGTACGGAGGGAACTGCCCGAATCAAAACCCATATCATTATAAAGGAGGGGTGTTCTTTGTATTCCAAACTACTCATGTGGTGAGCAGATATGACAGATAAGGAAGAGCCCAAAAAAACTCAGGGTTCCTCCGGCTCTTCGGAAGGGTTCGGAGAGAACAAGATATGGTTGGTTGGTCTTTTTGGCCTTATTGTGGGTATGCTCGTAATGTACCTTGCGATGCCCGCTATACTGCCTGCGGAGGAGACCCCCCCAACCGAAGTTCCTCCTGCTGAAGGGGAGGAAGGAGAATTCACGCCTGATGAAGGAAAGATAGAGGAGATAAGGCAGCTCCTTGCAGATACTTACCTCCTGAATACAGGGCAGGAAGTAACTGTAACTTTCACGAGATATGAAGAGGCTGACAGCCATGTGGCCCTCTATTATGATGTGATGGGCCAGGAGATGCCCCTGTATGTTTCAAAGAACTACAAGTACATCTATCCGAGTGCGATGGATGTTTCCACTATGGAAGAGGAGGTTGCCGCGGCTAAGGAGCAGTACCTTGCAAACCTTTCCGCCCAGCCCGAAGAACCAGAGGGGTTCCCAACATCAGCTGAACCAGAGGTTTATCTTTTCCTGATGAGCAATTGCCCTTACGGAAACCTTGCAGAGAATGCAATTGTGGATGTAGTGGGCCTGCTTGAGGGAAATGTTTCCTTTGAGCCCGTTTATATCATATATGATGAATCGGTCCACCCTTCTTACAGTGCAGACAGTGGTGAATGCCTTGTTGATGAAAACAACGAAACTTACTGTTCAATGCACGGGCTGTACGAGCTTGAGCAGGGTATAAGGGAGAAGATGATTTACAACAGGTATGGCGAGGCAACCTGGGCAGAGTACGCAACTGCAGTTAATTCCGAGTGTTTTGATACAGGAAAAGATATTGAAACCTGCTGGAAGACTGTTGCAGAAGCACAGGGAATCAACACAACAGAGATTGAAGAGAGCTTTGATTCAGAGAAATACACCATACTGGAAAGGGAAAAGCAGATTACTTTCAGTACCCAGAACTTCGGCTCCCCATCTATGATCATAAACGGGGTGAAGTATTCTGGCCCGAGGAGCCCGGAGGCTTACAAGGAAGCAATCTGCAGCTCTTTTACAGAATCTCCCGAAGAATGCTTTTCTGAGCTTTCAGATGAGCAGGAAGGGCCGGCTGGGCAGTGCTGAAGAACAACCCCTTTTTTTTCTATTTTTATATTCTTATTATTCTCCGCATTATCAGAAATGCATTCATCCAGCACAGCGGAAGCCAGAGGGGCACCCCGAACATTGCAACAGGGTACTGCCAGTTGCCTGCCCATATTGAAATCCCCTCCATTGCCGTCCCCAGGATTGCTGCAGCAATCCCTGCATTTATTTCCAGGGGGCTGTATAACCCGAATCTGAATGCTCCCAGGGTAAACGCGGAAAACAGGAACAGGGTAATTCCCTCATCAGAGGAGGCAAGCGCTGCAAGCATGGTGCCTGCAAAAGCCAGAAGGAGAGCTTTCCAGGAGAAGTATGCGGGGGCATTTTTTGCGAAACTCTCTTCCAGCAACAACACTGTGAATCCCCAACCGAGCGGAAGCCACAGTGGAGTGAAAAGGAATCCCGCGTTTGTATACCCCCATCCCCCCAGCCACACCGCGATGTTTTCACATGCCCCCCCAACAGCTACCGCAACAAGGAATTTTTTCAGGTTCTTCCAGCGGTCCATTTCAAGGGCAGCGATGCACCCTATTGCAACCACGGCCGTAAGCACTATCTCATCCTGGTAAAGGAATGCAATAAACAGTGAACCAATGGCAAAGAACAGCAGCGCATGCAATGATTTCATTTCTCATTCCCTCAGGATACTCTCCCACTACTTACTTTTTTAGTTTTAATTTCCTTCCCTCCTGCAACAAGTTTCTTCCCGTCTGCAAAAACCCTGTGTCCTTCAACCTCGAACCGGACCTTTGAAAAGTTCTTGAACTTAATCTCTTTTTTGGGGATGCTCTCTACTCCTTCAGCAAGGATTTTTTCACCCGGTTCCACCCCCGGGTCAATAACTTCCAGCCCCTCTTTCCCCTCAGCTGCAAGAAGCATTCCCCGGGATTCCACTCCCCGCAGTTTTGCGGGTGCAAGGTTCTTTACAATTATTACTCCCGTTCCCTCCAGTTTTCCCTTTTCCAGATAAGGGGCAAGACCTGAAACAATCTGTCTTTCCTCGCCGTTTCCCATCTCCACCCTTTCTATATAAAGCTTGTCTGCATCAGGGTGTTTTTCCACAGAAATAATTTTGCCTGCCTCCAGGTCCAGGGAAGAGAATGACGACTCCTCTGTTTTCCCCGAGTATTTTTCCCGAAGTTTCTCCGCAGTTTCCTTTTCCATTTTTTGAAAGAGGATTTTTACCTCCCCCAGTTTTGCCCCCGCTTCCAAATCTGTTTTCCCGGCACTTTCCCAATGCGGGGGGGAAATGCCCAGCTGCGAGAAAATCACATCAGAAGTCTGGGGCAGGTAAGGGCTGCAGAGCAGCCCCAGGTCCTTTGCCTGGTTTGCAAGAACGTAAAGCACAACCCCCGCTCTTTCCTTATCGGATTTGACGAGTTCCCATGGTTTGTTTTCCTGGAAGTACCTGTTTGCGTTTTTGCTGAATTCCAGCACCTTCTCCAGCCCTTCTTTTATTTTGGCCTCATCAAGAAGAGAACCATATTTTTCAATAACCTGTTTCTGCTTTTCCAGAAATTCCTCATCTTCCCGGGATAATTCTCCATACGGCAGTTCGCCTCCAAAGTTATTTTTTATAAAAACCATTGTCCTGTTGATGAGGTTGCCGATGTTTGCAATGAGTTCGTTGTTGGTTTTTTCCCTGAAATCTTCCCAGGAGAAGTTGGTGTCCGCGTGCTCCGGCCGGTTCCTGAGCAGGTAATACCTCCATACATCCGCGGGTACCCCTGATTCAACCGCCCCGTTGCCGAATACCCCCACATTCCTGGATTTGGAGAATTTTCCGCCCTCATAATTGAGGAATTCTGTTGTGCTTATGTGGTATAGCATTGTCCAGTCCTGCCTGGTTCCCAGCAGGGTTGAGGGGAACACAACAGTGTGGAACGGCACATTGTCTTTTCCCATGAACTGGTAGAGGGCGACTTTTTCCGGAGCCTTCCACCAATTCTCCCATTCATTGGTATAGTTTGCAGTGATTGAAAGATACCCTATTGGCGCATCAAACCAAACATAGAATACTTTGCCTTCGTAACCCTCAAGCGGAACAGGGACACCCCATTTAAGGTCCCGGGTAATCGACCGCTTCCGCAGTCCCTCTTCAAGCCACCCCTTCACGATGCCCATGGCATTCTCACTCCAGGCACCTTCATCCGAAGCAGTTTCAATCCAGTTCCTGAGCTCTGGTTCTATTTTAGGGAGGTCAAGGAAGAGGTGCTTTGTTCTTTTTTCAACAGGCGTGCTTTTTGTTATTTTGCTGACTGGCCCAATCAGTTCCCCCGGAGTAAGCACCTTTCCGCACCCATCACACTGGTCACCCCTTGCCCCTTCGTATCCGCAGTGCGGGCAGGTCCCTTCTACATACCTGTCTGCGAGGAACATCTCTGCTTCTTCATCATAAAGCTGTTCAACCTCTTCTTCTTTTATAAACCCGTTTTCATATAGTTTGAGGAATATTTCCTGGACGATTTTTGTGTGCTCCGGGGTGGAGGTTCTGCCAAAATAGTCAAAGGAGATTCCGAACCATTCGTAAACATCTGCATGGATTTTTCTGTATTTGCTGCATATTTCCTCGGGAATGAGTCCTTCTTCTCTTGCTTTTATTTCAGTAGCGGTCCCGTATTCATCTGTTCCGCAGATGTAGAGGGTTTCGTATCTTCTGAGCCTGCAGTACCTTGCAAAAACATCTGCGCTCAGCACGCACCCCACGATGTTTCCAAGATGAGGTACGTTGTTTACATAAGGAAGCGCAGATGTAATCAGTATTCTTTTCCCCTGCGGGATTCTGCCTTTCCTGATTTGAATCACCCTGAATAATTGCAGAACAAGATTTTAAATAAGGAACAGAAGAAGGGAAAAAACCTACTTTAGGAGGACTCCGTTCACAACGCCGTCCTGCCCAACTCTGTTGGTGACTTTAACTTTTCCGAGCGGGGTGCTTAGAACCGCGCCCTTTGTAATTATGTTCTGGCGGGCATAGTGCGGATTATGGCTTTCAATTACTCCCTCAATTTTTGTTTTCTGCACTTTTCCCTCAGCAACTACATTTATGTGTGCAGCCCTTTTGAGCTTCGGCCGGGTGGTTCCGCCCCTTTTTCTTATCGCGTCTCTGCGGGACTCATCCCCGGCTTTGGTTGCGGTGAATATCCCTCCGATGTGGGCAAGCTTCTTGTCTCTGTACCTGCCTCTCCTGCCCCCGCTTCCGGATGAAACCTTTTTTTTGCGTCCTTCGTGGTATTCTTCCATTAAATATACACCTTTGTAGAAGTAATGTAAGTTGATTTTATAGAATAGTAATGTTTTAATACCTGCCCCCTCCCAATCCTCCCATGCTTCTGCTGAGGGCACACTCCCCTCTTCCTAAACAAGAGCTCCTGCGGCTTGCGGAGGAGAGGGGCGCACTGCTTCTGAACCCGGAAAAGCTGAATTCTGAAGAGGAGTTCCTGCTTTCCGAAAGGCTTGCGGAGGATTCAATAAGGGAAAAAAGGAATATCGCAAGAAAAAAGGAGAAGGAGTTCCTGCTCTGGCTTTCTGCAGCAAAAGACATATCATCTGCCTTTGAAAAATATTCTTTCCACACCAATGAGGATTTCTTTTTTGTTTGTTTTTCCGGGAAAAAGAAGGAACTCCGCAGGGATTTCAGGCTGGAGGAAAAACCCCTGGACCTCAGGAAAAGGGCGACTCCTATGGAAGTGGAGCACATTTCCCTTTCCAGGATAAAAAAATAATCAACTATTCCTGTCTTTCAAGCCGCTCAAGAAGAACATCTTCATCTATTGGCAGGTCTATTCCCAGGAGCCTGTGGATAAACATGAATATCTTGACCACCCGCTCATTGTTTTCAGAAGTCTGCCAGGCCATCTGTGACATGTCCATGTCTTTTCCAATGAGCTGGTAAAGCATTACCCCCTCTCTCCCGTATTTTTTGTAAACAGAATACCCATCTTCTCCATACTTTCTCTTTATGTCCTTGCGGGTTGATGGCTTCAGCGTTATGAATCCTTCTTTTTCCAGATATTTCAGGATTTTGTAAACTTTGTAGAGGGGGAATTCTGTTTTGAGGGATATCTCAACAGCATCCCTGTTCCCGTTAATCAGCTCAATTACCTTTGGTGAGCCTTTTTTGAATTTTATCATGAGGTTTGCCTTCATCCGTATTTCCCTGAAGGCGCCTTTCCCTGTTTTTTCAGGGATTTCCAGTATAAACTCCTCCCCTGCTTTACCCCCTATCGGCTCTTTCGGGGAAACTCCTTCCTCCAGCATGGGGGCAAAGCCCACCTCCTTCACCCCTTTTCTGCGCATACCCGGCTTCTTCTTTTTCTTTTTCCTCTCCGGGTGCTCAAGCTTGATTATCCCCTGGTTTTCCATGAAATCCAGCATCTCTATGAGTTTCTTCTCCGTGATTCCGGTATCCCTCATTATCTGCTCTGCAGTTCGCTGCCCGTCTATAAGATTGTAAACATCTATGCCGATTTCACCGTATTTCTTTTTTATTTTCCTTTCTCCGGGAGTAAGGAATATGTCCTCATCCTCTTCTTCAACCGGCTTTTTTCTTTTTCGATACGGCGAAATCTTTCCCTTATCCTCCTCAGGTTCTTCTTCAGGTTCAGGGAGCTCTTCAGGCTCTTCTGCAATCTCTTCAGGTGCCTCCTCCAGCTCAAGAGGGGCTATTTCTTTTTCCTCAGGAAGCTCCACTCCGAATTCTTCTTCAGGGCCGACTCCCATCGGCGGGGGCTCGCCTTTCTTCTTTTTCGCCCGCTTTTCTGGTTTCTTTCCGGGTTTTTTTGCAGCAGGCTTCTTCTTTTTAGGCGGTTTTGCTGCAGGCTTTTTCTTCCCAGGCTCCGGCATTTCTTCAGGCTCTTCAGGAGGCTCAATCGGCATTATCTCTTCTTCAGGCTTTATTTCCTCCTGCTCTTTCCTTTTCCGTTTTTTCCCGGGTTTTGCTGCAGGCTTTTTCTTCCCAGGCTCCGGCCCTTCGTATGCCTTTTTTTCTTTTTCTGCCTTCTTTCCCCCCACTTCCCCCACAGTTTCAACCATCTTGTTTTTCTTGAGGAAAATCAGCATTTCAAAAAGCTTATCTTGCTCAATTCCTGTTTTTTCCAGAAGTTCTGCAACTTCAGTGCCAGTTTTCTTTATTGTGCGGTATACCTTGAGCCCCGGCTTCCCGAAGTTCTTCAGGACCTTGTTCTGGTTTTTGAATTTCTGGAGGGAGGTCTTCTCGATTTTTTTTATCACGTTCTTGTTTCCCTTTTCGCTGGCCATGCCACACAACACCCCTGCACATAATTTTTCCACAATCTTTATTAACTATAGTCTTTTTGCCCAAACCCAGAGATTACCGAAATCTTTTAAATATACATCGGAGGATATCGTTTTATGGAAATGGAGGACCTCCTCATCAGCACAGGTGTAGATTCTCTCATACGCCTCATCAAGGAAAAAAAGCGGATTGACATGTCCATGGCCTCCAAGCTTCTTAATCTTCCGCAGACAACTGTTGAAGACTGGGCCCATATTCTTGAGGAGGAGGGGCTGATAGAGATTGATTATCAGCTTACTAAAGTGTATTTTAGCTGGGTTCCCCCTACAGAAGAAGAAATAACAAAAAAGAAAGAGCAGTTCCGCAAAAAGAAAACCAAGCTTGAGAGTGAGGTGGAGAAGCTTGAAAACATCCAGGACCAGGGAAAGAAGGAATTGCGGGAATACACCGAAGCGATAAACAAGATTTCCCGACATTTTGAAGATGATTTTGCAAAGCTTGAGGAGCTCTCTGAGCAGCTGGAAAAGGCGAAGGCAAGGAAGAAGGATGTTTCTGCCAAATCCATGGAGAAGATAGATGAGCTCATGGAAAAGGTGAGCAATGTTGAGGGCTCGCTTAAGGGCTTGGAAGTCCAGCTGGAATCCACAGGAAAATCTTTCAGGAAGCAGGACCTCGGCCCAAAGCTGAAGAGCGTTGAGGAAGCAAAAAAACATATAGATGAGCTGGACAGCAAACTGGATTTACTTGTTTCAGAGGTTGATGAGCTCAGGAAGAAAGCTCCCAAAAAAGATGTTGAAGTGGGGGGCATCAAGAAGAAGTTTAAGGGAATGAAAAAGGATTTTGGGGAAGTGCGTGAGGATTCCGAATACCTCCGCTCCATGATTTCCGAGTTCAAGGCAAATGCGGAAACAATAAAGGATGCAATGTCCCACATGGAGGAGCTTTCCGCAAGTGCGGAAAAAACAAGAAACCGCCTGGACAAGGAGTATAAGCATATTCAGGAGCTGAAGAAAACTCTCCCCGAGATTGAAAAGCAGATAGAGGACGACCTTGCAATAGCAGACCAGTATTCTGAAACCATAAGCATTGCCCAGGAAGTCCTTGAAAACGTCCCCACAAAAAAGGAGATTCTTGACCGGCTGGAAGAGCTGGAAAAAGAAGAGGAGAGGATGAGTAAGGACTTCAACAAAATGGAGTCCACTCTTTCCGGGGTTTCGGGAAGCGTGCTTTCTGTGGGTGACTTGATGGCAGAGCTTGAGAATGCAAAGGCAGAGCTTGAGGATGCCCGGAGCCAGCTTTCGGAAGAAGCGGATGAAATCCTTTCTTCAGTAGAAGAAGAAACGGCCACGTATGCAACTTTCCAGAAGATAAAGGAGAAAACCAAGATGGCGATAGATGCCTATCTCGCCCAGCTTTCCAAGATAAGGAAGGAAACCGCAAACATAAAGAAAGAGCTTAAGGAAGCCAGAGAGGAAAGCAGGAAGAAGATAGGTGAGCTGAAGGGCAGAGCAACTCCCGAGGCAACAAAGAAGGCATTGGAGCTGGCAGACAAGCTGAAGAAAAAGAGGCAGGAACTCCAGAAGATAAAGAGAATTATTGCAGACCTGAATTCCCGCTCTGCAATGATCCAGAAAAACATTAATCTCCTTTCAAAGGAAGCAAAGCTGATTGCGCTCAGGGAAGAAGGGGCAGGCAGGGGAAAAGGCAAGAAAGGTCCAAAGAAGGAGGGAGTTAGGGACAAGGTTTCCCTGACCGCGGATGAACAGAAAGAGTTTGAAAAGAAGAGAAAGGAATTAAAAAACTTAATACGTAAGTTGTGGGAAACGGAATGATGGTGACGATATGGCAAAATCCAAAAAATCTTCAAAAAAAGGTTCGAAGAAAACAGTAAGGGATATTGTCCGGAGAATCCGGGAATCTCAGAAGAAAGCGGCAAGTAAGAAAAAAACCGCGCCCCCAAAAAAGAAGGCAGCGAAGAAACCGAAATCCAGGCCCAGAAAGGAAGAAATAGAAGAAGAGCCTGAGGAAGAGAAAGAGTTTGAGGACCTTGAGGAGGAAAAGCCGCGCGGAAAACCAGAAGAAGAATCGGAAGAGCCTGAAAAGGAAGAGGAAGAAGAAGAGGAACCTGAGGGACCAGAAGAACCAGAGGGACCAGAAGAACCAGAGGGACCAGAAGACGAAGAAGACGAAGAAGACGAAGAAGAGCCAGAAAGAATGAGCCCAACTGCAGGCGAAGGAGGCCAGCCCGGTCCGCTCCCGCCATCTCCCCCATCAGGCAGAACAAAGGTCCTGGAGTCCTATACATTCCTTAGCGAATCCATTCCTGTTGAAGTGAGCATAGTCCAAAAAGATGATTTTGTTCCATACTATACAGTTACTATTCCAGGAATAGCGGGCGGGACAAAGCTGCTTCTTGAAACCAAACTCCGTGCAGAGCTGATTTCAGATGTAAAGCTGGACATAACCGAGATTCTTGACCCGAAAAAACAGGACATGGTAAAAGCAAAGTTCCAGGAATCTGCAATGAAGGTGCTTTCAAGGAATTTCCCTCAGCTTCCGAATGAGAAAAAGAAGATTCTTGCATCCTACCTTATCCAGAATACACTTGGGATGGGAGAGCTGGAAACCCCGCTGCATGATGAGTTCCTGGAAGAAGTTGTTGTTAATAACTCTCGCGACCCTGTGTGGGTTTACCATAAGAAATACGGATGGTGTAAGACCAACCTCCGTATGAAGAATGAGTCCAGGATTTATGATTATGCGGCGCTGGTTGCAAGAAAGGTGGGAAGGCAGATAAACATCCTCAACCCTCTGCTTGATGCGCACCTGCCAAGCGGGGACCGTGTAAATGCAACTCTGTTCCCTGTTTCAAACTATGGGAACACCATGACCATCCGCAAGTTCTCCAAGAACCCTTGGACAATTTCCAACCTGATAAGGACAAAGACAATCAGCCCGGAGGTTGCAGCGACAATCTGGCTCTGCGTGCAGAGCGAGCTTTCCCTGCTTGTTTCCGGAGGCACGGGAAGCGGAAAGACTTCATTCCTGAATGCGCTTTCCGGCCTGGTTCCCGCAAGCCAGAGGATAATCAGCATAGAGGACACAAGGGAACTTACTCTCCCCTCTTTCCTCCACTGGGTACCTATGGTCACAAGGGAGCCAAACCCTGAAGGAAAGGGAGAAGTTTCCATGCTGGACCTCATGATAAATGCGCTCAGGCAGAGGCCGGACAGGATAGTTGTCGGTGAGATAAGGAGGCAGAAGGAAGCAGAGGTGCTTTTTGAGGCAATGCACACAGGCCACAGCGTCTATGCAACCCTCCATGCAGATAATGCAGGCCAAACAATAAGCAGGCTGGTAAATCCCCCGATAAATGTTCCGGAGGAGAACCTAGACGCACTTGCAGGAATTGTTGTCCAGTACAGGCAGCGCCGCCTGAATATCCGCAGAACACTGGAGTTTGCAGAGGTCCAGAACAAGGGAGACCTGAATATGATTTACCGCTGGGATTCCAAGAGGGATGTCACGGTGAAATCAGGCAAGCTTGACAAGATTGCGAACACAATTGAGCTTTATGCGGGCCTCAACCCCAAGGAGATACAGAATGATGTGGCCGAGAAGACCAAGGTCCTTAACTGGATGGTCAAGCATGGATATGAAGCAGTAAATGAGGTCGGCTCAATAGTTTCCAATTATTATCGCAACTCTGAAGAAGTGCTGGAAGCCGTAAAGAGGAATGAGACCTGGGAGTTCTGATCGGATGGATTTCAGCGCTGCCGCAGATGAAGTTTCCCGTGTAGAGGGGTCGGCAGAAGAATACAAACGCCCCGAAATTAAGAAGAAAAGGGTAGAGCGCTCCCTTGAACTGTCTCCCCAGGAGATATATGAATTGGAATATCCGGACATTGTAAACCAATACAACCGCCTGAAGAAGATAATCAGCGCTTCCAGGATGGATATGGGGATGTTTGGTAAGGAGCCAGTGGAGCCCGCGGAGCCGGTTCGGCCCGCAGGAAAGGCAAAAGGCAAGGCCAGGGAAGTAGAAAAAGAGATGAAAAAAATAAGCATCGAGCGGGCCAGGGAAGCAGTGAGGCCCGCCCCTGTTGCAGAAAAGAAGCCTCCTGAAAAAGAAGCACCCCCAAAACCTGCAGAACCCGAAATAGGGCCGATGCCCGGTGAGCCGGAAGGTCCTGCTCCCAGGAAGGCACCTCCTCCAAAACCCAAAAAGGAGAAAGCCCCCCCTGCACCAATTCTCCCGGAAAAACCCGCCCCAAAAAAGCCCAAGAAGATTACTCCACCTTCTGTGGAAAAGCCTCCCCAGCCAACCGAAGCGACAGAACCGGTTCCCGAGGCTCCGGAGCCTGAGGTTGTTTCTCCGGAAGAAGCACCCCCTGCTCCCGCTCCCGAGCCGGGGGTAATTGTTGAAGTTCCGGTTCCGAAGGAGCTTTCTGAATCACCGGTAAAAGAGGCTGAGAAGACGGTTGACCGGCTGGAAAAACAGCTCGGGGCCCAGATGACAGGAAAGCGCAAGAAGAAGGTTGATGTTGAAGATACAAAAAAGAGGATGATGGAGCTCACAAGGGAGCTTTTCAAGGAGCGCTCCACTTCCCGCAGGGCAGAGATAAAGAAAGAGATTGTTGCGCTCAAGGGGCTTATTTCAAAATCAAGAGAGGGGGAAGCAGTTTCAGGAGGGCTCCCTGAAGGCTCCCTCCTGGATGCGCTCAAGGATGAACAGAAATACGAACTGCGTGATGCAAAGAAGAAGGTGGAGTCAATCTATGAGAAGAACCATAAGAAGCTCCTTGCAGAACTGAAGGATCAGCGCGCAATCGCCCATCGCGGTCCTGCATTTGATGAGTTTTCAAGTAAGCTGGTGGAGCTTGAACAAAAGCTCATGGAATTAATAGATAAATACCACCCCTTCCTGGTTGCAAAGCACACTGCAGAACTCTCAAAGCTCAAAGCAAAAGGGGCATCCACACCCGAATCCGAGAAGCTCAAAAAGAAGATTTCAATGGAGTACGGGCATGAGTTTTCAGAATTTAAAAATTCAATCGGGGAAGAGATACATTCCCAGCTGGAAAGTACTCGCGCGGTGCTTTTTGAGGATGCCGGGGACCCGGAGGCAGCAAAACTTTCCCAGATATCAAATGCCCCGGAAGATTCCCTGTTCAACCTGCTCCAGGCAAAGGAGCCCCGCCTTTATGATAAGTATTCAAGGGGGGAGAAAAGCCGTGCAGAAGCCCTGCGCGAAGCAAGAAGGCTGATGGCCATTGAGGCAGGAATAGATGAGGATACTATAAATAAACGTTTTGGTAGTAAGTAAATAAGTAATATTATTTGGTGAACATATGGCAAACCAGAAGAAAAAGGTTACTCCTGTTGCCCTTCCTGTAAGAGGCGGCAGCAAGAGAGGGCCCCTACGCTCAATCTCCGAGTTTATATTGCCTTATTTTCCAGCACTGCGGAAAAAGATGATCCTTGCGGACATGAAGAAGCCTCCTGAAAAATTCATGGACCAGGTTCTGATTTCATCCGTATTTGCGGCAATTGCACTATCCATCCTCGCATTTATTTTCATGGACATGGCAGGCATTGCAATGGCAGCTGCATTCACTGCAGTGCTCTTCCTGCTCTTCCTCATCTTCGGGTTCTTTTATTTCATGATGTATCCCTCGGTAATGGTACTGAAGAGAAGGAGGGCAATAGACTATGAGCTTGTTTTTGCGGTCAGGCACCTGCTGATTGGAATCCGCTCAGGCATGCCCCTTTTTGATGCCATGGTCGGAGTTTCCCGTGGCTATGGTGAAGTAAGTAAGGAATTTAACAGCATAGTGGAGAAGATTACCCTGGGAACACCAATAGCTCAGGCAATAAGGGAGGTTGTGCAGAAGAACCCCTCCCCCGCATTCCGCAGAATAATGATACAGCTTGCAAATTCCGTGGGCTCTGGTGCAGATGTAGCAGAGTCCCTGGAGATTGTCCTTAATCAGGTCTTCAGGGAACAGATAATAGATATGAAGGCATACGGGCAGAAACTGAACCCCCTCATCATGTTCTACATGATTTTTGGAATAATTTTCCCTTCACTGGGAATGGCATTTGCAATAATACTTTTTTCATTCATTGGCTCTGGAAGGTTTGAGTTGAATGCCCCAGTATTGCTCCTTTTCCTGATAATGGTCGGAGTAATCCAGTTTATGTTCCTTTCAATGGTTGAAACATCCAGGCCGAGGTATGCATTCTGAGGGATGATTATGAGCGCATTAATGGGTTTTTATGAAACAATCGGGCGGCTTCTTTCCCGGAAGCGCATAAGGGCCATTGAGAAATCTCTTTCCGGTGCAGGGATACTTGTGCCTGCGGAGTCTTTCATGGGTTTCTTTATAGTTCTGACCGTGCTTGTAGGAGCACTTCTGTTCCTGGTGCTGCTGAATACTTCCGCAGTGCCAAAATTCATTTATGCTCTTGTAGGCACTTCTATTGTGCTTCCGGACTGGGCATCAATACTCCTCAGCCTGGTTGCTGCATTCGTGATAGCTTTCCTTGCACTGTTCACCCTTGTCTATACTGCAATACTCCTGCAGACCGAAGCAAGAAGAAGTGCAGTGGAAGAAGTCCTGCCGGATTTCCTTACCCTGGTTGCAGGCAACATCCGGGCAGGGATGACTCTTGACCAGGCGATGTGGTATGCGGCAAAGCCGGAATACGGGCTTTTTTCAATTGAGGTAAGGCGGGTGATAAAGAGCGCTTTTTCAGGAGAGCCCATAGAGAAGTCCCTTGACCGACTGGATATGCGCTTTAACTCCCGGGTACTCCACCGCACTCTTCTTCTCCTGAAGCAGGCCCTTGCCACAGGAGGGGAAATTGCGGAGATACTGGAGGAGACATCCCAGGATGCCCGTGATGTGGCAATGCACAAAAAGGATATTGCAGCAACTCTTCTGGTTTACGTAATATTCCTTGTTTTTGCCTCAACAATAGGTGCACCATTCCTGTTTTCGGTTGCAACAAACCTGATAAGCGTGCTTTCAATGGCATTTGCATACATGCCTGCAGGAGGGGTGGATGCAGCAGCTTCCTCAGGCATGCCCGCCAGCTTTATCGCAACACCATCCTCACCTTCAATAAGCACGGATGAGTTCTTCTGGTTCAGCATGGCCCTGGTGTTCGTGACTTCTCTCATTTCATCCCTTCTGCTAGGAATAATAAGGGGAGGCTCAAAGACACAGGGAATGAAGTATTTTCCGTTCATGCTGGTATTTGCCTATATAATTTACTTTGTGGTGGGTTCTTTCCTGGATTCGCTTTTCTCAAGTATGTTCTTCTAGGTGATTATGATGAAAAATAATAGAAAAGGACAGGCCGCGATGGAGTACCTGATGACTTATGGGTGGGCGCTCCTTGCAATAGTTATTGTGATTGCTGCCCTGATTTACCTGAACCCCTTCAGTGCTCCCGAGCTGTGCTTGTTCCAGCAGCAGGGCTTCTCCTGCAGCGAGCCAAATCCTCAGCTTTACCTTAACGACAATGGTGAAGTAGAGATGAACGTTCGCCTCTGGAACAAGCTCGGAAAATCAGTTGAGGTCCACAGCATCCTCTGTACAAATGCGCAGGCTTCTGCTGTTGATGAAGACGACGCAACAAATGCTGGGGGCGAAACCATCGCAACAGGTTCAAGCAAGGATTTCACAGGAATTTCCTGTGTTGATGCAGATGGGGACCCAATAGAGATGGAGCCCAACCAGGAGTTCCGCGGAAGGATGATGGTCTGGTACAACTATAAGGATGACATCGACCAAACCATCCACCATGAAGCCCAGGCAAATGTCATCTCTCTTGTGGTCGGGTAAGTGGAATTGGAGCGGGAAAGCAATTTCCCCTCCCTGTTTTTTATTTTAGCTTCCTATTTTTTTCCCTTTGCCCATTGCATTGACCATTACCGGAAAAAGGTCCCGGCCGTCTATGTGTCCGAGCCCCCCTTCCATGCAGTAGAATTCATCAAATTTTTTCATGCTGTCTTTCCTGAAACCCGGCCCCCAGCAGAGAAGTGGAACTTCATGGCCGGTGTGTTTACCTGTGCAGCAGGCGGTTGTGTGGTCCCCGGTAACCATTATATTTGCGCCTGTTTTTTTTAGCACAGGAACCAATTCCCTATCCACTTTTTCAATTATCTTCTGCTTGCATTTTGCATCCCTGTCATGCGAGCAGTTGTCTGTTGCCTTTACATGCACAAAAACAAAATCATGGTTCTTCAGCGCGGCAACTGCATGCTTTGCCTTTGCCTTCAGGTCAGTATCTGCAGTTCCGGTTGCCCCTTCAACATGCAACACATCCATTCCTATGTATTCCGCTACGCCCCTGTACAATGCGCCACCGGCAACACATGCCCCGTTGAATCCATGGTGCTTTGCAAACGGCTCAATTTTCCGGTATGCCCCTGCCCCCCGGCAAAGTACTGCATTTGCAGGAAGTTTCCTCCCCCTGTTCGCCTCCACCTTACCCAGCACATCCATTGCCTTTTTTGTAAATTCATTCAATATGCGTGCAGTTTTTTCCGAGCCCTTTTTCAGTGCTCTGGATTTCGGCACCGGAACGTGTGCATGGGGGTCTGTTCCGCTAACATGTGCCCCGAGGCCATTTCCCCTGAGTATGAGCACCCCTCTGTGCTCAACCGTGCTGCGGAAGATAACCTCTGCTCCATTCACATTTATTTTTTTGATTTTCTTCTCAAGCTTCTTTCCCAGGGAAGTCGTAATTCTTCCTGCCCTCCGGTCTACTATTTCCCCTTTTTTTACCGTGGCAAAATTTGTTCTGAATGCCACATCGCCTTTCATGAGTTTAATCCCGGAGCCGAGTGCCTCAAGCGGCCCCCTTCCGCAATAGTATTCCCAGTATGGATATCCAAGCAGGGTAAGGTGTGATGTATCGCTTCCAGGAACATTCCCTCTCCCCAGCGGTGAGAGCATTCCAAGGAGCCCTTCCCTGGCCATTCTGTCCAGGTTTTTTTTCTTTGACGCAGAAAGCGGCGTTTTTCCTTTCTTGTTACCGAGGTCTCCGAGCCCGTCCATAATAAGCAGTATTCCTTTTTCCATATTCCGGCTTCGGAAAAAAGAATTAAAATTCTTTCATCTTTCATGCACCTGTATTTTTGTGAACAGGTATTTCGCTACTTTGCCCTTTTCTTCCTGCATCTCAAGGAATTTTTCAGGCCTGAGTGCCCAGTAAGGCTGCATATACCATGATTTCTCCTTCTTTTCTATAAGCTTCAGGTAAGCGCTGCATTCTATCGCTTCCATGCTTTGGAACGGGTCGCTGAATTTTTCCTTAAGCAGGGTGAACATCTCTTCTTTTTCCCGGAGATGTGCAGCAAGTGAGAATCCGGATGCTATCAGCCCCACCACAAGCCCTTTTTTAATATCCTGGTCCCCTCTTTCCATTACCTGGCTGAGGCAGACTACTGCCGCAACAGTGTCAAGCGCTCCTGTCTGGGCAAGGCGTTTTGCAGAAAGCGGCCTCCTGTTTTCCTTCAGCATGTTCGCAGTTGAAAAGGAGTTAAGGGCAGTATGCAGGGAAGCGAATGCAAGAGGCCCCATTGCAATTCCCGGATGCAGCCCGCCTGTTGCAAAGAAACCGGCAGCAGCGATTGCTGCAGAAGAAAAGATGCCAAGGGGGCGGATATTCCTGAATACTGCCCTTCTCGCTTTTTCCCCAACCAGCTCTTTTTTCCTGGTTCTCCTGATCGCGGTGGTTTTGTGGTTCATTGGCGAATAAACTACACTAAAATGTTTTTAAAACCATCATCAATTTAAATAAAAAATAAATAAAAAATTCAGTAAATTCTGAAAAGTTATAATGCCTTCAGAATCTTGGTTTCCTTGGCCTGTAGCATTCTCTGCAATAAACAGGCCTTCCTTCGACAGGCTTGAAAGGAACTTTGCAGGGCTTTCCGCATTTGGAGCACACCGCATCGTGCATTTCTCTTTCAGGCCTTCCGCCTTCTTCATCCATATTTTTCACCTATTCACGGGGTAAACCCGTTTTTTTTATTTAAGCACTATTCTCTTAATAAATATTCCTGTGCCGCATTTCCGGTGCAAACACAGAAACCCACCACTGGAAACCCACCCTCCAAAATTTAAAAACCCATCTAAATATACATATCTAATCCTATGGGTGAGCAGGATCTTACTTCTCTAGTTTCGGTCTTCGATGACTTCTTTACCTCTATTTATAAAACTGAGATGAACAGGGTACTTGCATCTTATCCCACCATCCGCAGCATAAATGTGGATTTCCAGGAGCTGGACCGGTTCAATCCTTCAGTGGCCGACCGCCTCCTTTCCGAGCCGGAAATTGTAAGGGAAGCTGCAGAGGAAGCTATACGCACGATGAATCTTACCCTTCCCCCAGGGGTTGGGGAGTTTGCCCCGCATGTCCGTTTCTATAACGGCCCGAATGCGGATTTGATGATTGAGCAGCTGAGCTCAAAAAAGCTGAACCAGCTGGTCTCATTTAAGGGAATAATTACTAAGCGCACAGATGTGATGCACAAGGTGAAAAAGGCACATTATACCTGCCAGGCCTGCGGGGAAACGTATGATGTTGTGGTGGGGAGGAATTTCAAGCCCCCGAGGATGTGTTCTTCCTGCAAGAAACTCGCCCTGGTCCCGAACGAAGAAAAATCTGATTTTGTGGACATGCAGAAAGCAGAGGTGCAGGACCTCCTGGAAAAAGTAAGTGGGGGCGCGCCCGCAGCAAAGCTGGAGCTCTGGTTTGAGGATGATGTAGTGAACAACGTCAATCCCGGAGAAAATGTCCAGATTACGGGGATAATGAGAATCAAGCCTTCCCAGAACACCAGGCAGAAAAATGAGCTCGTTTTCAACCGCTACGTGGACGTACTGCACGTGGATAGCCTGAAACGGGATTTTGAGGAAATCAACCTTACCAAGGAAGATATCGCGAGAATAAAGGAGGCTGCAAAGCACGATAATATAACAAAACGCATATTCTCCTCAATTGCTCCTGCAGTTTATGGGTATGATGAGGTGAAAAAGGCACTTGCCCTCCAGCTTTTTGGAGGTACAAGCGGGAAGAAAATGAGAGGGGAGGCAATAGTCAGAGATGATATCCATGTACTTCTCATCGGAGACCCGGGAATAGCTAAAACAAGAATAATGAATTCTGCAGTGGACCTTGCTCCCAAATCCATGTATGTAAGCGGAAAGAGCGTTTCCGGAGTTGGCCTTACAGCTTCAGCAGAAAAGGATGAGCTCGGCGACGGAGGATGGACACTCAAAGCAGGGGCCCTTGTGCTTGCATCAGGAGGAATCGGGGCAATAGATGAGTTTGATAAGATTGAGGATGAAGACCGTTCTTCCCTGCACGAAGTGATGGAATCAGCAACCGTTTCCATAGCAAAAGCAGGGATTGTTGCAAAGTTCAAGGCAAAGACTTCAATTGTTGCCGCTGCAAACCCGAAGCACGGGAGGTTCAACCAGACAAAGAACCTTGCAGACCAGTTTGATGTCCCACCATCTCTTCTTTCAAGGTTTGACCTGCTCTTCCCAATAATGGATGTGCTGGATGAGGAGAAGGACCTAAACCTCGCAGAGCACATACTCTCATCGCACATAGATGCGGCAAGGGGAACTGTGCAGGAGGATGAAGAGTCTCTTGACAGGGAGTTCCTTAGAAAATATATCGCATATGCAAGGCGCAATATCCGCCCTGTCCTGAGCGATTCTGCAAAAGATAAAATAAAGGAGTTTTACCTTGATTTGAGAAGAAGGGGAAAAAACAGCGGTTCGGTTCCGATAACCCCCAGGTACCTTGAGGGCCTGGTGCGCCTTGCAGAGGCCCATGCAAAGATGCGCCTTTCCCAGATGGTGGAGCTGGAGGATGCAAAAGTGGCGATAGATCTGCTTGATTATGTTCTCAAGAAAGTCCTTACGGACCAGGAAACCGGGAGATTTGATGTTGATATAATTACTACGGGAAAGCCCCGTTCGCAGGTGGAGAAAATAGAATCAATTCTTGACATAATAAAGGAGAAGACGGTGGAGCAGGAGGCCGTTTCAAAGCAGGAAGTTCTTGAGGAGGCTGAAGCTGCAGGGCTTGATGCTGCAACAGCCAAGCGCATACTTTCTGAGCTCCAGCGCAAAGGAGACATATATGAAAAAGAGCCGGGGTGGATTGCAATTGTCGGAAACAAGTGAAAGAGGAATAACCATTGCTGAAATGAAGGAACTGGAAGAAAAAGCATATTCAGCAGGAACCACTGAGAGAGAGCTTATGGAGCGCGCAGGGAGGGGATGCGCCGGAATAATAGAACGCAATACAGGGAAAGAGAATTTAATACTGGTTTTTTGCGGGCCGGGAAACAATGGAGGTGATGGCTTGGTATGTGCCCGCTATCTCAGCACCAAAAACAAGGTTGCCGCAGTTGTGCTTTCAGAGCCAAAAACACAAATTTCCAGGATTAATCTTGAAAGGGCGAGGGATGCCGGAGTAAAGATAATTCCCCTGGAGGATGCACATTCCTTTCCCCATACCGTTATCGTGGACGCCTTACTGGGCATAGGCGCGAGGCTTCCTCTTGGAGGGAGGGTAAAGGAAGCCTGCGACATAATAAACAGCTCCCCTGGCTTCACAATCTCAATAGATGTCCCTACAGGGATGGATGCAGATACCGGAGAAAAGGATGTTTCGGCAGTTAAGCCTGATGCAACAATATGCATACAGGAACCCAAGAAGGGAATTGTGCTCGGAGGGGAAGCAAATACGGGAGAACTCTGGATTCTGGACATCGGCCTTGGGTAGCTTTTTATTCTCTCCGCCCGATTAAATTAGGATGCGCCTTTATTTCAAGCTGCTGGTAATGTTTATTGTAACCCAGGTAATGGGAGTATATGCCGGCTCCTACATACTTGAAGATGCAAAGACTAATCAATATGTGAATACTCTTATGATGGTGAATGCAGGGCCATCCTCACTTGTTTATTTTGTTTTTGCAGTGATTTGCGGTGCCCTCCTCTTCATCCTCCTTCACCGTCTTCATATCTCGATCCTGTTTACTCTTCTTGAGTTGGCAGTCATCAGCACAACTTCCTCAATTTTTTTCTATTCTCTCCTGAACCCAGTTCTCCTTTCCACCTTAGATTCAATGGTTTTTGCAATATTGGGGGGGATGATGTTTTCCGTGCTCAAGCAGCTGTTCCCCTCTCTTAAGAATCTTGCTGCAATGGTTTCCAGCGCAGGTGCGGGTGCAGTTTTCGGCTTCACTTTTGGTTTTGTAACTGCGCTTGTTTTTCTGTTCATTCTTGCAATCTATGATTATATTTCTGTGTTCAAGACAAAGCACATGGTAACAATGGCAAATGAGATTGTTAAGCGGGACATGGCATTTACAATTTCCGCGGAGAAAATTATTGAAAAAGGGAAAAAGGCGCGCCTTGACCTTGGCACTGGAGACCTTTCTCTTCCCATAATGGTGGGTGTTGCCGCCTATTCCATCAGTCCCCTCCTTTCCCTGTTTACTATTGCAGGCTCAACTCTGGGCACGCTTTTTGTTCTTTTTATTGCCTGGAAGCACCACACTGTCCTTCCCGCCCTTCCTCCGATAACCGCAGGAATATTTATTTTTTCCATTGCCGCCATCTATTTCGGAATTGTTTAGAATACGCGGAAATCAACGACCACCTGCTTTGTTGATGCAGAGTATGGTCGTACTTCCTTTTCAAAAACAAATTCTATGTTTCTTCCCGCATTTTCTGCATCCTTTTCTATTTTTTCTTCAAGTGCATCAATGCCCCCTTCTCTTTCTACCATCCTGTAAAAATGCACAATGCATCCTGGTTTTGCAGCAGAAAATGCAGCACCCAGAAACTCTTCCGCGCCCATTGGAAGCGGCATCACAATCCGGTCTGCCCACCCCCTAAACTTTCCTTTTGCAGCTTCCCGCGCATCGCCCAGCACTACTTCTACGTTTTTCAGCTTATTCAATTTGATATTTTCCCCAAAATATTTTACTGCATCAGGATTGAGTTCCACCCCAACTACTTTTGCGGAGGACTGTTTCTTCCCTATTTCCAGGGCAAACGGCCCAACTCCTGCAAAAAGCACCAGCACATTTTCCCCTTCTCCCACCTCTTCCATGATTCGCTTCCGCTCATGGCTCAGCCTTGGGGAAAAGTAGACTTTCCTCACATCCAGCTTCATCCGCACCCCGTTTTCCACATACTCTGTTTCGCTTTTTTCCTCCCCTGCAAGGTGGGTAAGCTTTGTAACCCTGAAGTCCCCTGTTCTTCCCCCTGCCTTTTTCCACACTGCATTTATTTTTTTGTCTCCGCGCAGCAGCAGTTCCCCCACTTCCTTTTCATGCTCCCGCAGTTTTTCCGGAATCTGCACAATTGCAATGTCCCCCACCACATCATAAGAAGATAAAACCCCTTTAGCGTTTTCTTCCCCAAAACGCTCAATAAGCAATTCCCTGAACCCCTTTCTCTCCTCCCGTTTTTCAAGTTCACTTTCTACCAACTTATATTTTTCCGGAACCCCCTCCCCCTTTACCGGAACATAGACATATTCTCCATCGCTTCTGATAACTCTTTTTTCATCAAACAGTCCCAGTGCTTTAAGCTCATTTTTAGCTTTTTGGCCATCGCTTTTCTTTACGCGCACAGCCCTTCCCTTAACCAACATTGCTTTAATTTGCGCCATTCCCCTTTAAACCATAATCCCCCCAATCTCAAACCAATGGAGCAGAGGGAATACCTGGGTTGGCTAAATCAGTATACGGATGCAGAGGCCTGCATCCGGGTCCAGCAGTCAATACCTATATACCTGAGGGTAAACACTCTCAAAACTACTCCCGAAGAATACTTAAGCTGGACAGAACTCAGGCTCGAAAAAACATTCATTCCTTATGCGTTCAAAGTATTGGAGCTCCCGCAAAATGGCCTTGGAAACACACTAGACTATGCAACAGGCTGGTTGCATACACAATCCCTGTCTTCCATGCTTCCCCCGCACATTCTCAATCCAAAACCAGGAGAAAGAGTGCTGGATATCTGCGCAGCCCCCGGCTCAAAAACAACTCAGTGCGCAGCCCTCATGAATAATAAAGGCATAGTTCTGGCAAATGACAAAAACCGCGGAAGAATCAGCGCTCTCTCCAGCAATCTGGAAAGACTGGGAGCAATAAATACAACGACCATGAACCAGAACGGCACTTGTTTCAATTCCCTCCATACATTTCCCAAAATTCTTGTGGATGTGCCCTGCTCCGGGCTGGGAAGCAGCAAAAATGCATACCGTTGGTGGAATGAGAGGTATTCAAGAGGCATCTCTGCCTCACAGACTTCCATTCTTTTCACTGCTTTCAGGCATCTGGAGCCAGGCGGAACCCTGATATATTCTACCTGCACGTATTCTCCGGATGAAAATGAACTGCCGGTTTTCCGCCTCCTTGAAAAGCATCCTGAAGCAGGATTGGAAAGGATAGAATGCATTCCGGATACGGAGCCAGGTCTCAGCGATTTTGGAAAAGAGCTGAAAAAAGCAATTCGGATTTATCCCCACAGATTCAACAGCGAGGGATTCTTCCTTGCAAAAATCAAAAAGCATTAGACTTTTCCTATAGCATTGATGTAGATTGAGGTTTCTCCTTCTTCAACTCTAAGAAACCTATCCATCTCTTCAGGCACAAATCCCCCAATGGGGACTGCCCCCATGCCCAGCGAAACCGCCTCAAGCAAGAGGTTTTCGCTTATATGCCCTGCCTCCATTGCAATGTACAAATCCGCGCGTTCCCCATATTTTGCAGCAGTGCGCTCCCGCACTGCAGTCATTACAATCACAGCTGCAGCATCGCGCACGCACTCCTGCCCCAGGGCAGCCGCAGCCACTTCTTCCCTGAAGTCTCCCTCCTGGACAAGAACCAGCTTATGCTCTTCAGGAATATATTTGTAAATTCCGCAGTAAACTCCTTCCACCTTATTGGGCACGACATACAGCTCAATGGGGTAAAGTGCACCTGCGGAAGGCGCAGCGCGCCCTCCCCACTCGCTTGTGGTTCCCTGTCCTGCCCAGAGCAGCATGGACAGCTCTTCCAGTGTAATGTTTTCTCCAGTATATTCCCGCACAGACCTCCTTTCCCTGATTGCTTCTTCCACACTACTTCCTGAGTAATCCGGCTCAGGCAGGTTTATTTCGGACTGGGCCGGGTTTGAACTGCATTCCATACCAACAACCTCTTTTTCAGAGCCACCGCTCCAGATGGCCCACAGAATGACTAAAACAACAAGGAGAGCAGCAACACCCCCAAGCACTTCCTTAAGTTCTGCCATGCACATGCTTCAACCTGCATTTTTATATTGTTTTTTGCATCTACCCTCTACCGATGCATGCCCAAAAGTTCAGGAATTACCTCAGGGACCGCTTTGGAATTATTCTTCCAGGAGGTGTGGAGCTTGTGGGAGAAAAGTCCCTCCGTGCGATGAACTCAGAACTCAAAAATTTCAGGGTTTCCACTCCAAAGGGAATTCCCGCATCCCGCATGAAGGGAAAGTTTCCCAAGCCGACTACCAGCTTTATCCAGATTTTCGGAAATCTCGCAAAAAAGAATATTGTGGAGGTTTCCAGGGAAGAGGCCCTGAAGTTCATGGCAGGCAGGGACTTGGAAAAAAATCCTTCCTGTGAAAGGGGATATGTAATACTTACCCACAGGAAAGCAGTTCTCGGAATCGGCTTTTTCAGGGAAGGGAAAATAGAGAACATGATTCCAAAAGGAAGGAGAATCACTCCAGGATGATTGCAGGCTTTCCCGGAGCAGCCGCAGCCGCCTTTTCATGCTCCGCCCCCTCTTCTTTTCCAACAACTACTTCAGCACCGGTTTCCCTGGAAAGGAAATCTTTTGCATCTTCCAGTGCCCCCAGTTCTTCCTCTTCCCCGAGCACAGCCGGAAGCGAATGCACCTTCTTAAGAAGGGATTTTGCAAATTTTGAAGCTGCCCCCATATCCTCCACTCTGTTTGCCTTTGCCCATTCAATCCCTGCCCGCATATTCTTATTTTCCCGGACTTCCCTGTATATCCCCCTTTTCCAGGGGGCCGCAGCGTAAATATAAATTTTTGAAGTTTTTTTCCCAAACCTCTGTTCTATGTTTTCCACATCCCGCAGCACTTCCGCGATTAACTCTTCTCCCATCTCAACTGCATCATCTATCGCGTCATATTCCGGCTCAGGGTATTTCTGCTCAACAGCCAGCCCTTCTTTTCCGTATCCTGACCAGAGCTCTTCTGCAAGGTGGGGCATGAACGGGGAGAAAGCGATGCACCATTTTTCCAGGAATTCCCCGAGCGCCGGAGTTCCGGAGCGTTTCAGGTACCATTGTAATTCCTGGACGGTTTCATAGAAAAGCATCTGCCCCAGCTCCCTTATCTGCATTCCTGAATAAAGAATCTGCGCATCCCTGAGTTTCCTGTTGAGGCGGGAGCGCAGCCATTTTCCTGCCCGCGATTCATCCGTGCCCTTCCCATATTCAAGAAGGGAGAGCATGTATTCGGCCCTTTCCTTAACCCCCTCAGCAATGCTTGTTTCAAAGTTGGTGTCCTGGGGGAGGTCTGCCCCTCCCACCACAGAGAATCTTATCACATCTGCCCCGTATTTCTTTATCGCTTCCCTTAGGGGGAGGATGTTCCCAAGCGATTTGCTCATTTTCTTTCCTTCCATGAGCACAAACCCGTTTACGATTATGCTCTCGGGCCACTGGGCTTTTGGAAATACTGCAGCATGGTTGAATATAAAGAAGGGAAGATGGTTTCTTACAAGGTCTGCCCCGGAATGCCTTGCATCAAGAGGATACCAGTAGAGGAATATCTTCCTCAGCTTCTCTGCTTGCGGGTGCACCTCTTTATCCCCATTCCCCAGGAATACATAATCAAAAAATTCTTCAGTAAGCTCTTCCGGCTCTATTCCTGAAAGCTCATGGGCAATGGTGTAAAATGCCATGTAGATTGTGGAATCCGAAAGCGGCTCCACAATCTTGCCCTCGTTAAAGGGGAAAGGCGTGCCCAGCCCGGAAGATCTTGTGCATGCTTTTCTCTTCAGCCAGTCTATTGTATGCAGGTAATCCTTCCTGGTCTTTTCAGGTATAAGCGACATTTCTGCCAGGCACTCTTTTGCCTTTGTTTTCCATTCTTCGTCCCCGTAGTTGATGAACCACTGGTTTTCCACCTTTTTTACCGATATCCTTTCCCCGCATCTGCAGAATACCGGCCCATTTGCAATCACGTAAATTGTGAACGCCTGTTTTTCCGAGATGAGTTTATCTGCAACCTTTTCTTTTGCCTCAAGCACAGGCACCCCTTCAAATTCCCCGATGCTCATCCTTCCTTTATGCGCTTCTTTCTTGTAAAGCTCCTTTGTTGCAACCTCTGCTTTCACATCCCCCTGGCTTCCAACACCCAGTTTTTCAACAATTCCTTTTGCAGGAATCTCCACAGCTCCTGGAAAAGAGAGAACAGGGATAGGGGGAATCTCCTCCAGCTTCCCCAGGTCCCGGAGCGCAAGGTAATCATATGGCGCATGTGCAGGAACGCTCATTACAATCCCTGCCCCTGTAAAGGAGTCAACAAAGGACGCAGGAAGCACCGGAACTTCTCTTTTCAGGGGGGTGATTGCTTTTTTCCCCACGAATGCACTTCCCTCCATCTCCTCCAGCACCTCTCCCTCCATCTGGAGGGAAAGCGCTTTCCAGGCCCCTTTCCCGAAATAAAGCACGCCTTCTTTTGTCTTTACTTTGACTATTTTTGATTTGGGATTTATCCAGAGGTTGGTTACTCCATACACTGTTTCCGGCCGGTAGGTGCTCACAACAAGGAACTCACCTTTCCCGAGCCCGAACTTGACCGCAGTAACTTCTTCAATTTCCGGGTCCACATCTCCTCTGGTATCATGCGAGCTCACCACGTTTTTGCAGGAGGGGCACCAGGCAAGCCTGTGGCTTCCCTGTGTGATGTATCCCAGCTCATGCAGCTTTTTCATCTGCCACTGGATGAATTTGCCGAAATGCCTGTCAAATGTGTAGAATTTTCTCCTCCAGTCTATTGAATATCCCATTTCTCTCATTCCCTCTTCAATCTCACCTGAAAAATACATCACAAGCTTTTCCGGGTCGCCCAGCCCGGCCAGCTTTTCTTCTGGAATCCCATAGATGTCCCGGAATATCCCCAGTAGCTCTTCATCCCCCTCTCTTATTTTTTTTGCCATGGCCAGGATAGGAGTGCCAGTTACATGGAATGCCATAGGCAGGAGCACATTTTTCCCCTTTAGCCTTGCATATCGTGCGTGGATATCCAGAATAGTGTATGTTCTTCCGTGGCCTATATGCTGGGGGGAGTTAGGGTAGGGGAAGGCAGCAGTGTAGAATTGCTTTTCCCCACCTTCATCCCTAGGACTATACGCTCCCTTTTTTTCCCACATTTCCTGCCACTTTTTTTCCATATCCCTAAATTCCATAAGCATTGCCTCTGATTAAGAGTAAAGTTTATGTAAATACATTTATATTTGTTAGTCGCCAGAAGTATTCCCATGAGCGGGCCACCAGTACTCATGCAAGTTTTACCCCTGCTCCAGGCCGGTGAGGTTTCATGGCTGGGCCAGGAGGTTTCCCAGAATCCCATGGTCACCAGCCTTCTTCCCATTGCCCTTATTACTGCAGCATTTATTGTAACCCTATACTACCTTATCGGAAAGGCCCTGAGCTCTCCCCAAGTGAATGCATTTGCCACGGAGGAGTTCTCCCAGCTCCTGATTTCTGTTTTTATTGCGGTTGCCTGGTTTGCGGTTTATGGTGCGCTTGCAGGGGCAACGTCCCTGGCAATATGCTATCCTGAGTATTGTGACCATTTTGATATTGCATTCTATTCGCTGGACATGCTTTTTTACAAGCTTCTTTCCACATACATCGGGTACACCACAATAGAAATTTTCGTGGGCCTTGTTTCAAGCCTGGGTTTCAGCGTTCCTCTGAAGGCTCCGGTGCTTGCAGTAAAGTTCCTTAGCTTTTCTCCTTATTCGGGAATGGGAATGCTGAGCAATTCAATAGTCGGGATACTGGAGAGCCTGGGGATGTTCATAGGGCTTGTTGTGGGGAGGCGGCAGCTCCTTACCTTTTTCTATGAGATAACCCCCATGTTCCTCCTTCCGTTCGGGCTTTTCCTGCGCGCCTTCCCCTTCACCAGGAAAACAGGCTCCAGCATAATAGCAATAGCGTTTGCAGGGTTTTTCATCTTCCCTGCCTCAATAATACTTTCCCACTACATGATGTTCGGGACAAGCGGCCACCTTGCTTATATCCCCATGGCACCAACCCCCACCGGGCTCTGCACCGCTCCGGAAAACCCGGAGGATGAGGCAGCCGCCCTTGCATATCTCAACCAGTCAAACACGGAAGTGAGGGAGCATCTGGCTGAAGACCTCAGCGTTTCCGCTTCATATGAAGGCAACTGGTACCAGTTTTCCGGGCTGGCTAATTCAATATATTCCTGGATTGCCGAGGCCTTTGGTGAGTCTTGGGGGGTTGTTTCAGAGAAATTTTCGTTTTATTCCCTTTTTGACCTGCTCAAGCCCACCACATTTGCTTATTTCTTTTATTTCCTGATACTGGAGCACCTTCAGGCATTTGCCCAGGTCGCAGTAATGACGATAGTGACTTTCGTGCTTGAGATAATAATTACGGTTACCGGATACCGCGCAATATCAGCGGCGCTTGGCGGAGAGCTGGAAATCCTCGGCCTCACAAAGGTGGTATGATGTCTCTCCTGGGAACATATCTTCCGATAGTCGGAATAACCGTGCTCGCAGTTGTTGCATACATCTCAATAGTGACCATCGCCGCATTTGCTCTGAGGCGACCCCAGCTTGCCGCTTACGCAAGAATAGAATCTTATCAGCTGTTCCTCTCATTCCTCATACTTGTTGCCGCATTTGCGGCCATGGAGTTCTCCACCGCAGTCTCCACTGCAATTTCAGGGGCACCTCCCGGTGAAACGGCAATAGATATCGCAGTGGGTTTTCTGGAAAAGGTAATCCATGAAGGAATCCTGCCCATCTACCTCAAGCTTGTGCGGATGGAAGTGTTTCTTACTTATTTCAATGCGGTTGAGTACAGGATGGGCCCGGGGGTATGGAACTGGATTACAAAAGCGGTTCCCGGACTTGACCCGATACTTTCCCTTGTAAGGATGCTTGTTTTCACCTTCACTGCCCTCTACGGAACAATGAGCGTCCAGATAATAATTTTCCACCTGATTGATGCGGTGATGTATTTCTACGTACTGCCCGCAGGAGTGATATTGCGGTTTTTCCCGCCCACGCGGGATGCAGGAGTGTACCTGATAGTGTTAGCCATAGCATTCCAGGCCTTTTTTCCTATGTTTTATGCAATAAATTATGCTGCCTTGGGTGACATGTGGGAGATGCACGGATGGGCGGACCCGGACAGCACCGGCATTTATGACAGTTATACCCCGGATATTGAAGACACAAACTACTTCGAAAGCGTTAATTCAGCACTTGGCACTGTGACCGGAATAGCAGATACATATTTCAACTGGGCCCTCCCCATTTTCCAGCCCTTCACCTTCACAGTACTGGTCCCCTTCCTGGACAGGGTTGCCCAGATTTCCCTGGTCGGGCTGTTTCTCCCGGCCCTTTCAATGAGCATCACAATAGCCTTAATTAATGCGGTGACCAAGTTCATCACCGGGAAGGGATAGAATGGTTCTGGAATTATGGACACACTGGGGCGGGCTTGCCGGTGTCGGGATAATGCTGGCAGTTGCATTCGCAGTGCTTGTTTATCTTCTCGGAAGTTTCCTGAACAACGACAGGATGAGGGCTTTCGGCCGGCTTGAGGTTGTGGAGGCTTTCTATTCTGCAGTCCTTCTGGTACTTATCTTCTGGATTCTTGCAACCGCAACCGGCACAGCGGAGGCCCTGATAGTGAGCGCCTACCCGGGCGATATAGGGGCAGCAGTATGCGGCGCCCAGTATGATGCTTATTTCAATGATTATGATGGCGCGTTTCCCTGCCACATGCGCACCGCCCGCTTCTATCTTGACCAGCTCTATGCAGAGGGCAAGGTCTTCAATTATGAACTCCTTTCAATCCACATGTGGTATTCTTTTATGCAGAACATCGGGGTTTCCGCGGATTTTCATGCACACAGCACTGGCTCTGCAAATTACTCCCCACTCGGCTCCATTTTCAGCCTTCCCTCTTCCATTTATTCTTACATGTTTGAGATAGGAATGAAGTCCATGGTAGTGATACGCTTCCAGCAGTTCCTGCTGAATTTCATAAACTACTCGCTTTTCCCGGTGCTCCTGGTGCTTGGGCTCCTGTTGCGCACATTCCCGTTCAGCCGTCGTCTTGGGGGGCTGCTCATGGCCATGGCAATTTCCCTCTATTTTATTTACCCGATGTTCTATGTGCTCGGGGGGATAATCTTTGACAATATTGCTATGAAGAGCGCCTATTATTCGGGAGGCCCAACAGTGGATGAAAACGGAAACATAAAGCGCCCTTCAGTAATTACCTCTCTTGAATTTAACCCAGAGGAGTTTTACGATAAGGTGGGGATTACAGATGAAGATAGTGCCCTCCTGCCATCAGGGGACGAGGTTCCGGGCAATAACCAGGAAGATATAACCCTTGATTATATTGACCAGCTTTACCCTGAGGAAATGGAGATGTGCCGGAGCTCGGACACAGGGATTGTGGATGGGATTTCTATGATATGGGACTGGGCAAAATTGTTCCTTTATGAGATTGATTTTACCGGGCTGATAATCTCAAATGAGGATTATATAGATTCCCTTATTTCCCCTGGTGGGGTAATAGATGCCACAGCCCGTTTTGTGTTTTTTTCAATGTTTTTTGCCCTGCTTTCAATATTTTCCACAGTCGCCGCAACAAGGAGCCTTTCCCCGCTCCTTGGAGGAGACATAGAGCTCGCCGGGCTTACCCACCTGCTATGAGGTCACAGAAATGAAGACAAAAGTTTTGTTTCTGGTGCTGCTGGTCCTGTCTGCAGGGTTTGCCCAGTCTGTGGACCCGGAGCTGAAGGAGGCTGAGCAGGATGTGATGGAAACTGCCAGTGAACTTCTCCAGGAAATAGGGGTAACCAAAGACACATGCGCCCCGGATGAAGGCCCGCTTGACCTTGCCGGCCCCTCAGCCATAGCCCTGCTGGTTATCGGGGTGGGGCTGGCAATATTCTACATGGCGGCAAGTTTCTTCAATTCCCCGCAGATGCTCGCCATGGCAAAGCAGGAGGGCTTTGAGTTTATCCATACACTCATTATTATCGTGCTGTTCCTGAGCTTCCTTTCATTTGCCCAGGGCCTTTTGGGCATCCATGGGGTTGGTCCCTTTGATGTATATTCAAAAGCGATGGAGTACTGTGTAATCATGGTGCAGAAGATAACAGGGGATATGTTCTGGCTGGGATTTTTCAACAATATTGTTTATCTTGTTTACAGTTCTCCCCTCAGGATAGGCATCCTGCACCAGGCCATCCATTTCAATCTGGGCGGAGTACTCAAGCCCCTGGTGGACGGGATGGGCACGATGGCTTCCCTGCTTTCCTTTGCCATGGGGGAGTGGATTATCCAGCTGATTCTGCTCTGCGTAATAAAGAAGCACATGCTCACCGTTTTCCTTCCCCTCGGAATCCTCCTTAAAACCTTTCCCCAGACGAGGGGAGGGGGAAACGCAATAATCGCCATCGCAATAGCCCTTTCCCTAATCTATCCAATGATGATTGTGGTGAATTACCAGGCATACCAATACCGCTACGGCCAGATGGATGCAGTAAGCGGAATAGGGGAAATCCTGGGCGACTGGACAATTTCCGGCGGAACTCTTGCCACAGCTGCTGTGAGTCTTTTCCTACTGAAGGGGCTGCTAAAGACGCTCCCGGGGATAGTGCTGCTCAGCTGGCTGGTGACGGTTTTCTTTGACCTTTATGCGGACGTGATTTACACGGTTTTTGTGCTGAGTATTTTCCTTCCCCTTCTCAATATTTTTGTTACATTTACTTTTGCAAGGGAGATAGCGAAATACTTCGGCACAGAGATAAATATTGCAGCTTTTACCAAGCTGATATGAGGTGGAAAAATGCCATATGAGATGCTTGCAACACAGGTCTGCTCCCCCGAGAACATGCTGATTCCGGACTGGCAGGCCTTGGCAGTTGTTGCAATGGCAGCCTCCGCAGCCCTCCTTGGCCTTCTTTATGCAATAAATCGGTTTTTTGGAAACGAAGCCGGAGAGGCCGCAGTCAAGATTGAGCTTTTTGAGCTTTTCACAACCGTGTTCATAGTTGTGGTGGTATTTGCCCTGCTTAACTCCGTATGCGGGTATGATGCAAGCAGCCTGGTAATTGCACCAAGCGGTTTTGAGCAGGGCATCAATATTTTTGACGGGGCAGCCCAGGTTCTTGATGAATTTTCAACAAAGCTGGTGATAATCGCCTCCCTGCTCCACACCATTTACATCCCGCTGGATTTCACCACTTCTACCACCCTCAGCCAGCACCCCCTGGGCATGGGAACCGCTTTCCAGCCCACAGGCGGATTTGGAGCTATCATGAAGCCACCCCTTGTGCAGTCTTTCCAGATGGTTGCTGTAGCATTCATAATTATACGCGCCCAGCTTCTTGTGCTGGATTTTGTTACCTTTGCTTTCCTCAAATACTACCTCCCGATAGGGATAATTCTGCGTTCCTTCACTCCCACCCGCAGGATAGGCGGAACAATCATAGGACTCACCTTAGGCATGGTAATTGTGTATCCCCTTCTGATAATACTCAACGGGTTCATGCTTGACGGACTTGACATACTGGATACATCCAATCTTCCCCAGTATTTTGGGGCGCTGCTTTCTGCAGCTTTTGAGCCGCTCAGGAATTCAACGGATGCCCTTTCTCTGTATGAGCCCCTGAGCATTCTGCGATTCGGAAAGCTGGTGGTAACAGGCTTTTTCGGGGGGATTGTTTCTATTTACTATGGGCTGCTAATGCGCACCGCAGCAGTGGCTTTCCTTGTGGGGCTTTTTTTCCCTGCATTCAATACACTTTTACTTGTTACCACGATAAGATACCTTACGAAGACACTTGGTGAAGAGATTGATATTACCAATCTTACGAGGCTGATATGATGGACGGTTGGATAATGATATCTGCAGTTGCGGTAATGCTTTCTGCACTGCTTGCAGCAATAATGATAATGGCCTCCCGCCTTATGCAGCTTCCTGACCTTGAGCAATGGGCAAAGTCCGAGCTGGTCTTCTCCCTTTCTACGGTTTTTGTATTGCTTTTCCTGATTTCCATAATTGAGTTTGCCGAGCCTCTCCTGGTAGACGTGATAAAGGAGATTACCGAATTCAATTTCGGGCAGCAGAGTGGCCAGATACCTGTGATCCCCTCAGGGGAAGAGGCCACTCTCATGGACTATGCCCTTGCTTACATGCACTCTGTTTTTTCCTGCATAAAATCATTTTTCAAGTTTCTGCTGAAGCTAAATTTTCCCCTGGAATTAGCAGCTTCATTCAGCGTGGATGTTTTCATGTTTGATGCAGTAGGGGGATGGGCTTACAAGGGTCCGGTCCAGACAATCAAGAATTTAACCAATTACATAACATTTACTCTATTCATATACTACCTGTTCATACACATTATGCGCTTTCTTGAGGCAACTGCTCTCACAATATTCATTCCCCTGGGGATAATTCTCAGGCAGTTCCCACCTACCCGGGGCTCGGGTGCATTCATACTTTCCTTTGCAATAGGTTTTTACATTGTGTTCCCGCTTGCCTATCTGCTCGTGGTTAATGTGGTTCCCCAGACATTTGCCTGCCCGGTCCTCCCTGAATTTGAGCACCTGGCTGACCTTTCGGGATATGGGGTGGGGAATGTTCATACTGTTTCTGATATGATTCTTTGGTCTGATGCCCACCAGAGCGGCGTCTGGAACACCTTTAGCGGTGTAGGCGGATACCTTGCAGGCTTTGACCTTGATCCTTTTGGAGTAATTCCTGATGCGGTTGAGTTTACTGCGGGAAGGGTTGCAGGATTTTCCATAAATCTCTGCTGCCTCCCGTTCCTTGCAATGATAATAACAATGAGTTTCATTCTCTCCAGCACGAACCTTTTCGGAGCCAATCTTCCTGAAATCGGGAGGGGGTTCATCAAGTTAATCTGATTTGCGGAACAGGTAGTGGTAGAATGGGTTTTTTTCCACCCCTCTTTTCAGGAGCTCAATATCATACCCCTCTTTCTCAAGTTTTTTTGCTTCCGCCTCTATTTCAGCGGCATCCATGTAGTCCAGCTTTTCAACTTCTACTGCAAAAAGTTTCTGGTCCAGCATTCTCCCTACAAAATCGTCCTGCGCCTCCACTCTGCCCCCGCATTTTTTCTCCAGCCACCCGAAATCAACATCAACAGTGTACTGCTCTCCGTACTTCCTCACAACCGAGCTGTTCCATATTTCCGGGGTAAGCGCTTCCATTTCCCCTTCTCCGCAGAATCCATACTCAAAAATGCTTATTCCTCCACCACCAATGATTTTTCTCTTCCATTTTTCCACCAGCTTAATTGCCTCAATGTTCACAGGAACCCAGTAGCCCTCAGGGACGCTCTCCATCCTTTCTCTTGCAATCGCGGGAATACCTGGCTGCTCCCATATAGCAAGTTCCCCGTTGTTCCAGCCCACTTCGTAAGTCTTTCCCCTCTGTTTCATAAATACTCTTGCAGGGATGTCATCTAGTATTTCATTCCCCCGTATCCAGAATGCATTGCCCATTTTTTCTGCTTCTTCTGCAGGGGCACACACGGATTCAACCGCATGTCCCTCCAGCTTTTCCTCTGCCCCATCCAGCATTTTCCTGCTTATGTCCCATAATGTATATGCGATTCTCTTGCCCACGGAAGGGTCTATCCTGTTCAGGTTTTCAAGGAATTTTTTGGCAAAATTGCCGTCCCCCACCCCAAATTCATAAATCCTGAGTTCTCCCTCAGTTTCCCGCGCACTCTCCAGGAATTCCAGTGCACAGGCCCTGCCCAGCCTTGCGGATGCTGCAAATGTCTTGAAATCCTGGTAGATGTGTTTTCCCCTCTCAGGGTAATACCTGCGGTTGGTCCTCTCCATAAGCTTTGCAATATTCTCCATCATATCTTCCCTGGCCCGAAACAAATAATAATCATGTTCATGATATACCCGCATGCAGCAGTTCGTACTTGACACAAGCCTTTTTGTCAACCCCGACTGCAGGAAGCAGTTTGGGAAAACGCCATATTCTTCGGTTTCCGGATTCATAAAAAAAGTAAAAACAAAAAAGAAAAAAGCAGAGTTCTACATGCCCCCCATAGTGTTCAGGGAGCTTTCTCATTTCACTGAAAAAGGCGCCTCCCGGCTTTCGACTGCAGTGAAGAAACGCGCCCCAAATCTCTATGGGATTTACATCCCTGCAGCAATCCTCTACACCTTTATAGATGATGTGCGGATGCGGGTAAATAAGGGCCTGAGGCTCGCAGAGGAGTTTGCCAGGGACAATAAGCCGGACAACCGGGCAAAGCTCAACAAGCTCCGGGCAAAGTACCGGGAGGCGATGCGCCGGGGGATGGTTGATTCCAAGGAAGACCTTGAGGTTATCCTGCTTGCCTATGAGCTTGGGGCAACAATTGTGACCTCGGATGAGGGGATGGTTGAGATGGCAAATAAGATAGGTGTTGAATGGATAGAGGCGGAGAGGTTCGCCGCACTCCTAAAATCAATTTGATTTAAAAATATTTCTTTAGCCTAATTCCCGCGTTTGGTGATTTTTATGCCCTCCAGAAAAATCCACAAATCTGCCCCGCTGGCTGAACGCAGCCCCACCCTCCGTAAGGCAGGAGGGGTTTCAGGACTCCAGCGCCTCCCCCGCTGGGAAAAATATCTTAAGCTGGGGGATGCTGCAGAGGAGCTGGGTCTTGGCCTGGCACATCTTGAATGGAGAATCCGGGCGTATTTCACTGCGCTGGAATGCGGAGAGTATCCTGCCGCACAGAAAATAGGGATGCGCCATTTTAGCGAAAAAGAGGTGCGCGTTGCCGAAAGCCTTCAGGTGCTCGGGGAAAATGCCCGCTCCGGGAGGCTAAACTCAGAGTTGCGGCCTCTTGCCGAGGATGCCCTTTCAGCAGGGGTTCCGCGGGAACTGGTTGCATGGGAGCTTGCAAAACATCGTGCTCCTGGCCTGAATTTTAGGAGCTGGAAAAGTATTATGCAGCCTTAGGCTCATCTAATCTGCCTGAGCATACCCTTTTATTGCCCTCCTCACCCTCCTGCTCCCCTTCTTGTAAACTTTTCTGAATTTTATTCTTGTTCCCCCGTTTTCTTTTTTTTCCGAATCAACCTCTATCCGGACCTCATCCGACATGTGCTCCAGGACTTTTTTCCAGATTTTCTTTTTTTTCACGAGCACTTCAAATTTCTCGCTCACTTCTCCTCCCTTCTTTATTGCGGTATAAAGGTTTTTGTGCAGAGCCCTGCCCATCCTCTCATCATATTTATCTTTGTCCAGGCCCAGTTCAGAAATGGATATTGCGCTCCTGAAGACTCTCTGCTTCATGAATCCTGCAGGCATATCAAATATCATGTGTGAGTTTTTTGCAAGGTCTTCTATCTCAGAAGAAGGCACTACATATTTGATTATTTTCCTCGGGTTTTGCTGTTTTAGAACAATTCCTTCTCCTCCGCTTCTTTCCACCTGTATCGCTGCTTTTTTAAGTTCCCTGGAATCCGGATTCTCCAGTTTCTTTACCAGTGGTGCGGATTCCATTCCATATTTCCTGCAGAGTTTTCTTTTTTCCCTTGTTGAACTGAAATCAAGCTTTCCGTCGCTTATGTCAAACACATAATATTTTACATCATATTTTTTTGCAGGCGGGGTGTAGGGGGTGCACCCAACCATTTCCATGTGAAGAACTTTTTCCGGGTGGTCTTTGAAGAATTCCACAACCTCTTCCATGTCCAAAATTTTCTCTGTTGCAAAATAGTCCAGGAATCCTCCACGTGAAAGGCACACAAGCTCTCCTCCCTCGCAGGCAACCCGCAGGTTGAATCCGTCAATCTTTTCCTCTACCCATGTCTCCTTGTTCTCAAGGTTCCTTTCCGCTCCCCTGGAAAGCGAAAAAACCCTTCTTATTTTCGGGTAACCATAAACAACCCGCTCTCCGATTATCACTGTTCCCCGCGGAATATTCCCTATCCTGTCTGAGAAGCGGTAGATTCCGTCCCTCTGTTCTATCTTCCCTTTTCTGATTGCATCCCTGACTTTTTTCCTCAGCCCCTTATTAAGTTCCTTCATCTTCCTCAACCACTGTTTTCTGGATTTCAGCCTTTTTCTTCTTTTTGGGTTTTTTTGCCGTATCCTCTCCTTCCCCTGCATTTTCTTTCTCTTTTTTTGCCGGCTTCCCGTTACCAAACATTACCGCCCCTGCAGTTGTCATGATAATGCTTGTGATTATTACCACGAATGCAATCTGGGGAAAAGAAGAGAACATCTTATATAGTATATTAAACTCACCTGCATCAAGCAGACTGGATTTTTCCAGGAGCATTGCTGCAGGATAGGTGGCCATGATTGCGGTTGCCAGCCCCCTTGGCATCAGCACAGTGAGTTGCGGCCTGAATTCCAGCAGGTCGCTTTTCCAGGTGGAAACCCAGACAGCTGCAGTTCGCACCGCAAGCAGGAGCAGGGTTATTCCTATTCCCACAAGCACCAGCCCCAAATCAGTAATATTCACTATAGTCCCGAGGAACACAAAGAAGAATGTACGCACAAGGAAGGAAATTTCGTTCTGGAATTTGCTTACTCCCGGCTCTTCCGCAACTCCTTCAAACTTCAACATCTTACCGATTTCCCCCATGTTCCCCAGCATAAATCCAAAAACGAGTGCGGCAATTGCTCCGCTTCCTCCTGTAATCTCTGTAATTATGTAAAGCACAAGCATTATCGCGAGCGTGAGCATATAGAAGAAATTCAGCGTCCTTAGTTTTGGGCTCAGCCCCATCCATGCCATTCCGAATATTACCCCGAGCACCGCACCTATTGAGAAGCTGGACACCACGCTTTGGGTTGTGCCCTGGATGCTTGCATGTCCTGAGATGAAGGCGCCGGTCAGGGACAGGACGAGCACCACTGCAACAACATCGGTTATTGAGGATTCTATGGTTATTGTCTGCCTGGCCTTTTCACTTATCTTCATTCCCCTGGCTATGGGAATCACTATTGCGGAGCCGGTCCCTGCCACTACCGAACCAAGTATTATTCCTGAGAAAAGGCTGTTTCCCATAAGTGCCCAGGCAGCTGCAACCGCACCTATTGCAAAAGCAAGCCCCAGCACGCTGAGGATTATCCCCCTCCCGCTCTCGTGAACGAGCCGGTAGATGTTCAGCTGCGTCCCTCCGTCAAAAAGAAGTATCAGCAGGGCAAGCGGGGCAAAGATATATTCCAGCCCCACCATTGTATCTACATCAACTATCCCTGTCACCGGCCCCAGCAGGTACCCTGTTGCAAGCAGCAGCAGTACGGAAGGGATTCCATATCTCCTGAATATAATCTCCCCCAGGAAGCCCACCAGTATTATCCCGGCAAAAATCGCGAAGGCAACCAGTGTAGCAAATGCCATGCATCCCACCTACCAGGGTACTTTCTTAAGCCCTGCCCTGTTTGCCGCAAGGTTTGCCCCCATGTGGAGCAGGTATGACACAACCAGTATGAATGCGATGTTTGGAAGGACATATACTTCTTTTGCAAAAGGGTATGCAAAAACCAGAGCCCCTATCACGAAGTCTGCCTGGTCAAGCACCTTTGAATGCATCCCGGGTTTAATCCCCATCCTTCTTTTTATGAAGCTCCCGCCCGCATCCCCGACCAGGGCCCCCACTGCGAGCATTGAGCCGGAAAGGAAAAGCACTTCGCGGTTTCCAAAAAGCAGCGTGGGCCAGGCAAGCGAGATAAGCCCTGATGCAAGTACACCCGCTGCAATTCCCCCGGCGAATCCCTGCACCGTTTTGGTTTTTCCAAACAGCCCCATCCCGTCCCCGAGCTTAATTCCGCCGTCAAGGCGGTACCCACCTCCAATAAGTACGGGTGCGGCATTCGCGACGTAGCATGGAAGCATGAATGCAAGGAGCTCCAGAAACACCATTTTATTCTCCTCCCCCTTCCCAATTAATATTTATAAACCGAACCTCTATTTTTCCCAATCAGTTAAGTATATAAACATTATTTAACACAATATTTACTATGAATTCCCACCAAAACCCTCCCCACAGCCCAAACCAGCAGGTTGAGGAGGCACTGGAAGGACTCTGTTCACATTCTTCCACAGACAGAATTAGTGCTGCACAGGAGCTCCAGGAGCTCGCCGGCAGCATGGTCTCTGCCCAGAGACCCAGGGTAATGGCAGCACTGGCCCGCATGCTTGAAAGCGCTTCTGATTATACGGAAGTTGTTTTTGGACTCCATTCCTTCTCAGTTGTGGCTTCAGGAGAAATGCCCGCTTATTCAGAAGAAGAGATTTTCAGCAAGGCGACTGCCGCAGAAAGAGTTGTCACAGTATGCGGCCACACTCTTAAGGTTCTTGACAACTCAAAGGACGCCCAGGTTATCCGCATTGGGGCAAAATCGCTTTCACGCATTTTTGAAGCGTCTGGAAAAGAAGAGAGGAATTCCTTCCTTTTCAGGGCCCTCTCAGGCAGCAAACTGGAAAAGATGGTTGCCTTGTCTTCAATACACTCCATGGATTATCAGGATGAGGCAGTTGCCACAAAGGTTGCATTCTGCACCCAGGACTGGGACCATGAAGTCTGCAACAGGGCAGAAGAAGTTTTCCGCAAGATTTCACAGTATAAGGATGATAAGGGAAGATTGGTCAAGCACCCGCTCAGGGGACTGGTTCTTGAGGAAAACAGTGAAAAACTGCCCAGGCACATCAAGAGGTATCTTAAGAAGAATGGGGAAGATTCCAATGCGGCAAAACTCCTTAAGGCATTTGCAATAACCGGCTTTGTCCGGGGTCTGGAAAACGGTACAACTATTGCAGAGGAGCTTGCGCGAATGGGCAATCTTTCAGATTCGGATATTGACAGGCACGGCAATAATGCAAAGGAAGGTGGCAGTGGCCACTCTTCCTGCCCCAATCCTGACAAGCAGCTGGACAGGCTGCGTTCTCTTGTTTCAGAAAAAGGTGGCTTTTCAGTGCGCAGGAGCCTTCCCCGCAGAGGCACACCCTCATCTCCGCCCCAGGGCGGGCACAAACCCCAGAAAAAAATACCGTTCACTTCCTGGACACTTGCCGGGAAAATGGTTAATTAGGTCTGTGGGCCCTGCAGCAGCAGACCGATAGTTATTTAATTATCATTTTCCATCTTTTTCAAACAGGTGGGCTGATGTCTGATAATAAATACATTCACCGCAAGCAAACTGAGGGGAAGGGAATAAAATTTCCATACCTGGTGCTCGCATTCCTTACCCTGGGCTTTCTTGCAATGATTATTTCAGTTTTTATTTCAATGGCTTCCAAGGGCCCTGTTTTTGGGAAGTGCGTTGCCGTTGTGGAAATAAACGGTGAGATTACAGCCCAATCCTCACCCACCAGCATGTTTGCGGATGGCTCCCTCGGCTCCTACGAGATTTCAAAAAGGATAAGTGCGCTCAATGAACGTGAAGATGTTTCTTCTGTGCTGTTCGTGGTCAATTCTCCGGGCGGCTCGGTAGTTGCAGCAGATGAAATCTACCGTTCGGTGGATTCAGTTGAAAAGCCGGTTGTTGCATATTTCCGGGAAACTGCTGCTTCAGGGGGATATTATATCGCCGCCCCCGCGGATTACATAGTTTCTGAGCCCAACACCCTTACCGGCTCTCTTGGAACAGTGATGTACCTTGCTGAATTCAGCGAGCTTGCAAAGGAGCTTGGGATAAGGGATGTTGTAATAAAATCAGGGGAGATGAAGGACATGGGAAACCCCATGCGCAACATGACAAAGGAAGAGGAAGCCCTTCTCCAGGATGTTGTGGAGGAAGCATTCCAGCACATGGAATCCAATATAGAGGAGCAGCGCGGGGATGCCCTCATCTACCCTGAATTCAATAAGGTGCTGGACGGAAGGGTTCTTTCCGGCAGGATGGCTCTTGAGGCAGGCCTTGTTGATGAGCTTGGCTCCAGGGATGATGCTCTTTTGAAGGCGGCCGAACTTGGCGGGGTTCGGGCGGAATCCCCGTCCGATGTGGAGGTGTGCATGATAAAGACCAAGCCGGAGGCTGCAGGGTTCTTTGACATGAGTTCTTTCATAAGCGGAATTTTCTCAGAGGAACAGACTCCTTCGCTAAGTTACCGGTGAACAAGTTGGAAGCGGAAAAAATCCTTGTTGCATCTGTTGCACTTTTTACAGGGCTGTTAATCCTTGTGCTCTTTGTTTATTTTTTCTCTTATCCTGCCCCATCCCTGGATTTTTCCCCCACTTCCCTTGACCTGGGCGCTTCAGGATATGAATGCAATCCAGGAGATGAGCTTCCCTGCGAGGATGAGAGGGGTTGCCCGGGCAGCAGAATCTGCCTCCACGGGGAATGGTCTTCCTGCACTGTCCGGGAGGAGTGCACCCCCGGGGAAACCCGTTTTTGCCCTACCGGAGGGTGCAGCAACGGCATCCAGGTTTGCGATTCATGTTCCCATTGGGGGCCCTGCCTCCCTTCCGGCTGCTCCAGCGGGTAACTCCGGTGTGTTTAAAAGCTTTTATTTTAGAATTATATCGATGGGAACCAGAAAAGCGTTTGTATTTTCCCTTGATTCATTTGTTGCATTTGTGCTTACAGTTGCTGCGCTGTATTCGCTCCTCTTTTTCGCAACTGTTCCCGCCGCCTATTATTCTTCGCTGACGCAGGCAAATTACCTTGCAAAAGATACTCTTCTTGCGCTTGCAACAACTACTGCAGAGGATGGGTCTGCTTACTGCAGTGAGGGCCAGACTTATCTTGACTGTGTAATTGAAAATGACAATGCAGCGAGAGCTTATATAGGTTCAGATGGCCCTGAAGGAAAGTACGATGGGAGCGCCCTGGTGCCTGCCCAGTTCGGTTATAAGCTTGAAACTCTTGATTTTTCAGAGGGAAATGGCGAGATAAATTTCTCTGATGCAGATTGGAAAGGGGTATACAATACTGCGAACGACCCCCAGTCTGCAAACAAAAAGGAGTACCACAAACTCAAGGCAGCAGCGCATGCGCTTTATTTCGGATACAGTGAAGCCCCGGAGGGAGGAGAGGAATCCCCGCTCCACTATGTTAGCTGTGGGGGCGATTACACAATCTGCTCCTGGCCCGAACCATTTATCTATTATGGCAGCTATGACCATGACGGGAACACGGACATCGTCGGAGATGCATATTCGCGGGTTGTGAGGCTCACAGTATATACTTGAGGTTTCCCCATGAACAGAAAAGGATTTTTCTTCATAATTGTGGCGTTCGTCCTCCTTTCCTACATCCTTACCTCCACTTATTTCTGGGTACGGGCAATAGAGATGGAGGAATCCAGGTATTCCGAGGCGTTCCGCACAAGCTCTATGGAGATGGTACTTTCCCAGGTAAATGAGGAGAGCGTAGGCGAGTATGTAGATATCTCCGCCAGGTATGCGTTTTACCGCCTTAATCACCATTCAATTGAAAACCCGGTGAAGGTTCATGATAATGTCAATATTGAAAGCGAGGATTCCCTGGATGGCTCCGAACTGGAGAATGTCCGCCTTGCTATGCGCGAGCTTGTGCTCTCGGGAACAGCATCCGGGGATTATTTTAAGGGAGACGGGCTGGAATATACAGAAGGGGAAAAACTGGTCTATTCTCTGGATGGATGGAAAAACCAGCTCAATGCATCTCTTGCTGCAGCCGGCTTCGAGCTTATTGAACTTTCCATAGACGAGGATTCTTTTGAATTCAACCAGGTTAACTTTACCCGGTTTGAGCTCGTTTTTGAAATGAACATGACTGTTGTGGATACCCAGGCCGGCTCTTCAACTTCCATCCACCGCACGTATGATGTGAATCGCACAGTGGATGCAACAGGGATGGTCGACCCATATATTGCCCGGGAATCCGAGAATCTGAACATTGAATGGGAAGGCGAGAGCGTGCTGGTGGGAAAACCCGTGTTTATTGCACCCTACTGGGAGGAGGGTTATGAGGCCCTTTGCTCCGGAGGTGATAATGATCCCTGCTATTATGAGGACGAGGGCTCAGAAGGCCAGGGCTGGTTTTATGGGCCTGTTGTGATGGCCGGAGAAGCATCTACTGTTCCTGAAAATGCAACCGACAATTATATTCTTGCAGGGAATTATTCTGCCATAAAATCCACCCAGGGGTGGGACAAGTTTGGCGCATACATTCTAACGAGCCCGCCTACTGAAGAAAATTCTAATTGCCCATCTGAAAACGACCAGGACGATACCTTCAGCCCGGTCTATTATGATGAGGAATGTGATGCAGAGCTGGATACCGGCTCAAATGATTTTATCCAGAAGCCCTTCATGGTTTACGAAGGGTTTGATATTGATGATTATTTTGGAGTGGATCTCCAGACCGGGGACGGGGAAGCCCACAAGCTCCTGTTTGTTGCAGGCGCAAACCCCTGGGAAGTGGAAACCGACCCTGAGCTGAAGTTTGAGGAGGTTTCAGTTTACAATATCGAGAACCTCAGGGATTTTGTAATGTGCGGATACTATATGCCGCGCAACAACAGCCCCTCTTTCCTTCACCGCATGTTTGACCTGCAAGGAATGTTTAATGATGAGCTTCCTGCATATGATGACTGGCCGGAGAGCCCCTGGGGAATTGAGACCACTGCAGCAGGAAGGTGGGCAGGTGGAAATCTGGTCGCCGATTCTTGGGATGATTACAGCAGGGTTGACGTTGAGTTCTTTTCAGAGGTGGAGGACACTCCCCAGAATCCGGTACAGATGATTAAGGGAATGCCCGGAAACAAGAATGTTTACATGTGCAACATGGAGTTCGGGTACGACCCGGACCTGGAGCATGTTGGGCACTTCAGGCTGAGCGACTGGGCCCAGGATGACAGGGAAGAATACGACGATATTTATTGGATAGAGACTGATGACAGCCCGGATGTACCGGAAAACGACAATATAGGTTGTGATAATGATGAGCAGGCAGACTGCGAGCTTGAGTAAGAAAGGCCAGGCAGCCACTGAAACAATGGTCACCCTGGGAATGATTCTTGTTTTCGTGATACCTATACTGCTCCTGCTGCTCGTTGGTGCACAGGCCAGGTTTGAGTCCCTTTCCCATATCCAGGGGGGCTCAGTTACCCGGATAGTTTCTGATTCCATAAATGAGGTCTATATTGAAGGCCCTGGCGCCTCAAAAACAGTTGTAGTCAATTTCCCGAGCAATGCCCGGTACCTGAACATAACAGGGGATGAAGCAGTAATGGGGCTGGATACACGTAGCGGGCCAACGGAGATAGTTTCCCCGTTTTTCGGAGAGCTCAACCAGAGTTCCCAGGGGCTGGTTGCACTTCCCTCTGGGGATGCACCTTCCGGGCTTTACCCGATAAAGTTTTACGCAGACAGCAGCGGAAATGTGGTGATTGAGCATGGCGGGTAGCAGGAAGGGCCAGATTGCAATTGAGTTTCTGATGTATTCAGGGCTTTTCCTGATAATCGCAATTGGGGCATATGTCCTCACTTCTTTTACAGAGAGGGGTGAAGTGAGCCTCAGGGAGTCCCAGCTTATTGACGCCTTTGGATACAAGTTCGCTTCTGCCCCCACAATCGCTTACAAGGGAGGGGAGGGACTCACATATGATATTTCTTTTGCAAAGAAGCTTGACAACCGCCCCTACAACGTCACCTATGCCTGCACTGACGGCGGCTCCAGGAGCTGCTATGTGCAGATTGCCTGGAGAGGAACCTACCAGGAGTTCAATTATCCATATGTGATTGCGCCTGCAATTTACAAAAAAGGGGAGGGTGCAGGGAGTTCAGATTGCATCGAAGACATAAGTTCAAGCAGTGCTGTTGACCTTGCCCTAAGGGTGGATTCAGAAGACACGGACGGCCACCTCATGTTCCACAACACGGGAATCCAGCCCGGGGACGAGTATCCCACGATTGAGCTTTACTGCGAGGTGAATCAATGAAGGGCCAGTATTTCAGTTTTGACGCAATAATCGGAGCATCCATATTCATCCTCACCCTTGTTGCAATCTTTTCTTACTGGTACGGGGTGAGCAATTCAATTGAGCAGCAGCAGTCGGCCCTTGCAACAGAGGCAATCCGCATCGCGGATATTCTTTATTCTCCAACCGAAGTCCCTTACGGAATAACTGTAAATTGGAGCGATAAGCATCTCTATGTTCCAAAGGTGGAAGATCTCTGCGACGGTGAAAGTCCTCCTGCAGAGGCACTGGGCTCTGAATACGCAGTTTCAATTGATTTCAATACCCGCGGGGATGATGTTTGCACCTGGGGCCCCGAGTCCATAGATTCAAATGAGATATACAGGATGCGCAGGACGGGCTCTTATCTGTACGAAGATGGCACAACCCAACTGGGTTATGTAGATATTTACGTATATAATCCCTATAGCAACTAAACCAGTTCCCCAAACAGGCTTCCGTGATTGCAATCCACTATTTTTGCTTTTACCCATTCCCCGATTTTAACATCAGAATTTATGCATACCTGCTTGTAATTGTTCATTCTTCCTGTAGGCGTTTTCTGCATTTCTGTTATGAGCACGTCTTCTGTTTTCCCAAGATGTCCTGAATTGCGCTTTTCTCCGAGAAGGTGGACCAGCCTGCTCATCTCAGTGCTCCTCCTCTTTATTTCCGCAGTATCTATTTTTTTCATCCTGCTTGCTTCCGTTCCCTTCCTGGACGAGAATTTTGAAATGTTTACTATGTCCGGTTTTACCCTCTCCAGCAGTTTTTTGCTCTGGTCAAAGTCTCCCTCTGTTTCAGTCGGGTAGCCCACAATAATGTCCGTGGATATTGTTGCATCCGGGAACTTCCCCCTTACTGCTGACACAACATTCTCAAAATCCTTCACGCTGTGCGCACGGTTCATGCTTTCCCGCACCCTCTCGCTCCCGGTCTGAACAGGAATGTGGAGGAACCTGTAGAATTTCGTGTGCCCCATTATCTCCAGCAGCTCGGGCAGGAATCTTTTTGCATGGCCGGGATTCACCATCCCCAGCCTTACCCGGAAATCACCTTCTACCGCCAGTATCCCCCTCAGGAGTTCCGGCAACCCTGAACCGATGTCCAGCCCATATGCCCCTGTGTCCTGCCCGGTCACCTGTATCTCCTTTGCGCCCTTTTCAACTCCGAGTTCAACCCACCTTTTTATGGTTGTCGGGCTCCTGCTGCTCAGCTTTGGCCTTGCTATTTTTGTCTGGCAGAAGCTGCAGTTCCCTACACATCCATCCTGTGCAGGTATTCTCAGTATGGGAACAGTATAAAGCCTGGGGAGCAGGTCCTTGTTTTCCCCCCCTTCAAAAATCTTCATCCCCTCCCTTTTTGCGCACTCCACCGCCTCAACTATGCTTGATAGGGCATCCGGCATGACTATGGGCGCATCCGGGCAGGCTGTGGCTACCCTTTCCCTGTTGGGATTCATCCCAAGGCAGCCCGCAACAACGATTTTTTTTCCTTGCTTGTGCAGCTGTGAAATGCGGTAAATGATTTTGTTTTCTGTTGTTTCCTTTACTGCGCAGGTATTCAGGATAATGATGTTTGCATCAGGAGAGAGACAGTATCCTGCCTCTTCCAGGATGCCTTTCATTATGTCGCTGTCCCCATGGTTTAGCGTGCATCCATATGTTTCAATCCATACTGTTTCCATCACGCTCACACTACTTCCTGGAGGAGGGAATCACCAGCTCAAGCTTGGTGGGCTTTTTGCTGACGTTCCCCATTTTTCCTCCCACAAGGACTTGCACTTCTTTGCTTTCCGCAAGGTCCACGAGCCTCTGGGTCACAATCCCGTCAAAGACGATTGCGTGGATTCCCTTCACTTCTTCCAGGGATTTTATCACTTCCCTTACCGGAAGTTCCTTTATCATCTTGTAATCCTCATCATAGAACCTTGCCTTGAGGGTTTTGGAAAGCTCCTTGAGCTCGTTTTCCAGTTCCTCCTTGGAAAGCTTCTTTTTTTCCGGCGCAGGGGGTGCGGCTGCCTCTTTTTCCCTGGTTTTTTTCTCCTCGCCTTTATCTTCCTCCTTTTTCTCTTTTTCCCTGGACGGGGCCGCTTCTTCCTTTGCCTTCTTTTCCCCTTCCTCTTTGACCGATGCTTTCATTTTTGCAGCCTCCCTCTCAACCTTTTCAAGGATGCTCTCCCTTTTCCTCCGTCTTCCTCCCCCGGAAGGGGCAGGGCGCTCGCTCGGCTGCTGCGGTGCTTTTTGCTCGGGCACGTTCATCACTGTGTTCCTGTGCGAGGGTATGGGCGAAGACCCCTTTGCCTCCTGCTCAAACGGCACCTTGTTTTTTAGGCATTTCATCACTTCCTTTCTTGTAAGCTCTTCTACTTCCTTTCCTGCGGGCGCCCTTGCAAGGAAGTCTATGTCTGCCCCCGCATTTATCAGCTCCCGCAGTATCATGTCTCCTCCACGGTCGCCATCAAGGAATACGGTGGTTTCTCTTTCCCTGGTGAGCGTTGCTATTGTGGGGGGTACTTTTGCCCCGCCTATTCCTACCACGCTGGAGATGTCCTTTTTCAGGAGGTTCACGACATCTGCCCTGCCTTCAACAAGGATTATCTCTTCTGCCCTGGATATTCCCGGGCCTGCAGGAAGCCGGTCTTTTCCGTAAGTGGTTATTTCTGCTGCCTTTACCTCTTCCCTCACCATATCTGATATCTCCTGGCTCTCGGGAAGTTCGGTATTTATCAGGTGCCTGAGCAGCCCTTTTGAGCGGTTGATAAGCTGGTCCCTCTTTATGTTGCGGGTATCCTCTATGTTGCTCGTTTTGATGTTTGCTTCGCAGGGTCCAACCCTTTCCACTGTTTCAATAGCTGCTGCAATTATGCAGGTTTCAACCATATCCAGTGAACTGGGGATTTTTATTACCCCCCTGGTCTTTCCACTTTTGGGCTTCAGATCAACTTCTATCCTGCCGATTCTTCCGTTTTTCTGGAGGTCTCTCAGGTCGAGTTCTTCCCCGAGGAGCCCCTCAGTCTGCCCGAATATTGCTCCCACAACATCCGGCTTATCTACTATTCCATCAACATTTACGTCTGCATAAATGAGGTACTTTACTGTATCTATGTATGTTTTTGCCATAATATTCACCTAATTTTCTTTTAGTTCTTCTAATTTTTCCTTATATTTTTTTTCAAAGTTTTCAATATGCGTAAGCCGAAGTATTGCCATAAGCCGCTTTCTTGTTTCAAGGTCTGCCTTTATGCTGTTCGATTCAAGCTCTCCTTTTGCCATCACTGCCAGCTCTTCACCCGCACTGTCCCTGTCCATAAGCACTATCGCCTCTCCCCCTGTTTCATTTCCCCAGGCCCTGAATATTTCTGAAGCCATCCTGCAGGCGGTTTCCAGCCTGCCCGCCGCTTTCAGGATTTTCCCTGATTCCATGTATGGCTCCAGCGCCCTCTCATCCTTTTTGCCCTCCACCAGGACCACAGAGTCCTGCAGCCTTTCCATCAGCTTATTGAGCTCCTTTTCCTGAGCCTGCTTTTCTGAGTGCGTCAAGGACCTCTTCTTCTTTTCCTTCAATCTTCAGCACCTTCTTTTTTGCCTTTGCTCCGGAAATGAGCCAGACATCCTTTCCCAGGAGTTTTTCCAGCCCTGTTATTACTGCTGCATTTGCCTTGTTTCCTTCTGCCTTTTCTTTCACGTATATTTTCCATCCGCTGCTGTTACTGCCTATCCTGAATTTTCCGGCATTTGGCACCACTCTTACGCATATTTTCATATCTTCACATGCTGAGGGTTCCGGAAAGGCGGTATCTGCCGCCTTAAAACGAGTAGGAGTATGAGCTGTGCACTGTTGACGCAACGGTCATCGCTTGAAGCTACCGCGGCCATCCTGTGCACAGCGTGAGCATGCTGCATCCGCCGCCCCTTCAAAACAAAAACAGGGCAGGCAGTTGCAGGTCTTTTCAAACCAGGCCTGCTTCGGCCCTTTCTTCCAGCAGGTCAACAATTGAGGGAAAAACACCCATTATGTCCCCCTCGCTTATCATTCCCACCAGTCTGTTGTCTTTACCAACTACGGGAAACCTCTTGAGCCCGTATTTCCGCATCATTCTTGCGACCTCTTCAATTTTTGTTGCGGGCCGTACAACTTTGAGC
>JBKHJL010000022.1:0-18296 GCA_046538155.1 Candidatus Micrarchaeia archaeon
GAATAGTTTCTTGGTATATCATCAAATCCAGGGGTATCATTATGGCAATACAGGTATGTGAAAGATGCGACTCAAAAACAGCAAAGCTGGATAAGTGCAACTACTGTGGCCGGGAAGTATGCATCCGGTGCCTGAAAAGCTCAAAAAGAGTGGGAAAGGGCAACAAGGCATACATCTGCAAGGACTGCTGGTCCGACCTTGAAAAAAGAGGGAAGTTCAAGAGCGCCTGAACACTCAGGCCTTCTCTGCTTTTATTCTTACAACCCTTCCGTCTACTTCCCAGGATTTTGCATCCCCCTCCCCTTCAAGCTCAGAAAATTCAAGAAACTTTGAATTTGTATCTTTCATTATCTCTTTCCTGTTCTTCTCCACTATCGCCCTGAACTCATCTTCAAGGTCCATCTGAACAAATACCCTGTTGCTCTCCACAAGCCCGAGCTTTTTCCTTAACATCTGGACCCTGCGGACAATCTCGTTGGTTATCGCCTCTTCGTAAAGGCTTTCACTGAGTTCGCAGTTAAGGAATACCTTCCCCTCCTGGAAATCTCCAGATGCAAACTTTGGGGAAGCCGTGCCTGCGGATACCTCTTTCACATTCACCAGCTTTCGCAATATCCCTGAAAGTTCCCCAACTGATTCCACAACATCCTGGGACTCTGATTGTATGTAAGCTTCGGAAAGCGGCCAGCGGAGCTTTACCTTGTTTTCCTGCCTCAGCTCAAGCAGGGCAGGGGCTATCTCCCTGATGTGCTCAAATTGCTTTTCCAGGGCCGGGTCTATTTCGCCCTCCCTTGTTTCTGCAAGCGGATAGAGGGAAATCGTTTCCTCGCCTTCGTGCTTCCTGAAAAACTTCTGGTAAACGTGTTCAGGAAGGAATGGGGATATTACTGAAAGCATCTTTGCCACACCCAGCACGGAAGAATAGATTGCAAAAAGCGCGCCTTCCCTGTTCCTGCCTCCGGAAACCCTGTCCTTTGCAACCTTCATATAAAACTTGCTCATGTCCTCCACAAGGAAGTTCCTCAGGGCCTTTGTGGCATTGCTTATCTCATAAGCCTCAAATGAGGAATTGAAAACCTTCCTGGTATTGTTTAGCCTTGAAAGGAGCCAGCGGTCCTCCTTCTCCAGTTCTGCATCCTTTATTTTTTCCTTTGGGTAGAAGCGGCTCAGGTAAACGTGCATATTGTAAAATATGTCCAGTGCGCCATGCGCTTCCCTTAGAGAAACCCAGTTGAACTTCTGCTCATCCCATATCGTATTGGACAGTCCCCAGAGCCTGAAGGAGTCTGCCCCGTATTTCTCAAGTATTTCCTCAACCGGGACAAAATTCCCTACAGACTTGCTCATCTTCTCCCCTTTCTCATCCACGAAAAACCCGTGCATGATTACCCGCTTGTAGGGGGACTGCCCGTTCTTTATCATCCCTGAACCAAGAAGCGAATAAAACCACCCGCGTATCTGGTCCTGTCCTTCAAGTATGCAGTCTGCCTGGTCGTATTTCTCCTTTTCTTTCTTGTCCAGGGATGCCCATACCGCATTGCCTGAATCAAACCATACGTCAAGAACATCAGGAACCCTGCTCATCTTTCCCCCGCACTTCCCGCACTTAAACATCTTTTCATCTATATATGGACGGTGGAGCTCTTTGACTTCCCCCAGCTCTTTTTTTGAGGAGATGACCTTTATTTCATCACAGTCTTCGCATTTCCAGATTGGAAGAGGTATTCCCCAGTACCTCTGCCTGGAAATGCACCAGTCCGGAGCATCCCTCACAAAGTCCCTGAAGCGGTTCCTGGCAAAATCAGGGTGCCAGGCAGTCTTATCCGTTTCCTCCTGCATTTTTTCCTTGAGCTTGGAAACCTCAATGAACCACTGTTTTGTGGTGAGGAAAATAAGGGGATTTTTGCACCTCCAGCAGTGGGGGTAGCGGTGCTGTATCCTGGATTCGTAAAGCAGCAGACCCACATCTTTCAGTATTTCTATTATTTCGGGGTTTGCTGCGCGCACCTGCTTGCCTTCCAGCTCCCCTGCTTCAGAGGTATACCTTCCCTGCATATCAACAGGGCAGAAAGCCTCAATCCCAAACCTCTTCCCCATCAGAAAATCCTCGGGGCCGTGGCCGGGAGCGCAGTGCACAAGCCCGGTACCCTCCTCCAGAGTGACATACTCATCACTGAGTATTACCTTGCGGTCTGCTTCCTTTTTTATGATGTGCTGGAAGGGATGCTCATACTGGATGCCCTGGAGCTTTTTCCCGATAAATTCATCAAGGACAGTTGCTGTTTCTCCTGTAAGCTCCAGGATATAGTCCAGCCGGTCCTTTGCAAGAACCCAGACCTCATCGCCTACTTTTACCCGCACATATGGAAGATTTGGGTGGGCCATTACTGCCATGTTCGCGGTTATTGTCCAGGGAGTTGTGGTCCAGACAAGTAAAAACTCGTTGTCCCTGTCCTTTACCCTGTATTTCACAAAAATGCTCGGGTCTGTTTCCTCACCATACTCCAGCTCATAGTTTGCCATCGTTGTTTCGCACCGGCTGCAGTAGGGAAGGACATAAACCCCTTCTGTAAGGAGTTCCCTGGAATGTGCCTTTGCTATTGTTTCCCAGGATGACTCAATGTAGCTGTCCTTGTAGGTGATGTATGGATTGTCCCAGTCCATCCAGACTCCAAGGGACTTGAACTGGTCCCCCATCACTCCGATATATTTGGTGGCAAACTGCTTGCACTCCTCTATGAACTTGTCAATGCCATATTCCTCTATTTCCCTCTTGTTCTTTATCTTCAGTTCCCTCTCTACCTTCACTTCGATGGGAAGGCCGTGGGTATCAAAACCAGGCTGTACCCTCACATTCTTTCCCCTGCCCCTCCAGAACCGGCAGATGGCATCCTTTGCGCACTTGTTCCACCCTGTCCCGGGGTGGATTTGCCCGGTTGCGTAGGGGGGCCCGTCGCAGAAATAGTAATCCTCACCTTTCTGCCTGGATTTCTTCACTTTCTCATATACTTCTTTTTTCTCCCAGAAATCAAGGATTTCCTTCTCAACTGCTTTATGATCATACATTGTATGCACCTTATGAGAACAGGATATGGAATAGAAAAGAAAATAAATGGGATGTCCCACCAGCCAAGGGTAGAGAGTGTAGAGGTTCACCAGGCGAGGGGGCGCTTCCCCTCTGTCCGGTGTCAGAACACTTTTTCGCCCAAGAAGACCTTTATCCCATTTGGAGTAATCTTGAAGGGGACTTTGTCCCTTATATGGTTGGTGCCCCGCATCTTGTAAACCTCTATCGCCTTTACCCTCTGGTCTGCCTTTCCGAGGTTGTAAAGGTTGAAGATTCCGTCCAGTACAAAATGCTCTATATCAAACTTGGAGGTTGCGAGGTTCTGGTTGGACGCCTCCACGCACATCATCGCGGTTATGTCCAGGTTTCTGAGAAGGGAGAAAAACTCAAACATCGTTTCCCTGTACTCTGACTCGTCCTTGAATGCGAGGCGCACCATGGTAGAGGAATCTATCACTGCCCTCCTTATGTCATTGTTGGCAATCCTTTCCTCAAGCATTTCCGCAATGTCCTCAAACATGAACCTGTCCGGCTTGAGTATCTCCAGCTTTTTGGAGGAAATCAGGTCAGGCATGTCTGTAAAACCGGTAAAGGTTGCGGACATGTTCTCAATTATGTCCTCCGGGGTTTCTTCCAGGGAGATATATACTCCGTTTTCCCCGGCCTGCGCCCCCCGGTAGATGTATTCAAATCCAAAAGAGGTTTTGCACGCACCCGGCCCTCCGTTAAGGGCAATGTGCCTGTGTATGGGGATTCCGCCGTTGAGGACCTCATCCATCCCGGCTATCCCTGTTTTTACTCTTTGCATAATTACCACTGGAAAAAAGAATAATGGAGAATGTTTATATTGTTAATTACCCAAAGCACTACAAAAGGTGGGTGAATGGAACAGGAACTTCTTCCGTGGACAGAAAAATACCGCCCAAAATCACTTTCAGAAGTGGTGGGGCAGGAGGAAACAGTAAAATCCCTTAAAGCATTTGTGGAATCCGGAAACATGCCGAACATGCTTTTTTCCGGGCCGCCCGGAATAGGGAAAACCACTGCAACCCTTGCCCTTGCCCACGACCTTTACGGGGACAGGATTGGGGGGAACCTGCTCGAGCTTAACGCCAGTGATGAAAGGGGGATTGGAATCGTAAGGGGGAAAATAAAGGATTTTGCCCGCAGTGTTTCCGTGGGAGGAAAAGTGCCCTTCAAGCTGATTTTCCTGGACGAGGCAGATGCCCTTACCCCGGATGCGCAGCATGCGCTCCGCCGCACCATGGAGATGTATTCTCCGGTCACCCGTTTCATCCTGAGTTGCAACTATTCATCCAAAATCATAGAGCCTGTCCAGAGCAGGTGTGCAGTTTTCCGTTTTCTTCCGTTGAGTGAAAGCCAAATCCACAGGATGATAAAAACGATAGCGGAGAAGGAGGGGCTGGAAGTGGAAAAGGGAGCAGAGAATGCAATCGCCTACGTATCTGAAGGTGACATGCGAAAAGCGATAAATGCCCTGCAGGGTGCTGCAATACACTCCAAAACAATCACCGAGGAGGTTATCTATAAGATATCTTCACGCGCACGGCCCAGGGAAATAAGGGAGATGGTGGATGCTGCATATGGGGGAAGATTCCTGGATGCGCGAAAGATGCTTCTTGAGCTGAGCACACAGTACGGGCTTTCCGGCTCAGACATAATACTCCAGATATACAGGGAAACGGCAAACCTTGAGATTCCGGAAAAAAAGAAGGTCCAGCTGGTGGACAGAATCGGGGAATATGACTTCCGCCTTGTTGAAGGGGCAAACGAGCACATCCAGATTGAGGCTCTGCTTGCCCAGATTATGCTTCTTGGAATGAAAAGGGAAGGCTGATGAGCGAAAGGAAACTTCTTGGAAAGAGAAGGCTTGCAACCATAGTTGACGGTACTTTTGCAATTGCCATGACCCTTCTTATCTTTGATATCAAGCTTCCGGACGTTGGGCAAAGTTCTGCTGCCCTGTATGATGTACTCATCGGTATGTTCCCGATATTCCTGGACTATCTCCTGAGCTTTGTGCTGCTGGGGTTTTTCTGGGTTGCCCACAACTACCAGTTCAGGCACATAGGAAAAATTGATGAGAGATATATATGGGTGACCATGCTCTGGCTTATGCTGGTTGTGCTGATACCTTTTTCCACAAAACTGGTCGGAGAGTATGGGGGGCTTGTGGCTTCAGAGTTGTTTTTCCATTTCAACATTTTCCTGATACTGCTTTTCCTTTACCTCCAGGCAACATATGTTGACAGGCACAGGGACCTTGTTGATGCGGACAAGTACGAGCATGAATCCTTCAGGACGAGCATGAAAATTACGCAGAGATTTGTGATGGTGAGCATTGCAGGAGTTGCCTTAACTTTCTGGATTCCGGACTGGAGCAATCTTGTATATTTCCTGGTTCCCCTCTTTGGCTTCTGGGAAAGAAAGCGAAAAAGGAAGGCTTAGCTTTTGAAAAAAGAGCTGATTTTTGAGATAAGTGACTCCTGTTTTTCTTCCTTTTCCTGGCGGGGCTCTTCCGGAGGAGCATTGAGCAGTTCTGTGCAGGCATTGAGCTCCTCCAGCTTTGCCTCCAGCTTTTCCCTGGACTGTCCCTCCAGCTCCTTTTTCTTCTCTTCCAGCTTTTTCTGCTTCCTGTAGGCTGCCTCATACTGCTTCCTTCCCGGGGCAAGAAACCTGAGCTTCTTTACCGGCCCTTCTGCCCCTGCTATGTTTTTTGAATAGAATTCCATTGTCGCTTCGTTTTCCGGGTCCGGCTCCAGGTAGCTGGTGCTGCCCAGGCTGTGGAGGGTTTCAAATATTTTCCTGTTTTTTGCAATTGAATTCCTGAATCTGGATGTTTCCGGGCAGATGTGGGAAAGCTTTTTCTCGCTTGCAGAAAACAGCTTGCAGATTTCCGCTGCCTTGTATTCTCCCAGCTCCGGGTACTCGGAAAAAAACCCCCTTATCTCCTCCAGCTGTTCTTCCTGGCCGGAAAACTGGTCTGCCACCAGTTTTTCATTTTCCAGCAGCTCCCCGACCGGCTTTGTGGAGAGCTCAACAAGGTGCTCATGCCTCAGCTCCCGGAGCTTTGAAATGCTCTCCTGCCACTGGAGATGCTTGCCTGCCTTTTCCTTGTCCACCTCCTGCTTCTCCACCCAGGAAAGGATTTTCAGCAGATTTTTCGCCTTATGCCTGTCCCTTTCAAGCTCCTTCCTGGCGCTCTGGATTTTTTCCCGTGATTCCCGGTGCTGCTGGTGGAGGGCCATCAGCTCCTCAAAATAATCAAACTCTTTTTTTGCCGCCCACTCCCTGTTCTTCCTCAGGTGCTTGGTGATTTCAGCAAACCTCCTGCCCGTTTCCTTAGTGAGGTTCCCCTTGTCAAACTCCAGCACAATATTATCTTCAAAATACTTTAGGCTCTTGCCCAGCTTGATTCCCCGCTTCGCGAGTTTTATTCTCTTGTTTATATGGGGGTCATGCATGGCCTGCTCTTTCTGCTTTACCGTATCTATTCCGTCCAGGATGTCCTTAAGGGCTTCAGAAAGCCGGATGACTGTAGGAAACTGCCCCCTCCCTATCTCATCTATTCTCCTCTCCATCTCAAAATGCTTTTTCCTGAACTCGGCTATTTCCTCCCTGCTAACCATTTTCCCACCGTTGGTTAAGAGTGCAGGTCACTTATTAATATTTGCCCCTGGGGCGAAAATAAGGGGTTGGTCCAAAATGCTCGTCTGATTAATCTTGCGATTAATACGGAGCATTCCTCATACAGAATGATATTGGAAATTCGTTTTTCTTTGGGGGGACCTTAGTGTGTGTAGCTCAGTGAATCGGGGCAGGGGGGCCCGGGAGCTACACGCAATGACCGAATCTTTCTCCGTGAGCCTCGCTCATGGGAAGAAATCGAAGATTTCTCAGATTTTTATGAAAAAGAGGGGGGAGAAGTGCTCCCGCCGGGATTCGAACCCGGGCTACCGGAGTGAAAGTCCGGTGTCCTTGACCGGGCTAGACTACAGGAGCTCATGTTGTGAAAACGTCCATAAAATAATGGAAGTGAAAAAGAATTTAGAGAGGTACCCTATAAAAATCTCACGCTTGGCCCAGGAGCCCCAATACCTTCATGTGCAGCTCTTCCGGGGGCTTTGTTGCATCAAGCACAACCCAGTCCGGGCAGAGAAAGGAATCATCTTTTAATTTAAGCAGGCGTTCCCGCACATGCCCCAGATACTCAATATCCTCATCATACCGGTCCGGGGAAACCCCCTCCTCCTCCTTTTGCTTCATTTTGCGCCCGTGTGCAACCTCAGGGGGCAAATCCAGCAGGAGTACCTTATCAGGTGCAAGAAAACCAATTTCCGAAACCAGCCCCTTTGCATTCCCATAAGAAAAATGCCTGTCATAGGCAATTGTGGAAAACACGTAGCGGTCAATTATGCAGGTTTCCCGGGTGCCCCCCAGCTTTTCCTGCTCATTCGCGATGTCTGCAAGGAAAAGCAGGAAAAGGGATTTGGGGGAAACCTCACGCTTCTTTTCCAGGTATTCCCGGATGGACGGGAACTCAGGAGTTGGGTATTTAAAATGGATAAAATCAATCTTCTCTTTAAGGAGGGCAATCTGTGTGTCTTTTCCACAGCCGTCCTGTCCCTCAATCACGATTTTGATATTATCACCCACTGATTATTAGAAGAAAAATACATAAGGAACGCAATAAAATAAATACCTTATCCATGTGCAGGAGAGGGGGGTTTATATTCCTGTTTCTGCCTAAACCGTGAAAGGTGGGATTATGGACTTGGTATCGTTCAGGGACCTCAATAAAGAGGATGTAGAAGATTATTTTGCAAGGGCGGAAGAGATGGACCGGCAGCTTGAAGCGGGAAATGTGGAAAAGCTGGAGGGAATTGTTGCAACAATGTTTTTTGAGCCTTCCACTAGGACGAAGCTCTCGTTCCAGGCGGCTGCAGAAAGACTGGGGCTCCAGATAATAGATTTTGTGGGCTCAAGAAGTTCCCTGAAGAAAGGGGAAAGCTTTGAGGACACCATAAAGACTGTGGACGGATATGCAGACATGATTGTAATAAGGCACCCGCAGGAAGGCTCAGCAAGGCTCGCGGCAGAATTCGCAGAATGCCCGGTAATCAATGGAGGGGACGGAGGCAACCAGCACCCCACACAAACCCTCCTGGACCTGTATACGCTAAAAAAGATGAAGGGAAAGATAGGGGGGCTTAATGTTCAACTGGTGGGGGACCTGAAGCATGCGCGCACAATGCGCTCCCTCCTGTATGGGCTGGGGATGTTTGGCGCAAAAGTGAAGCTTGTCGCGCCCCAGGGACTTGAGATGGCACGGGATGCAATTGCAGAAGTTAAGGAAAAGTTCGGGATAGAAGTAGAGGAAACCGGAACACTTGATTTCAAAGATGCGGATGTTGTATATGTATGCAGGATACAGGAAGAAAGATTTGAGGACAAGTATGAGGCGATGAGCGTAAAAAAGAAGTTCACTATAAAGCCGGAATACCTGAAGGGGGTAAAGGACGACATGATACTTATGCACCCCCTTCCCAAGATAGATGAAATACCGCAGGAAGTAGACAGGGGAAAGCACGCAAAATACTTTGAACAGGCAAAAAACGGAATCCCAATGAGGATGGCTATGATGAAGAAAATGATTAAGGGGTGAAACAGATGGCAATTAAGGTAGATATCATAGAGCAGGGGACAGTTGTGGACCACATAAGGCAGGGGATGGGAATCAGAGTGATGGAGCTCATGGGGATAGACAGCAACTACCCCCACAGGGTTGCCCTGGTGATGAATGCAGGAAGCAAGCGCAGAGAGAAAAAAGATATCGTGAAGATTGAGGGGATTCTTGTTTCAGAAGAAAAGGCAAACGTGATAGCACTTGTATCCCCCCATGCAACAATAAACCACATCCAGGACGGCAGGGTTGTGAAAAAAAGTGATGCCGAGCTCCCCCTGAACATCACAGGTGTCGGAAAGTGTCCAAATCCAAAATGCATAACCAACCATGAGGAGATAGAGACCCGCTTCTCTTTGGAAGGAGAAGAGTACCGCTGCAGGTATTGCGAAAGGAAGTTCATGGCCTCTGAGCTTGTTTAAACACAAAAAGCCACCGGTAGTGGCTTTTAAAACAATTTCTTTTCTTTTTTAACCCATGAGATTTGTCTGCCCCTCTTTTTCAGACCTCTACACTCCAAATGTGGAGATAAAGAAGTTCCCGGACGGGGATAGCTACGTGAGGGTTCCCTCCGCAGAGGAAGCGGAGGGAAAAGAAGTACTGTTGCTAAACCGGCTTTACCCTGAGCAGGACTCCTCAATATTCCAGACGCTGCTGGCGCTGCGGGCAATAAAGGAGCACAGCCCGAAAAGCATCACCCTGGTTGCCCCTTACCTTCCTTACTCAAGGCAGGACAAGGTATTCAGGGGAGGGGAAGTAAAAAGCGCAGAAGTGCTCTGCAGCCTGCTTAAGAGGGAGGGCGTGGACCTGCTGGTGACATTTGACTGCCATTTCCTCAAAAAGGAGGGGAATTTTGAATACGGGGGGCTGAATATAATGAACATCTCCCTGAACCGCGACCTGGTGGAAAAAGCCAGGGAAATTGCAGGGGAGAATCTGGAGATAATGAGCCCGGATGAGGGGGCAAACTATCTGGTGGAGGAATTCGGGGGCAGCAGCATGAAAAAAGAGAGAGGGAAATACGCAGAAGGGGAAGAAGCATACCGGGAAATAAAGGAGGTTAAAATGGAAAAGGAAGTTTACGGGAAACCTGTGCTCATAATAGATGACATGATTTCAACCGGGGGAACCATGCTCAGGGCAGTGGAAAACGTGAAAAAGGGTGGTGCGGAAAAAGTAGTTTGTACCGCTTCCCATGGGTTCTTCCTCAAAAACTCCCTGGAGAAACTGCAGGAATCCGGGGAAGTATTTGTTTCAGACAGTATACCAACTGAGGTTTCAAAAATATCAATCAAAAAACACCTTGAAAAAATTCCGGGGATGGAATCAGGATGAAAATAGCATACTTCACAGACACCTACCTGCCAAACAACGATGGAGTGGTTACCGCCATCCTCAACTACAGGAAGGGGCTGGAAAAAAGGGGGCACGATGTTTTCATCCTCACTCCGGGCACAAAAAAGCAGAAAGAGGAAAACAAGGATGAGAAAGTATACTACTTCACTTCCGCTTCATTCAAGCCATACCCGGATTACCGCCTTGCCCTGTTCCCCTTTCGCTCTGCCCGTAAACTGCTTAAGGAGATGGACGTTGACCTTATCCACTCACATGGGATAGCAACAACCGGGCTTGCGGCCGTGGATTGTGCAAGGACCCTGAAAAAGCCCTGCATAGCATCCTTCCATACAATGGTGCCCAGCGCAACCCACTACCTTACAACCCGGGAGGATATGCAGAAGTTCCTTGAAGATGTTTCCTGGAAATATCTCAGATGGTACTACGGGTTTTTTGACAAGGTGCTTGTGCCGAGCGAATTCACCAAAAAAATCCTGGAAAAGCACAACATACCCGGGATAGAGGTAATGCCCGCTGGCATAAATTACCGGACTTATTCAAAGGGAGACGGAGAATGGATAAGGAAACAACACAAGCTGGGTAAGAAGAAAATCGTGCTCCATGTGGGGAGAATGGTGAAAGAGAAGAATCTTGAGCTGTTGATAAATGAGGCCCAATCCATCATAAACAAAAAACCCAACGTGGTTTTTATAATAGTAGGAAAGGGTCCCGCGGAAGAGCATTACAAGAACCTGGTTTCCCTAAAAGGCCTGGAGGAATATTTTATATTCACTGGTTTTGTCCCCAAAAAAGAGCTTCCGGATTATTATGATGCTGCAGATGCGTTTGCCTTCCCCTCTTATTTTGACACGCAGGGGCTGGTGGCGCTTGAAGCAATGGCAGCTGGGCTTCCGGTTGTTGCACCTGGGAAATCCGGCTCATCCGATTTTATAAAAGACGGGGAAACCGGATACCTGTTTAAAGAGGAAGTTGATTTCCGGGAAAAGCTCCTTCTTGCGCTGGAAAACGGAAAGGGCATGGGCAGCACGTGCAGGGAAGTTGCGCGGGAATACGATGCAGAAAAACGCGTGGAGATGCTTGTTAAACTTTACGGAAAAATCATAAATAAGGAAAACGGAAAAAAACAACCACCTAAATCTTCATTTCCTTAACCATCTCCTCAAATTCCTTGAAGGTTTTCAGGAGCACTGAGCCTGCCTGTATCTCAAGTTTGAGAGTAGTCCCTCCTTCATACCCGCTGGAAAGGTATTCATGGAATTCGCTTTTTTCAGCCTCCTCCTCAAACAGGATTATGTTAAGGCCATTTCCAAGGGAGGAAAGCGCATTGGATATAACTCTTCCGGGGTCATCGTAGAGATGCACAAAAATCTTCTGCCCAAGGATTGTTATCCTGGAATCATACTCTTCTGATTTTTCAAAACGGGTAAAGGGCACTGCATTGTTTATGCAGATGTCCCTCAGCTTCCTGAAGAAAGCAAGGTACCTCGTACTGTAGCCGGTTTCCTTTTCCCATGAGGTAAGCCCATAATACTTAATCTCTTTTTTTATTTCATCCATGCCTATAAGGCGGAGCAGCAGGTATTCAAGGTTATAATCGCTTATGAAAATCGGCTTGCCTTCATGGAGCATTCCGCGGAAACCGCTCTTTACCTCGCTCAGCGTGAGAGGGGTATTCTTCCATTTATATTTTTCATTGAGCCTGGTGAATATTTTGAGAATAGCTTCCTTTTTCATTGGGATTTTCTTGGTTGTCTGCGGCGGGAAATCCGGAATATCCAGCCCGTACATAGTTTCGGATTTTCTTGTAAAAAGAATACCGATGCCCAGTGCAATTATTCCTATTATTCCTGCGGCCACAAAAAGCGGCTCATCAAAGATTGAGGTCGGGGCTCGCTTATACACTGTTTCAGTAAACTGAAAGTCGCCCAGCTTAAAAGTAAAAGTATGCTCTTGGTTCCCTTCAAGCGGGCCCCCAATCATCCTGGAGGCCTCAAGCTCAATGGCTTCTACGTTCTCAAAATCCCGTGCATTGGACGGGTTTCCATTCACATAAACGCTTCCGGAAACCGGTACTCTTTTCCCATCAAGGTAAAAAGAAAACTTGTAGGTGTCTGAGGAGAAAGCATGGGAACCCTGCACAATATCCAATGTGCCCACCCGCATATATGAGCGTGCATACTTGTTCTCTTCAGTATCCATTATATTGAGTATGTAATTTCCGCTGGGAAGGAGAAATTCATAAGGAAATGTGGGCTGGGAATTAAGGGGCACTTTTGTTGTTGCAACCGGAACCCTGTCCACCTCCTCCCCCATATTGGTAATTACAAGAAATAGCCTTGCTTCTCCCCCTTCCTCGCGCAGGTCTGCCATTATGTCCATTTTCGTTGGGCCAAGCCCTCCCGGGACAATATCGTGCCCTTCTGTGTAGATTTCCCCTTTTGTGCTTTTCTTTGCATAGATTACTTCATTGAATCCTACGCCGCTCTCTTCATCAAAACCATATATACGCAGATACTTGCGGTCTCCGTCAAACACACTTGTATAAAATTCCACCTCTGTAAGATTTGTGGAAACTTCAACTTCTGAAAAAGTGCTGCCTGTCGGGGCAACCCATGGCATCTCCAGCACAAAGCGGTAGACATCAAATGCCGCTTCTTCACCATCTGTCCATCCGCCGTCAAGGGTCTGGGGGAATGTGAGCAGATACCCTTTTCCATAGGAAACTGAGCTTACTGGGCCCCATATCATAGAAGCTCCCCCAAGTGCATAGAGCGGGCTGCGCAGGCTCAGGTTGTTGGTGGAAACAAGCTGGGCGCTCTCATCAAAAGTAACGCGCATCGGGTCCAGGGCAGCGGGGTTTGAAGAAACAACTGCTCCCTGCTCATTGAACATCCGGAAAAATGGCTGGCCGATGTATACAACAGTCACCCCTCTGTCCAGCAGGTCGGTTATGCGGGTACCGCTTCCTGAAAGCATCTGTTGCGGGATATAGCCGCTTGGCACCACAAGCAGCGATTGAGAAGGCAGGGTGGCAAGCTCACCCACTCCCACCTCATTGACCGGAATTCCCCAGTAGCCCATTCTTTGCTTAAATGAATTGAGGAAATCTGGGTAGGTCTCTGCCTGGTAGCGGTGGCTGCGCAAAACATAAACCGAAGAAGGCACTACCCTGTTGTATGCCTCAAGGAATATGGGAACTGTTGCAGTTTTCTCACCCTGGAGTTGCATGCGGACAAATGCGGTGTGGGTTGGGTCGCGGGGATTTTCCTTCCGGCTCGCAGTAAGTATGTCATAATCAAGTACTTTGGAGTGGATTGTCTGGGAATCCGGAGGGTTCACAACAACATCCTGGGCATAAACCCCCGACTGCATGAAAATGAATGCAGAAATAAGAAGAAGGAAAATAAGGAGTATGCCTCCCCCTGCTTTTAAGAGGAGATTCGTGCTTACAAGGGGCTGTCCTTTCTCTTTTTTCTCCAGCGGGGCGATTCCTTCCTTCTGCTCTTCCTCTTCTTTATCCTCCAGAACGACCTCGCCTTCTGGTTTCCTCAATGAACCTATGAACTCCTTTACCTTCTCAATTGGTGTCTTTTCCACCTTCCTGAATTTGAGTTCGCTTGAATAGCGCTTCTTTACATCAAACTGAAAAGTGCGCTTCTTTATCTTCAAGTCCTTTATATCCACCATATGCTCACTGAATCTGCTCCAGATAGCCCTGCCTGACCAGGCGGTTCAGAACATCCTCCACCCTGGCTTCAGGAACCCGGTTGTGCTTTGCAAACTCCACGATGTTTATGGAACCGTTGTGGTCCATTATCCAGTTCTGGATTCTGGTGCTGAGGACGCTGTCGGATATCCCTCCCCTGAGCTTTTCAAATCTCACCTTGTACTCATCATTCTCATTCTTTAGCTCATAATTCTCCTTGGAAAGGCTTTTCACCTGGTTGCGGTATATCATGGAGGAGCGGCGAAGGTTCTCCACCTCCCTCTTGAGCTGGTCGTATTCCTTATAAAGGGCCTTGTAGTCTCCGCTGGTATAATCTTCCATCTGCCTCATGGTTTCCTCAACAAGCTGGTAAACTACCTTGTTGTCAATATCGTAGTAAGGCTCAACCAGGGTTACCATATTCAGCAGATAGCGAAGTACGTCAAGCTTTCTCTTGGTTGGAGAAACATTGGAGGGTACTGTGTAGATTGCCTCTATCTCATCCTTCTTGAACTTCATCATGGAAAACAGGTAAGGGGTTTTGTCTATGCTCCTGCTCTCCACGTATGCGACATCAACGCCCTCTTTCTCTTTTGCTATCTTAAGGAATGAGATGCTGCTGAGGGCATTTGCAACATCAGAAAACTTGCCGGTAAGCTTTGCGGTCATCCGGAAACCATCTACTTTGGGTTCTGGTGCTCCTTCTTCAACCATTCATCTCACTTCTTCTTGGCTTTTTTCGCCTTTGACCGGCGGCTGGGTGCTGCCTTTGTCCTGGGGGAGAGCCTTTTTGCAATCTGCTGGGGGGTTCTCCGTGTTCTTCTCTCTTCCTCGCCCTCAAGGCCGGGGATGTAGCTCAACAGGGAAAGTGCAACAATCATGATTCCCAGCACAAGGGCAAAGAAAATGCTCACAAGATTGATTGGTGCTCCCAGCAAAAGGGGGCCAAGAGTGAGGATTACCACGAGGATTGCAGCAACCGCGGTGTGGATTACCGCCATCTTCTCAAACTTTTCCCGCTTTTTCCTGTATTCCTCCAGGTGCTCGTCCGAAACCACCAGCTCGTTGTTTTGGAGTATGCCCAGCTTTCCCTTTATCTTTCTTATAGTGCGGATTATTGCGTCCTCTTTTATCGGGGTTCCCTCTCCTTTCGGGACTTCTTCCCGGGATATTATGCATACTCTCGCCATGCTATCCCTCCTCCAGTATAACCTGGGTTATGTCCCTGTCCGTCACATCTGCCTTGCGCTTGTCTGCAAGGGTGAATATGTTTATTACCGTGGTGTCCTCAATCCCTATTTCCTTCAGGAACATGGTTACGTTTGACCTTTCAACCCCAAAGCGCTCAAGCAGGATTATAAAGGAAGCAATATCCATGTGCCTGCTCTTCTGGTCAAAAAGACGCACCACGTCTTCAATGCGGCCTTCGCTGAGCCCGAACTCCCTGAGCCGCCTCCTCAAACTGTCTTTTTTAAATGAAACACTTCTTGCCACGTCCATCTCCTCCTTCTGCTTTTTTGTAAGGACCTTCCCGAGGTCCAGGAAAAATTCCTTCGTCGGCTCCTCCCCTTCAATCTTGTCTATAAGAAAGGTAGAAGGGTAAGGATTTGCGCTGGAAAATGCCATGTTTACCGCGGTTTCCCCTACTCCGAACTTTGAGATTGCATCCCTCATGTATTCGCTGAAATTCAGGGTGCCCTGCAGGTAATTCATGAATTTTTCAAACTTGATTTTCAATATGAATGTTGTCCCCACATTTGAGAAAATCGCCTCTGCAATATCTGTGGGGTTTTGCGATGCAACAATAAGCCCGAAGTTGTACTTCCTTCCTTCCCTGACTATCATCACCACATCGCTGTTTTCATCTTTCCCGATTTTCCAGGCCTCATCCAGCACAACAATCAACCGGAGCCCTTTTTCCGTGGCCCAGCCAGTGGCCCTCATCCTCTCCTTTATGAATTGGAGCATGGCGAGAGCGCCAAGAGCGCGGAAGCGCTCGTCCGGGAGCCCTGAAAGGTCCAGGGCGACCAGGCCGGACTCTGTAAGCTCGCTGAGGCTGATTGTGCTCTGCTGGGCAAAGAAATCCTCCCCTGGCTTGGTGAACTGCTTCAGCCGGTATATTGCATTCTCAAGCTCTGCAGGGAACTCGTATGTTCCCATTGATGCCTTTTCCTCAAGAATGGTCATGACGTCCTTGAGCGTGGGCGCCTGGAGGGGCCTTCCAAGCTCGTCCCTCTGCTCCCTCTCATCCATCCTGAACTTGTTGTTCCTGTAAGCCTTTTCAATTGCCTGCTCGGTAAGGCGCTTCTGTTCCGGGTACTGGTCTATATTGGTGAGTATCCCTATTGTGCGCATCACCTGCTTTATGCGGTCATAAGGCTTCATCCCGCCAAGGTCAAGAAGGTTCAGGTAAGAGCCCTTTCCAAGAGAAACAACCTTCCCCCCCGTCATCCTCACCCACTGCTTGTATTCCCCTGCCCAGTCTATTATCAGCGCATTTGAATCCCAGACAAAGGATGCGCGGGTAAGGAATGTTTTTATGAAATAGGATTTTCCTGAGCCTGTTATTCCCACCACTGCAAGATGGGGGTTGGTAACCTCCTGGTAGGTCCAGTAAAAAGGAACATTCAGCATCTTTGTCCTGCCAACATAAATTCCCTGGGCAGGGTCCTTGCAGAGCGCCTCCATCGGAGGCTCCGGGGGATGGACAAGGATGTTCCTGCTTGATATGTCCTTGTTGGGCACCTTGCTTATTGAGAGCCTTCCCACATCATCCCCTCACAATATGCTTTCCTCCAGGTCCTTTGGCCCTGAAGGGAATGCGTATTCCCATTCAAAACACTTCTTCATTTCATCTGCAGTCAGCTGCTCTACCTGTACGTTGAGGGCATTCTGAAGGGTTACCTTGAGTTCCCTTACCTGGGCCCTCAGGGTGGCAACCGCCGCTTCTTTTGAAACCCCTGAAGCCGAGGTCATTGCATATGCAAGCACGCCCATGGGCCTTACCCCCTTTATCAGGCGCTGGAGCTGGTTATCCCACATCCCGATTTCCCTCTCGTACTTGTCCATCTTCAGGACATCCGGGTCTGCCTTGTCCCTCTCCCTTGCGAGGCGCAGCTGGGATTCTGCCTTCCTTGTTTCAATGGTCCTTCTTTTTTCCGCAACATCCTCAGCATACAGGAGGTAGCAGATTTTCACAACATAACGCATGTTGGATATTGCCCTTTCAAAGTATTTGTTGTATGCAACATTCTGCTCCGGTCCCCTCTCGGTTGCGGATTCAAAAATCCTTACAGAAAGAAAAGCGGATGCATAATACTCGTTTCCAACTTTCTTTATAATTACGTCCTGGGAAGGGGGTATCTCATACCCTGTATCCGTAACCATCACTATTTTCTGCCATTTTGTAATCAGGGGAACCGCAAGATATCCATACTTGAAGAATACCACTGCACCCAGTCCCCCCAATCCTGCAAAAAGGCCTCCGATTATTCCCAGAATCCCGCTGGCGCTTGAGCTCAGGGCAAGTATTGCTCCGAGGAACGCAAGGGCTATAGAACCATACATCAATTGCTTGGCAGATAGGGTAGCCATTCAGTCACACCACTCTGGGTATTTCGTTTAAGCTTTATAAATATATTGAATAAAAAGAAGGGGTTTTATTCGAGGGCAGCATCTACTATCTCCCCTGATTCCCCCAGATAGGTTGAAGGGTCCATGAGCCCGTCCAGCTCCTTTTCGCTGAACTTTTTTCCTGCCCCGCTTTCCCTGAGCACTTCCTTCAGGGTTTTACTTTCTTTGAACGCTTTCTGCGCCAATTCGCGCACTGCTTCATGGGCCTCCTGCCTGCCCATCCCCTTTTCCACCAGTGCAATCATTACGCGCTCGGCCATTACCAGTCCATGGGTGAGCTCCAGGTTGCGCTTTATATTTTCAGGATAGAATTCCAGGCCTTCAAGGATTGCGGCCATCTGCTTTGCCATGTAATCCGTAACTATGAAGCTTTCCGGGAAAATGAACCTCTCGTTTGCGGAATTCGTAAGGTCGCGCTCGTGCTCCAGGGAGATGTTTTCAAGGGCAGTCTGCACGTTTGCGCGCACGATTCTTGCAAGGGAGCAAATTCTCTCGGACTTGTGCGGATTTCTTTTGTGCGGCATGGTTGAAGAGCCCACCTGCTTTTTCTTGAATGGCTCAGAGATTTCTCCCATCTCCGGGCGGGAAAGGTTGCGGATTTCCTTTGCCATCTTCTCTAAGGTTCCTGCGATTATCCCGAGTGTGCAGAGCACCTCTGCGTGCCTGTCGCGCTGAATTACCTGGGTGGAGATTTTTGCGGGCTTAATTCCGAGCTCCTTCATTACAAGCTCCTGCATTTCAATTCCCTCACTTCCGAATGCAGCCATCGTGCCGGTTGCCCCGCTCATCTTGCCCACGGAAATTGTTTCCTTTGCTTTTTCCAGGCGCTC